>JAIVFU010000029.1 GCA_020829485.1 Nostoc sp. CHAB 5834 | reverse complement strand
TACTTAATTCCTCGACCCAATTGTTTTTTAGCGATTGCCTTTAGCTGAAAAACTAGTTATTTTGTACTACATTTTGAATTCCAAAATCGGGGTTAATACTCTATTTATTTCAAAATGAGAATTGCTGATGACTCTTTAGGCTCCTCTGTCAGCAGTGCCGGAGACTTTAACGGTGATGGCATTGATGACCTAATTATCGGGGCATCCGGTTCTGCCTACATAGATGAGATCGACACTGGCCCTTCTGCGAATATCTACGTAGTATTTGGCAAGAGCAGTGGCTTTGGTTCGGTTCTTAACCTTTCGTCCTTAGACGGTAGCAACGGCTTCGCGATCAATGGGAATGGCGTAGGCATCTCAGTTAGCAGTGCTGGAGACATCAACGGTGACGGCTTCGACGACGTGATTATTGGAGCACTAGAAGCCTCCAGCAACGACAACCGAGCTACTGGGGAAAGCTATGTAGTGTTTGGCAGCAGCAGTGGCTTTGGAGCTAGCTTTGACTTATTGTCCCTGGATGGCAGCAACGGCTTTGTGATCAACGGCATTAATGTAGGTGACTTTTCAGGGCGCTCCGTTAGCAATGCCGGAGACTTCAACGGTGATGGCTCCGATGACCTGATTATTGGGGCAGCGCAAAAGGGAGGAGGTATCTACGGCCCATTTAAAAACGGAGAAAGCTACGTCATCTACGGCTTTGCGAATACAGCTAGCACCCAAGAAGATACCGCCGTTAACATTCTTGCCAGCACCATTCTCAGGGGATATTCAGACATTGATGGCGATACCCTAAATATCAGTGGCTTCACTAACCCTGCCAACGGCACACTCACCTTCAACGACAATGCTACTGTTGGCAATGCCAGCGATGACTATTTTGTTTACACCCCCAATGCCAACTACAACGGCGCTGACAGTTTCAGCTACACTGTCACTGACGGCAATGGCGGCAGCATTACTGATACTTTTAACTTGAACGTGAATCCCGTGAATGACCCACCAGTTGCCGTGAATGATACTGTTACTGCTGCCAAAAATACTGCTGTGAGCATTCAAGCTAATACCTTGCTGGCTAATGATACTGACATCGATAGCAGCAGTTTCAGTATTACTGGTGTCAGTGGTGCAACCAATGGTACTGCCGTGCTGAAAAATAACGGCACTCCCAACAACTTGGCAGATGATTTTATTGTGTTTACCCCAAATTGCGGGTTTAGTGGTGCGGCTAGCTTTAACTACACAATCACTGATCGCCAACTCACCAGCACTGCCAAGGTTACTATCCAAGTGGGCGATCGCCTTTTTGGTGGCAACGGCAATGATATCCTCCACGGCACTCCTGGTAATGACTATCTCAATGGCGGCAATGGCAAAGACAACCTTTACGGTGGTAATGGCAAAGACACCCTCAATGGCGGCAATGGTAACGACCTCTTGTTCGGTGGTCTTGGTAGCGATATCCTCACAGGTGGTAATGGCAAGGATAAATTTATCTTCTCTGCTGGAAAAGGTACTGATATTATTACCGACTTCTGCAAAGGCAACGATTTGATTGGCTTGTCTGGTGGTTTGACCTTCAACCAACTAAGTTTCGCTGGTAACAACATCATAGTGACTGCTACTGATGAAATCTTGGCAACGCTGACTGGCATTAGTACCACAACACTCACTGCTGCTAATTTCACTATTATCTAAATATTAAGGGGAGCAAAATCTTGCTCCTCTTAAAAACCAATAATTACTATAGAACCAGCCTTATGATCAAATTGACTATAAATTCACAGTTAGTAACAGAAATTACAAGTGTTTTGTAAGCTATAATTCGACACCTCAACGCCACACTACTCGCTTTTCTAACAGGCTACCTAGTTAAAATTCTGGATGGCAATGCGATCGCTTCTAAAAATCTTTGTAACAGATGAATTGACTGTAGGGGTGTAGATTTGTACGCTTTTACCAACGCTGTATCATAAATGTTGTGAAATGGTATGACTTGTCACGGGATGGGGAATCAGAAAAATGATGTGTGCAATTTCAGTATTAAAGCGGAAACAACATAAACTCACTTACTGAAATTCCGCAATTGCCACCAGGACAACTGCAAAAACGCAGTGTAGCCTTTAACTAGAAAAACAGCATCAGGCAATTGTTAGACAAAATGCCAACTATCACCACTAAACTTTTATAATATTTGTTGTTCTTATGGCTCCAAAACACACCAAAATTCAATTTCCGCTTTGGCAGTATCTGAATCAGCCTTTATTTAGTCAGGATACTAAATTAGTATTGAATCCCCAACGCTTTGCATTGATCTGGCGTCTTCGACTTCTAGAACGCTGCTGGACTAAAGAATGTGATGCCAAAGGGCCTCAACAGCATTAGATATAGCAGGGGACTGGGGACTGGGTGAAAAGTCTTTTGGTGTCTAGGTTTTATAATCTGTTGATGTCCTAATCCCCAAGGCTTTTGCTATACCTCAAAAGCCGTAAAACTAAGCCTCGTCTACAGAACGAGGCTTTTTACCATCAAGTAAAGCACTGACAGTCATATCTCCCATAACATTAATCGCCGTGCGGCAACGATCCAGAAACCAGTCTACAGTAACTAGCAAAGCAATGTATTGGGTAGGTAAGCCTACAGAAGTGAACACCAGTGTCATCGTTACCAGTCCAGCATTGGGAATATTCGCCGCACCTACGGATGCAAAAATTGAAGTAAGGATGACAATTAACTGCTGTCCCAGACTCAGATGTTGCCCAATCAGTTGGGAAATATACAACGCAGACATTGCTTCATAGAGGGCAGTGCCATCATTATTGAAATTTGCCCCTACTAATGCCCCCAAGGCAGCAGAAGATTCTCTTAAACCGACTTTTGTTTGCAAAACTTCAAAGGTTATGGGCATTGCCGCCGCAGAGGAAGAAGTCGAGAAAGCTGTCAAAAAGGCATCAGAACCGCCAGCGAGGAATTTTAGCGGCTGTACCCAAGAACCAAATTTTACTCTGGTAAGGTAGTAGCACGCCTGTAATGCTAGTGCTAACAGCACCGCCACGATAAATGCACCCAAAGATTTAAACGGTGCAAATCCTTGCATAGCAACTGTTTTAGCAACAATCCCAAAGACTGCGAAAGGGACTAAGGCAATTACCCAGTTGAGGACACGGGCTACCGCTTCAAACAAAATCCCGATGACATCCTCTATTGGCTGATATCCTTTTTTCCCTTGGGCAATTTGTTCAGATTTTAATGCCCGCAAAACGATGCCAAAACTCAGGGCAATCACAATTAGTTGGATGACATTATTATCAACTAATGGCTTTAGGACAGCTTCCGGTACAGCATCTTTGAGTATTCCCCAAGGATCAAGACTTTGAGTAGTTACTTCTGTAGTTGTTGAGGTGGCTACATTGCCCCAAGTCCCAGGACGCAGCACATTTGCTACGAGAAGTCCCACTAAAATAGCTACGGTAGTGTTAGTTAAAAGTAGCACTGCTAACCGCCGTCCTGCTGTACCGGGGATATTCGTAGTCATTAAGGTGTGCAGCACCGCTACCAAAATCAGGGGCGTAGCTAGGGCGCGGAGAGCCTTTAGCACCAATTCAGCCGGAATTGCTAAATTGTTGATTAAGGTGGCATTGCTGGGATTGGGATTCCCCGCACCAAGGGCAATTCCAACGCTGACTGCGGCTACTAGGGCGATAAGAATTTGTAATGTGAGAGGGATACGCTGCCACCAAGGGCTAGCTTTGGTTTTAGGCGAAGTAGTACTCTCTGTTTTACTCATTAGTTAGATGCTGATGAACTGCTGTAACTATTAAAACAACACTTATGACAGTAACAATTTCGGAAAAATAACAGCTTTAATTTTAGGTAAAAACTGTTAATCTAAGATTCCGTTGCTTTGCAAAATCTAGCTCGAAAGGGTAGACCACTAGGTAGGCCCCTAGAGATATCTTGGCTAGTAGTTGGAGATGCTTATGTCCTTTGTCCCTTTACATATTCACAGTGACTACAGTCTACTTGATGGAGCAAGTCAGCTACCAGAGTTGGTAGATCAAGCGATCGCACTGGGAATGAAAGCGATCGCTCTTACCGATCATGGTGTCATGTATGGAGCCGTTGAACTGATCAAAATCTGCCGTAGTCATAATATTAAGCCGATTATCGGCAATGAAATGTATATAATTAACGGCGATATTGAAAAACAAGAACGCCGTCCAAAATATCATCAAGTCGTTTTAGCTAAAAATACTAAAGGTTACAAAAATTTAGTCAAATTAACCACTATTTCTCATCTTAAAGGTGTTCAAGGTAAAGGAATTTTTTCTCGTCCTTGTATTAATAAAGATTTACTAAAACAATATCATGAAGGCTTGATTGTCACCAGCGCTTGTTTGGGTGGAGAAATTCCCCAAGCGATTCTCAGTAATAGACCAGATGCAGCCCGAAAAGTTGCTCAGTGGTATAAAGATGTATTTGGTGATGATTATTATCTAGAAATTCAAGACCACGGTTCCCAAGAAGACCGGATTGTGAATGTTGAAATCGTCAAGATTGCGCGGGAACTAGGGATTAAAATTATTGCTACCAATGATTCGCATTTTATTTCTTGTTTTGACGTTGAAGCCCACGACGCTTTGCTATGTATTCAAACTGGTAAGCTAATTATTGAAGATAAGCGGATGCGTTATAGTGGCACAGAGTATCTCAAATCTGGCGAGGAGATGCAGCAGCTATTTCGTGACCATTTGCCGGATGATGTAATTGCCGAAGCGATCGCTACCACTGAAGAAGTCGCCGATAAAGTCGAGCCTTACTATATTATGGGTGAGCCTCAGATTCCTACACCCCCAATTCCCTCTGGTCATACTGCTGACACTTACGCCGAAGATGTTGCATGGAGTGGACTTTTAGAACGGTTAAATCGCAAATCTCGTCAGGAAGTCGATTCCGTCTATAAAGAAAGATTGGAATACGAACTGAAAATGATTCAGCAAATGGGTTTTTCCAAATACTTTTTAGTTGTATGGGACTACATCAAATTTGCTAGAGATAATAACATTCCTGTGGGGCCAGGTCGCGGTTCTGCGGCTGGTTCATTAGTTGCTTATGCAATGCGAATTACCAACATTGACCCTGTGCATCATGGGCTACTATTTGAGCGTTTTCTGAACCCAGAACGTAAATCCATGCCTGATATTGATACAGATTTCTGTATTGAACAAAGAGATAAAGTTATTGAATATGTAACTGAGAAATATGGTGCAGATAGAGTTGCCCAAATTATTACTTTTAATCGCCTAACTTCTAAAGCAGTTTTGAAAGATGTCGCCAGAGTATTAAATATTCCCTATGGGGAAGCTGACAAAATGGCGAAATTAATTCCTGTAGTGCGGGGGAAACCAACGAAACTCAAGGTGATGATTTCCGATCAAACCCCAGAACCAGAGTTTAAACAGAAATATGATAAAGAACCCCATGTTCGCCATTGGCTTGATATGGCGATGCGAATTGAAGGAACTAACAAAACTTTTGGTGTTCATGCAGCAGGTGTGGTAATTTCTGCCGATCCACTTGATGAAATTGTACCGCTACAGAAGAATAATGACGGTTCCGTAATTACCCAATATTTCATGGAAGACTTGGAATCAATGGGTTTGTTGAAAATGGATTTTCTGGGTTTGCGGAACCTAACGCTGATTCAAAAGACTGTTGATTTGATTCAAGAAACCAGAGGATATCGGGTTGATCCTGATGAAATTCCCCGCCAGGAAAGAAAAGCGCAGAAGATATTAGCTAAAGGTGAACATAGTACTCTGCCAAAAGATGTCCAAAAAACTTATGAACTATTAGAAGCAGGTGAGTTAGAAGGGATATTTCAATTAGAATCTTCTGGAATGCGTCAGATAGTGCGAGATTTGAAGCCTTCTAATATAGAAGATATTTCTTCGATTTTGGCACTTTATCGACCGGGGCCATTAGATGCGGGACTGATTCCTAAGTTTATTAACCGTAAACATGGTCGAGAACAGATTGATTATCAACACACCATTTTAGAACCTATATTAGACGAAACTTATGGAATTATGGTCTATCAAGAGCAAATCATGAAAATTGCTCAAGATATGGCGGGATATTCTTTAGGACAAGCTGACTTGCTGCGTCGGGCGATGGGTAAAAAGAAAGTTTCTGAAATGCAAAAGCAGCGAGAAAAATTCGTGGATGGTGCAGCGAAAAACGGTGTACAGAAAAAAGTTGCGGATGAATTATTTGAGCAAATGTTAAAGTTTGCTGAATATTGTTTAAGCTATGACACGGAAATTTTGACAGTAGAATATGGTTTGTTGCCAATTGGAAAGATTGTAGAAAAACGCATTGAATGTACTGTATACAGCGTTGATAATAATGGAAATATTTACACGCAGCCTGTAGCACAGTGGCACGATCGCGGACAACAAGAGGTGTTTGAGTATTGTTTAGAAGATGGTTCATTGATTCGGGCAACAAAAGACCATAAATTTATGACTGTTGATGGTCAAATGTTGCCAATTGATGAAATATTTGAACGAGAATTGGATTTGATGCGGGTTGATAATTTGCCGAATTGAGGGGAGGGACAGTGAGCTTTAGACATTCTCTGCTTGCTATACAAATGAGAGTTAACGGGACTTTTATAAGTTGATAGTGAGGTTAAATCGCCATGTATAGACCAACCGCTTTTCAAGAAGATAATGTTGATAAATTGATCGCCTTTATGAGAGCCAATAGTTTCGCTACGTTGGTATCGATTATAGATGGTGTACCTTATGCTTCACACGTTCCTCTTGTCATTGCAATGCAAGGGGATGCTGTTAAATTAATTGGTCATCTAGCAAAGCAAAATCCTCAATCGCAAGCCCTTGGCGCTGAGTTACTTGCTATCTTTACCGGGGCGCACGCTTACATTTCTCCTACCTTGTATGAAAAGCATGAGAGCGTACCGACGTGGAACTATATTGCTGTTCATGCCTATGGTATTCCCAAAGTCATCATGCTCAATGACTCCCCAGAATCAATGAACCAAATGATAAACGAGATGATAGACACCTACGAAGCTGACTACAAATCGCATTGGCACGGTTTATCTGACGGATTTCGTGAAGGTATGATGAATGGCATTGTAGGTTTTGAAATAACTGTTACACGCTTGGAAGGTAAGTATAAACTTAGTCAAAACCGAAGCCAAGTTGAGCAGCACAATGTGTCAAGTACACTGCTACAAAGTTCAGATCCGGCTGCTCGTGCTATCGGTGCCGAGATGAAACAAAACCTTGAATCCAATGAGTATTAGACATCTCCGAAAAAGAATATCAAAGTCTTCTGGCTGAAAATGTGCCACTAATTAGGGGGTTGCTGCCTCATTAGCGGCTATCTTTATAAAGAAAGGGTGATGCTATGCTTGCTATAAAAAGGGTTGAGGATACAGTACGATGAAAACTCGCAGCTTTGCAGTCCTTATTTATAAAGAGGACGATATGTATATAGCTGAGTTTCCTCAAGTGGCATTCTTAAGCAAGCGCAAGTTACACCGGAAGCGTTCATAGAAAATCTGTAAGCGATCGCTTTGAAAAATGATTCAACAAATTTTAGCGCTGGAAACACACCTTTGCTGCATATTATGCCTACAGGGTAGAAGCATAAGGTTACACTTGGTGACATGATCAAAAGAAGTCATATTTTTGTGTTGTTATATGAAAATATTGGTGCTGAATGCCGGATCGAGTACCCAAAAAAGTTGTCTGTATGAGATTACAGATGAGGCTTTCTCCACCGAAGCAGCCCAACCCCTTTGGGAAGGAAAAATCAACTGGACTCAAGATCGGGGTGTGGCAGAAATTGAGGTGAAAACCATTACGGGTGCAACACTGCAAGAATCAATCTCTGGTGATTCCCCACAGGCACACCTTACCTATATGCTCAATACACTTAGTGATGGTGCTACCAAAGTAATTGATCGGTTGTCAGATATCGATGTGGTGGGACATCGGATAGTACATGGTGGAAAGGATTATCAAGATAGTGTGGTAATTACGGAGGATGTTAAAAAGGCGATCGCTCATCTATCTAACCTTGCTCCAGCCCATAATCCAGTTGCTTTAGAAGGCATAGAAGCAATTGAAGAAATCTCAAAAGATGTCACCCAGGTAGCAGTTTTTGATACCGGATTTCATGCCACTCTACCCGATGCAGCAGCAATCTATCCCGGCCCTTATGAGTGGGTAGAGCAAGGAATCCGTCGCTATGGGTTTCATGGTATCAGTCACCAATACTGTTCTCAACGTGCTGCCCAAATTCTCGATCAAGATGTTCCCCCTGAGCGCTTAATTACCTGTCATCTAGGCAATGGCTGCTCTTTGGCGGCGATTAAAAACGGTCGCAGCATTGATACCACAATGGGATTCACGCCCCTAGAAGGATTGATGATGGGTAGTCGTTCTGGTTCAGTTGATCCGGGGATTCTGATTTATCTGTTGCGTTACTGCAATTACTCTGTTGAAAAGTTAGATCATGTATTAAATAAAGCTTCTGGGTTAAAGGGAATTTCGGGTGTATCTAGCGATATGCGTGAGGTGAGAGAAGCTATCGCTCAAGGTAATTCCCGCGCTCAACAGGCGTGGGATATCTACGTACATCGCCTACGTTCTAGTATCGGTGCAATGCTTACCAGTTTGGGCGGATTAGATGCTTTGGTATTCACAGCAGGCGTGGGTGAACATTCCCCAGAAATTCGCCAAGCCGCCTGTGAAGCCTTTGGTTTTTTGGGATTAAAAATAGACCTTGAAAAAAATCAGCAGCAGCCTGTTGATGAGGATATTTCTACACCCGATTCAGCAGTACGGATATTAGTTATTCATACTCAAGAAGATTGGGCGATCGCTGGGCAATGTTGGCAATTATTGAAAAACTCAGAACTTGCACCAGTCCCAACAACCGCCTCAGAATGAATTTTGAGGCTGATATCTAAAGTCTATCTATTGAAGACTCGGTAAGGTTTATAGTCCAATACAGTTCAGTTAATGGGACTTAAACATTTTTGAGGATGAAACAAGCCTCAAAACCATACAGGGCAAGGGAAATACACCAAATGCCTAAAAACGTCTGAAACCCAGATATATCAAGAAAATAGGCAAAGCGATGTCAAACTACCTCTATATATAGATTTGAGACTATTTTGCCCGTGTTTTTTGTCTAAGTCCCATTAAGCATTTCTTCCTTCTTTTTCTTCTCTTCCTTTGCGTTCTTTGCGTCAACTCTTGGAGAGGCTTTGCCAACGCGGTTCGTTAAAAAAATTAACTTTGACAAAGAGTTAAGCCTTAACCCAAGCGTATTGGTTTATAGTCCACTAAGCGTGGATTTGTGCTAATTCTCACGTTTAAATTCGCTTGCTCTGAAACCTTTTTAAACTTTGGATTTTGAAGATTCAAAATCCAAAATTTAAAATCTAAAATTCTGTGAGTATATCTAAACTGGAGTCAAAAAGTTATTAAACACGAAGCTGCCGACATTTCTACCTACTTGCACCCCGTCTATAGTGGCCGCTTCAATATGGACGCCACCATAAATCCGGCTATCGGCATCCTCTTGGGCTGCCTGTGAAAAGCTGCCATAATAGCGAGCAACACCAGGTAATTCTTGTGAAGGAATGTCAAAACTGATGTCGTCGGTGCCGTAGAAAAGTTTTAGAATTTCGGCTGATGCACCACCGAATACAGAATGTCCTGAGATGTAATCTGGGAATGGTGGGGTATCTAGCAGAGGTTCCCAATTAGGATTGGCAATCGTATCAGGATTATTATCTTGATCGGCATTGCGGATTGCAGTAATCGGGCGCAATTGCTCATAGACGTACTTTGCATCCCACCCAACAATACCCGCATCAGCTTGGGCAATGTTCAGCAGCGCAAATAAACGGGCATTCTCCTCCAGGGTATTGCTTTGAGCCAATGCTACTTCTTGCGCGAGTTCGTTCAACTGACCTGGTGGTCTGAAAGTATCGCCGCGATCGTAAGCCCAGAATTGGGCAATTTCCGTCTGATCTGCGGTGCGAACAGTGCTGTTTTCAGCGCCAAGCGCCTTAACCTGATTAAAATTTCTCGTATACCGAGGGCTACCATACTCAGGGAAAGTATCTGGACGGAACAGGATTACACTGTCTATAGCAAAGGGAGTTACTAGACCCCACTGGGGCAATAATGCTGGTGCAAAATTGGTAGTATTATTTGTTGTTTCACCATCGGTGAAAGTTGGCTTCCAATCGCCAAAGCCAGTTCCTGGCGTGTATGGTTCTTGTGCAGTACTTGAACCATCATTTTTCCGGTTATCCAGTATTTGCTGGGCAACCTTGTTTCCGATCGCAATGCCTTTGTCCTCAGCCGTACCATCCGGGATTGTTGCAAGAGACCTTTGCCGTTGTTCATCGAATATAGTTTTTTGATTTGGGAACAATTCAACCAGCGTTTCGTAGGCTGCTTCAACTGCGGCAGCTTCTTTTGATGCCCCGGTAGCTTCCGATGCGCTGATGTTCACTAAATAAGGCTTGTAACTCCGGTCAATTGCGTTGACGGCATCATAAACTGCCGCCTGAACGATCGCCTGATTCCGTGCCCCCACTGGAGGTGCTGTTCCCGATGCTTGTATGGCATTTAAAAGAATTGAATTCCATTGGATCACAACGTCACCTCCAGTAATTAACTGGCTGGCTACATTGTTGGCTATATTACTTTCAGTAACGTTATTACCTGGTATTACCTGTCCAATCAAATAGTAGAATCCTGGAGAGACAACACTTGCAGTCCGAAACTCAGAGCCAGCAAAATCCACAGTAAATGTTTTAGATTGACCAGGCGCTAAATTAACCCTTTGATCATTCAAACCGCCCAAAAGCTCATCTTTGCCCCTGAGTAAATCGCTTGCACCCCTTGATTGTTCGAGTGTGTTTAGAGAATTGATGTCAAGAACTTTATCGGTTGATGCATACAGTTTGAGGTTTACAGGCCCGTTGAACCGTGTATCACCTTGATTCTTAACTACAATTTTCAGTTTTCCCTGTTCATCGGGAAAGATTGTCGGATTTTCGAGAATTTCAGCAAATTGGATAACGATATCTGAAGCCATAAAGCTTTTGTTCCTTTTGTTGCAAGTAGGAATAAGGTAGTTTTCCTGCTTTTTGCTATTAAAGGACTACCAAAAAATAAATCATCCAATCTTAATTTGTAGGGTGCATTAATCAAGTAACGCACAATCTTAATCTAATCTGTCATGGTGCATTAGCCGGAGATATAACGCACCCTACAAGTTGGATATTTTTTTAATTGGAGTCCTTTAGGCGTGCAGTAACGCTCAGATAAGATTTTGGTTCAATACCCTGAGTCTGAACTTCTAATCAAACAAAAATAAATTGCTGGCTATCGGAAAGACTTAGATTGGAGAGCGAAATTCCCTCAACAATACCAATGAGTTCAGCCACAAACTGACCTTGGGTAAAAAATATTCCCGTACCAGATATCTCCTTAACAGGAGATGCACCCAGTAAATACTGACTTGCTGAACCTGCTAGCTGGATTTTATCTACACCACGGATAACACGGTCGTTAATGAAACCAAAGTCTTGAATCAGAGCGTAGTCTTGAGTACCACTGGCGTTAATATTGCCATCATTGTATAAAACTACGCCAAAAATAACAGTATCATTACCATTCACATCCCTAGCATTTGCTTTTTCAAGCCCCAGAACAAATGTGTCGTTATTTTTTCCACCGATTAAGGTATCTTTTTCGCCAAAGCCAAATCCTTGTTGCAGTTGACCAGAGAACCCTGTATCAGTACCAATCAATACATCGCTGCCGTCACCACCATTAAGAGAGTCGTAACCCTGCCCACCAACTAGTAAATCTTTTCCATTATTACCTTGGAGTGAGTCGTTACCTCGACCACCATAAATTTTATCGTTGCCATTGTTACCAGAGATTGTATCGTTACCACTTACATCGGGGTTGCCCTCTATGTCATCACCGTAAAGTATGTCGTTGCCATCGTCACCATTAATTTGATCGTTGTCTGCCCCACCTTCAATATAGTCATTACCAAAATCACCATAGATTCTGTCTTGACGGCCTTGACCATAGAGTTGATCGTTTCCATTACCACCAAAAATGGTGTCATTGCCACTTGCAATCAAGTCTGAATTTCCACTGGCACTATAGTCTCCAAAGATGATATCTTTACCAGCATCACCCAGGAGGAAGTCGTTTCCACTTCCTCCACTAATGAGGTCATCTCCATTGCGACCTGAGACTATATCATCGATACCTAAACTAGTTATGATGTCATCCCCATCAGCACCATAGAGTGTATCCGCATTGGGCGTGCCTATTATTATTTGATTCTCATCGCTATCTAAACTAGTTGTGACACCCCCACCCTCAAAAGGGGCACTGGATATACTTGGTTTGTCTGTGTCTCTTGTTGCTGTATCAGAGCCAGAAATGACAGAAGTAAGGGGACGCTGATTCTCCACATCTGTGTTTGTTATGTTTGTGAAACCCTCATCCTCAAAAGTGGCATTGGATGAGCCAGAATCGACAAAAGAAAGGGTACGCTGATTCTCCGCATTTGCGCTTACTACTAGTTCACTAAAGCCACCTAAACTAGTTGTGACACCCCCACCCTCAAAAGTGGCATTGGATTTACTTAGTCCACCTGTGTTTATTAGTGCTTTACCAGAGCCACGTAAACTAGTTGTGACATCCCCATCGGTAACATTGAGTTTAATTGGCTTGGGCGCGGCTTTTATTTGATTAGGTGCATTAAATGTACCTGTTTCTAGTTGTTCTAGTCTTTCTAATCGAGTATTCTCAATTGTAGAAAATACTGGTTTTATTATTTGTGCTTCTGAAGTATCGAATGTAGTTGCTGTCGGGTCTTTGAGTTCTTCTAATTCTTGTTGTTGTATGCTGCTGGACGTTGCCATTTTTTTGACCTCATTTCGTTAAATAACTTGGATGACAGAACTATTTTTGCTCAATTAAGACAAAGCTACTTTTATCTAGCAGTAATGTTGCAGAAAAGAGTGAGCATTTGAACTATCAAAAGCATTTTTAACTTGATGGACTCGGTATGAACGTGTGTAAACTATGGTTGAACTATATGAAACAGCAACATAGCTATAGTTTTATATTCAGGTTCAGACTGTGAGTTTTACGCAAAGTATTGGCTATTGTTACAATTGTTTACATAAATGATAAAAGACTATGCTAGAGATACATTGCTTAAATATACTTAATATATTTTCTACTCAAAAATATGAACCTATTACATTAACACTGCTACTCTGTCAGGGTTTGAGCGAATAAGTACTCCGATCGCTAAACTTATTCATTCTCGACAAGCTTGTTTGTGTGCTAACAAAGAATTAGGGCTACCGGATTCAGCAATGCGGGTATTAGTGATAAATACTCAATAAAATTGAGCGATCGCTCAACAGTGGTGGTAACTTTTGAAACATTTAAAATCAAATTTACACACTTAAGAACTGAGTAATTTTACAACAAACACATTGTATACAATAAGTTAAGTCTGCTTGGGAAAATAAGAAAAATATGTTGTTATCTCGTCAAGCTTTTGCTACACCTTTTATAATTTGTGTATGTATTTTAGGAGTTGGCTTGATTCAATTCCCCCAATTGCAAAAGCTAATAAATAGCAAGCAATCTGCGTCTTTAGAAACTTTAGAAAAAGAAATAAAATTAGAAAGTATCCGTCTTAATTTTCTCAAAAAAACGCCTAGTTTTGGCTATGATAACTTCATTGCAGATTTAGTATATCTCAATTTTCTCCAATATTTCGGAGATGATGAAGTTCGAGATAAAACAGGTTACAGTTTAAGTCCAGAATATTTTGAAGTAATTCTAGAACGTGACCCGCGATTTTTAGCAGCGTATCGCAGTCTTTCTATCAGTACTTCATTGTATGCTGCTATGCCAGAACGTGCGATCGCACTATCAGAGAAAGGCTTAAAATCACTATCTCCCTCGGTTCCCGAAAAGTCTTATTACGTATGGCGTTATAAAGGAGTTGATGAGTTATTATTTTTAGGCAACGCTAAAGCTGCCGAACAGTCTTTTGCAACGGCGGCAAACTGGGCTAGTAACTTTTCAGATCCAGAGAGTCAGATGATTGCTCATACTTCTCAAAAAACTGCTGAATTTCTAAGTCGAAATCCTAACAGCAAATATGCTCAAATTTCAACCTGGGCAATAGTTTTAAATAATCAAGTTGATGAAAGAACTCAAAAACGTGCAATTAAGGAAATTGAAGCTTTGGGAGGAAAAGTAATTACAACTCCTGAAGGTACTAAAAAAATTATATTTCCCCCCAAAGATTAAATTATTAGTTATAACGGGTTGCTGTAAGTGTAGTAGCAAATTATATTCGCCCAATTGTTTTAAAACTCTCTCCCATGATTAGACCTATTGTACAAATGCCAAATTTGCCCTCATCCCCCAACCCCTTCTCCCAAAATTGGGAGAAGGGGAGCCAATTTAAAAGTCCCTCTCCCAAGCTTGGGAGAGGGATTTAGGGTGAGGGCTTTTGATTCATGCAAGAAGTCTATTGAGTAAGGTAATAGCGATGTCAATACAATTGGCAGAATCTGACTTTCAAATATTAGGGTGTTTTCCTGTTATTTATCAGTTGCGCCCTCACCTTGAGCAAGATAAGTTTGTAGAACAAATTCGATATCAAATGAAAGAAAGATATCAACTTGCATTCTTGAAAATAGAGGAGCAAACTCTGGCAGTAGCTGGATTTCGCATTTCTAATTGTTTAGCATTGGGAAAGTTCTTATACATTGATGATTTAGTTGTTGATGAGTTTAATCGATCACACAGCTATGGACAACAGTTATTTCAGTGGCTAATTGAATATGCAAGAAATCATGAGTGTAAACACCTGAGTCTTGATTCTGGTGTTCAGCGATTTGCAGCCCACAGGTTTTATCTCATGCAGCGTATGAGCATTACAAGTCATCACTTTTCAATTGAGTTGTAGCGACAAGCAATCTGGTTGTGACAAATAATATTTTTTGGTATGATGGTAAATTAATTCACTCCCAAACCCTAGAATTAAACATTAATGATCCGGGGTTACTTTATGGGGCAACTGTTTTTACAACGTTGCGGGTTTATCAGAACTCACTAGATAGTAATTTAACTAATTGGCAAGCACATTGCGATCGCTTACTTTTCTCAGTACAATCTTTTGGTTGGCAGCAACCAGATTGGAACCGTCTACGTCAAGGCGCTCAAATTATCCTCGCCCACTTCCCCGTTCTCAGAATTACCCTCTTTCCCGATGGACGGGAGTGGATAACTGGCAGATTATTACCACAAGATTTGACAGAAAAACAAAATAATGGTATTTTTTGCGCTGTTGCCAGTTCGGAATTTTATCGTTCTCTCCCCTCTCATAAAACTGGAAACTATTTGAGTGCTTGGTTGGCAAAAACTAATTTAGATGCTCAAGAAGCAATATTAGTTGATGCTCAAGGAAATTGGCTAGAAACCAGCACAGGCAACCTTTGGGGATGGTGCGATCGCAGTTGGTACACGCCACCAATAAAGGCCGGAATTTTGCCGGGAATTGTGCGATCGCAACTTGTAAACTGGTTGCAAAACCACCAGATGCCAGTGCGGGAAGAACCTTGGAGCGTGGAGTTAGTGCAGGGCTTTGAAGCGATCGCCTACACTAATAGTGTGGTAGAAATTATTCCCATTCATACCGTTCATCAGCCTTCAGGGTCGCTACAATATAATCCCTACCATCAAAGTTTTCAGCTAATAAAGGAGCTTTTTTTAGCATGACAGCCACACCAAATTTGTTATATCTTAAGATAAGTTAACATAATTCTTAATAATCACCTTTGTGATCAGAGACGCTAGGCGATGGCGCAAGCGCCCGCTCAGAGCTAACGCGCGAAAAATACTGGAGGATAGACCTTAGTGAATAAAAGATGGAGAAATGCAGGGCTGTACGCGCTGCTGTTTATTGTCGTCATTGCGCTGGGAACAGCATTTTTTGACAAACAACCCCAAAGCAGAGAGACATGGCGATATAGTCGCTTTATTCAAGAAGTTCAACAAGGCAGAGTAGAAAAAGTCAGTTTGAGTGCAGACCGTTCTACAGCACTGGTTACACCCAAATATGACCCAGCTAAACGGATTGTTACCTTAGTCAACGATCCAGACTTGATCAATACTTTGACTTCTAGAGGCGTTGATATTTCTGTTTTGCCCCAAACCGATGAAGGATTTTGGTTTAAAGCACTAAGTAGCTTATTTTTCCCTGTATTGCTTTTGGTCGGCTTATTCTTCTTGCTACGTCGCGCTCAAAGTGGCCCTGGTAGCCAAGCGATGAACTTTGGCAAATCCAAAGCCAGAGTCCAAATGGAACCACAAACTCAGGTAACATTTGGCGATGTTGCTGGTATTGACCAAGCCAAGTTGGAACTAAACGAAGTTGTAGACTTTCTGAAAAACGCCGATCGCTTTACCGCCGTTGGTGCAAAAATTCCTAAAGGTGTACTGTTAGTTGGCCCTCCTGGTACAGGTAAAACCCTCCTAGCTCGTGCCGTAGCTGGTGAAGCAGGTGTACCCTTCTTCTCAATCTCCGGTTCAGAATTTGTGGAAATGTTCGTAGGTGTGGGTGCATCCCGCGTCCGCGATTTGTTTGAACAAGCTAAAACCAATGCTCCTTGTATCGTCTTCATCGATGAAATTGACGCAGTAGGTCGTCAACGGGGTGCAGGTTTAGGTGGTGGTAACGATGAGCGGGAACAAACCCTCAACCAGTTGCTCACAGAAATGGATGGCTTTGAAGGCAACACTGGCATCATCATTATTGCCGCTACCAACCGTCCTGATGTCCTAGATGCAGCCTTATTGCGTCCTGGTCGCTTTGACCGTCAAGTTGTGGTAGACCGTCCCGACTATGCCGGACGTAGCGAAATTCTTAAGGTTCACGCCCGTGGCAAAACCTTGGCGAAAGATGTGGACTTGGATAAAATCGCCCGTCGTACCCCTGGATTTACTGGCGCAGATTTATCCAACCTGCTCAATGAAGCCGCAATTTTGGCAGCCCGCCGGAATTTGACTGAAATTTCAATGGATGAAATCAACGACGCAATCGACCGCGTATTAGCTGGGCCAGAGAAGAAAGACCGGGTAATGAGCGAAAAGCGCAAAACCTTGGTAGCATATCACGAAGCTGGTCACGCCTTAGTTGGTGCTTTGATGCCTGACTATGACCCAGTACAAAAGATTAGCATCATCCCTCGCGGTCGCGCAGGTGGTTTAACTTGGTTTACCCCCAGCGAAGACCGGATGGACACAGGTTTATACAGCCGCGCTTATCTAGAAAATCAGATGGCTGTGGCTTTGGGTGGTCGAATTGCTGAAGAATTAATCTTTGGTGAAGAAGAAGTTACCACTGGTGCTTCCAACGACTTACAACAAGTTGCACGGGTTGCGCGTCAGATGATAACTAGATTTGGCATGAGCGATCGCTTAGGCCCAGTCGCCCTTGGTCGTCAACAAGGTAACATGTTCCTGGGACGAGATATCATGTCAGAGCGTGATTTCTCTGAAGAAACCGCCGCCGCTATTGATGAAGAAGTTCGTAAACTTGTGGATGTAGCCTATACACGCGCTAAAGAAGTGTTAATCGGCAACCGCCACATTTTAGATCAGATAGCGCAAATGCTAGTTGATAAAGAAACGGTAGACGCTGAAGAGTTGCAAGAAATTCTCTCGAATAACGATGTGACAACTGCTGCTTTTGCCTAATTTAATGAATAGTTAGGAGTTAAGAATAATTTCTAACTCATAATTGTCAAAAAAGCCCGGTCTTCATGACCGGGCTTTTAATTTGGGGTTATATACCCCGAAGGTTTCGTTATAGAGTTTCAGTATAAATCGCTTGTCTGATAGAGACTACCACTTGAGCATAATCAATTCCGGAAAATTAGAAAAATTTTTTAGAAATGTTGAAATGTGGCGAGTAGGTTACTGGAGTTTAGACTAAGCAGCAAGAAACGACCCAGCAACACTGAGTTCGCAAAAGACAAACTTCAACCAGAAAAATCTTTGATACTAAGTAATTGTATTGTTTTAATACAATCAGTACATATTCGAGTGTCAAGGGCATTTCCTTTAAGAGAGTATAAATACTCAACTAATCGCTGATCTTAAACTCTGGATGTCGGCTTCAAAAATAGCCACGCCACAAAGAAGGTAGCGGCTGTGAATAGTTGCGTCAAATCCAAAGCAGATAGATAGCCATCCGCAAATGAAGCAATACTGCGATCGGTAATGCCGAATACCCAGGATGACAATCCAAACAGCCAGATTCCATTTTTGAGATTTCCGACGAAGTCCTTAGAGTCTGATGGTTCTTTATCTTTCATGATCTTCTGTTCTATTGGTAAAAAATTTGATATTGATGCGAAATACCTGCCATTAAGAATTTCTTCTGACTCCTGACGCTGAATTTACACTTCCTATTAATAATATTAATAAATATTTCACCTACTTGACTTCATTGCCCAGAGGTACATCTTCTAATGATGACATTCCTCCTTTGGTTCTGTCACCTCCGATAGACGGCAATGGTTGAGTTCTCAGCTTTACAAGGTCAGGCTTGAATACGGAGATTACATAATCTTTAAATAACTATATGAATATTTATTGATATTTTTTTAAAATCCTTCATGGGATAGATGCTTTATAGATAAATCCTCAGATTTAAATTGCGTGGATACATAGTAGTAGCATGAGCCATCGCTGGGAATCGAGTAGCGCTAAAGTTGGCTTACTCAATAAAATTTGTTCTACACCAACTCCAGCAGCAGCAATCCCAATGGCTATCCCCCAAGCGTTTGCAGACATCATGCCTCCTCCGGTGGGAGGTGGATATAAACCTGACTGCGGATGCTTACTCTTTATTGGTTGAATCGACAGGCAACAGTTTACTGAGCTAGAAAAGCTGAAAACCTATGCTCAAAGTGGAACTATCAATGCAGATATGGTGAGAGAGTTGATGTCAGCAAACGCAGCCAATAGCCTGCAACTACCCAATAGACATCTCCGAAAATGAATTGTTTTGACGTTGCAATGCAACGTCTCTACAAGGGTTTCAGGTAACGCATAATTAATTTCTGGAGATGTCTAATGCTATTCGTTTGAGTAATGTTTCTCAGGCGTTGAAATTAATCGAAAGCTTAATCAGTTCAAATGAGATTACCATATCTCACCAAAATCAACAATTCAAACAATGAATTAACTAAATCTACTTCAGCACCATTCAAAGCTGTGGTCATCCAAAATGCTGCCAATTTTTATAAAAAAACCTTATCCGAACCGTATTGGAAAGCCTACTACTCAAGATCCATCCAATAAGCAGTAGGGACGGACAGCTAGCTGTGCGCCCCTACAAATCACCTGTATTTGACGTTACAAAAGTCTCAGGTTATAAAATCTACATTACTTAGTAATGATTCAGGTTAATGCCAGCTTCTTTTGCCATTGCTTCTAACCCATTAATTTGTAGGGTTTTGATTGCTTTAGTAGACAGCTTTAACTTCACCCAACGATTTCCGCCTTCCCACCAAACACGCTTGCTTTGCAGATTAGCGTGCTGAAGGCGTTTAGTGCGGCGGTGAGAGTGGGAAACAGCAAAAGCGTTATTTGCTTTCTTACCAGTTAGTTCACAGCGACGGGACATAGCAAGTATCTCCAGATTCTTATTTTAATACAGCCTTTCCATTTTAGTTCTTAGGCAACAGAAGTAGGAAAGGAGATGAGGGAGATGAGGGAGCAGGGGGAGAAATAACTTCTAACTCTTGTACAGACGCGATTAATCGCGTCTGTACTCCTAATTATTCTTACTTACTAGCTTGTTCCGTTAGCTTGGTGAGTACCTCATTGGATCGCTCGACGAAAGATTTCATCCCTTCAGCGTCAAATCCTTTCTGAGACATCAACGCTAAATCGTAAACGTGTTGGCAAATCAAGTTCACTAACTGATCGGTAGGCGATTCACCGTTACCTTGAATAATACTACCTTGGTTAAGATTTGCCAGATTTTGAATCAACGGATGAGCAGTATTCACCAGCAAAACGTGATCTTCGGGAAACTCTACTGACTGCTGCTGCATCATCATAGCGTTCATTTCCCGCATCCGGCGGAGAATCTCTGGTAAAAGAACGATCGCAGGTGGTGTTCCATGAGGATCGTCTGATTTTAAAGCTTCGGTGCGGATGTTGAGTTTGGGTTTGTTGAGGGATTTCTCAAATAACTCTTTGATAGTCTCACTCCGAGTTTTGTTCGTCTTCGGATCAACAATTTCCGTAGCTTTGTCTTGTTCCAGCAGGGTATTATCTAAGTCGGAGTCCACCCGTGTAAACTTAATATCCTGATATTCCCGCTCTAGGAAGTTGATAAAGTGGGTGTCGATGAAGGAGTCCATAAACAGGACTTCCAAGCCTTGATTTTTGTGTAGTTCTATGTATGTAGCTTGGGTTGCTTCATCAGTGCTATAGAAAACCCGGTTTTCGTTACGTTCTTTGTTACGTTCTAGATACTCTTTCAGTGTGGTGTAAGGAGCGCTGGGTGCTGAGTCAGAACTGGGTGAGGGAGTGACATCTTGCCAAGCATCCCCGTCTGAAGACTG
Organism: Nostoc sp. CHAB 5834; assembly: GCA_020829485.1. The sequence goes on along the minus strand of JAIVFU010000029.1, from coordinate 55,646 downwards.
GACTTCAACTACTGGAGTTTGGGCAGCAACTTTTTCTGTCAGCTTGGCGGTGGTGCGGAAGACGATGATATCTTCGATTTGTTTTTTGAATTTCTCGTCGTTGAGAACGCCGAATTTTACAAAAGTACCAAGATCCTTCCAGGCGCTAATGTATTGTTCACGATTATCGCGGAAAAGTTCTTTGAGGCGATCGCCTACTTTTTTAGCAATGTAATCACCGATTCTCCGCACGGTGCGATCGCCTTGCAAAGCACTGCGCGATACGTTTAGGGGAATATCAGTGCTATCAAGCACACCCCGCATTGGAGTCAGAAATTGTGGGATAATTTCTTCGCAGTTGTCGCTAACAAAAACTTGATTGCAAAATAGCTTGATTTGCCCTTTGGTAACATCTACATCCGGCCTCATTTTGGGGAAATACAGAATCCCGTCGATGATAAAGGGATAGTCAGTATTTAAATGTACCCACAACAGAGGTTCTTCCTGAAAAGGGTACAAGTAGCGGTAAAACTCTAAATAATCTTCTTGACTCAGATTACTCGGAGACTCTCGCCACGGTGCTTTTTGCTTATTTAATACTTCACCTTCTAGTTTTATCGGTACTGGCAAGAAATCACAGTAGGTCTTGACAAGATTCTTAATCCGTGCTGACTCTAAAAATTCCTCCTCTTCTCCTTGCAGGCTGAGAGTAATAGTAGTGCCGCGAGTTGTCCGGGGCGAATCTTCTAGGGTGAAAGCTGGGGAACCATCGCAAGTCCAGTGAACCGCCTGCGCCCCTTCTTGATAGGAGAGAGTATCAATCTCTACCTTTTGCGCCACCATGAAGGAAGAATAAAAACCAAGACCGAAGTGGCCAATTATCGGTTGATCTGATTTGCCTTCATACTTATGAATAAATTCTTCAGCACTAGAGAAGGCAACTTGATTGATATATTTCTTAACTTCATCTGCGGTCATCCCGATACCATTATCGGAGATAGAAAGAGTTTTCTTATCTTTGTCAATGGCAATTTCAATTTCTGGTTCGCCGATATCTCCAGCGTAGTCTCCGGCGCGGGATACCATTTTCAGCTTTTGGATAGCGTCTACAGCGTTGGATACCAGTTCCCGCAAGAAAATTTGGTGATCTGAGTAAAGCGATTTCTTAATGATCGGGAAAATATTCTCAGTATGAATACTGATAGTACCTTGTTCTAGCATGGTTATGCGCCTGTTTTAGTTGCAGAAATAATTCTGAAGATCAATTTTCCGCGATTCTCAATTATTTTGAGGTCAGGAATGCCTCTTTATTTTATTCGGATTTCACTACTATCAAGCAGAAATGCTGTATAAACTACTGTTGCAATTCGTCACCCCACCCTAACCCTCCCCTTGTAAAGGGGAGGGAACTGGATTTCTTTTTCCCCCTTTCCAAGGGGGGATTAAGGGGGGTAAAAGGCCTGTGGGACAGCATTTTTGCTTAAGTTGACACCAATGGGCAAAGACAAGCCTCCAAAAGAGCGTATTTGTATCATTATTAAAGTGAAATGGTATCAGTCCAAGCCTATTACCCAGTAATATCTGTACTCGAATACAAACTAGATCGCCCATTCTCACCTGACGAATCAGAAAAATAGGGCGATCTAGTTTTATTTACATCTTATTGACGGTGTATTAAGTTTTACGATTCTGGTGCTGACTTAACCAACTTGACAGTAGTTTGCGGCACTGACACCTTCACCAGCACTTTTTTGCTAAAAGACAAACCATTTTCATTTTTATCAATGATAATCGTGTCTCCAGAGATAAAAGTATTTTCCAATAACTTGGTGGCGAGGGGGTTTTCTACTTCTCGCTGAATTGCCCGTTTGAGTGGACGGGCACCGTAAACTGGGTCGTAGCCTGATTCAACAAGGTAATCACAGGCAGATTGGGATATCTCAAAGAAGATTTTTTGCTCACGAAGGAGCTTTTCTACCCGCTTGAGTTGAATACGGATGATCTGTCGCATTTCGGTGCGATTTAAGGTATGGAAGAGAATAATGTCATCGACGCGGTTGAGAAATTCTGGGCGGAAATGCGATCGCAAGTTTTCCATTACTCGCTTTTGCATCGTTTCATACTTGGAATCATCACCAGATACATCTAAGATATGTTCGCTACCAATGTTACTGGTCATCACAATAACGCTGTTGCGAAAATCTACCGTCCTCCCCTGAGAGTCAGTAATTCTCCCATCGTCTAACACCTGCAATAAAATATTGAACACATCGGGGTGCGCCTTTTCGACTTCATCCAACAGCACCACTGAGTAAGGACGGCGGCGAACCGCCTCGGAAAGTTGACCGCCTTCTTCATAGCCTACGTATCCTGGAGGCGCTCCCACTAACCGAGAAACTGAGTGTTTTTCCATATACTCAGACATATCTAAGCGCACCAATGCATCATCAGAATCAAAGAGAAACTGAGCTAAAGCACGGGCGAGTTCGGTTTTACCCACACCTGTGGGCCCCATGAACAAAAATGAACCAATGGGACGAGAGGGATCTTTCATCCCCGCACGGGCGCGGCGAATTGCGGCGGCTACTGCTTCTACAGCCTCTTCTTGCCCAATGACTCGTTGATGTAAATGACTTTCTAATTGCAGTAATTTTTGCCGTTCTGATTCCAACAGGCGATTGACGGGGATTCCTGTCCATTTGGCGACGATTTCGGCAATATCGGCTTCGGTGACTTGTTCTCGCAGTAAGGTGGAACCTTGGTTTTGAATTTCTAAAAGGTTCGCTTCTTTGGCTTCGCGATCGCGTTGTACTCCTTCTAATTTGCCATATTTCAGTTGGGCAGCTTTATTCAAGTCATAAGCACGTTCCGCCTGTTCGATTTGCACTCGCAGCGCATCTTCTTCTTTCTTTAAGGCGCTTATAGCCTCCAGTATCTGCTTTTCACCTTGCCATTGCTCATTAAATATTAGTTGTTTCTCCGTTAAATTGGCAATTTCTTGCTCAATTCGCTCCAAACGTTCTTTTGTTTGGGGAGTACCCTTTTCTTCGCCAGCTAATGACAGCTTTTCCATTTCTAACTGCATGAGGCGGCGATCAATGGTTTCCAACTCGGCTGGTTTGGAGGTAATCTCCATTTTTAACTGTGCTGCGGCCTCATCTACCAAGTCAATGGCTTTATCTGGTAAGAAGCGATCGCTAATGTAACGCGCTGACAGGGTTGCCGCTGCTACCAACGCCGAATCAGAAATTTTGACGTTGTGATGCACTTCGTAGCGTTCTTTTAATCCCCGGAGAATGGAAATAGTATTTTCCACACTTGGCTGATCGACAAATACTTGCTGAAAGCGGCGTTCTAGGGCAGCGTCTTTCTCAATGTGTTTGCGGAACTCGTCGAGGGTAGTAGCACCAATACAACGCAGTTCTCCCCGCGCCAGCATTGGTTTGAGCAGATTTCCGGCATCCATTGCTCCTTGTTGATTGGAACCTGTGCCGACTACGGTATGCAATTCGTCAATAAACAGGACAATTTGACCATTAGATTCCGTAACTTCCCGGAGAACAGATTTTAGACGGTCTTCAAATTCACCCCGATATTTTGCCCCAGCAATCAAACTACCCATATCTAAAGATATGAGTTGGCGGTTTTTTAGGGATTCGGGAACGTCACCGTTAACCATTCGTTGTGCTAAAGCTTCTGCGATCGCAGTTTTACCTACCCCAGGTTCACCAATCAATACAGGGTTATTTTTGCTACGACGAGACAAGACTTGAATTACCCGGCGAATTTCGTCATCCCGCCCAATCACTGGGTCGAGTTTTCCAGCTTTTGCCTGTTCTGTCAAATCTCTGCCAAATTTTTGTAAGGCTTCATAACGCGATTCTGGGCTTTGATCTGTCACCTTTTGGCTACCGCGAATGGTTTTGATAGCAGCTTCTAGTTTAGCTGCATCCGCACCAAAGCCTTTGAGTATCTTTCGTCCAACGCGATCGTCTTCAGCAAAGGCCAAAAGTATGTGTTCCACCGAAATGTAGGAATCTTTCATCCTGGTTTTAGCTTCCTCGGCTCGGTCTAGTAAAACATCTAAACTCCGGCTAAGGTAGAGTTGATCGCTTTTACCAACTTTCGGCTGACGTTGGATAAAGGCTTCTAACTGCTGTTGAAAGCGGATTGGATCGACTTCAGATCGAGCCAGGATACGTATTGCTAGACTAGTGGGTTCTTCTAACAGGGCAATAATTAAATGTTCAACATCTAGCTGCTGTTGTTGATAAGCACGAACTATATCCTGAGATTTAACAATTCCTTCCCAGGCTTTATCAGTAAATTTATTTGGATCTGTAGGTTGCATCTTTATAATTTTGGAATTTTGATTTTTAGTTTAGGGCTTGGGGACTGGGGATTGGGGACTGGGTATTGGAATGTTCCCTAGTCCCTAATTATCCAAACATTCTGGGCGTATATCCGCGTGTATCTCCATTGGCAATTTTGGATTGGTAATTGGTGATAGTTTAATCCATTACCTATTTCCTAATTTAAAACGAAAACACTGTTCTGAACGGACTTTACCAAATGGTAATATTGCAGCAATCTCTACGACGGGCTAGACCTAAGCTATTAGTGTTGTTCATCAACGATAGGATAGCGATAATACTAATAGGATTTACGCAGATGAGATCCCCTAACCCGCCTAAAAAACCGAGGCCAAAAGCGAAAAGTCTCGTGCTTCCGGGTTTACCTGCATGAGATACCAGTGTGTAGCAAGAATCAATCTCCCCAGATGTAGCTCAACTTTTCAAGGCATCGGTGTGGATTTTTCTACAACTTTATTGAGTGGCTTAATTTGCTCCTTTTTAAGGCTTATAGCGGTTCCCAATTGCATGGAATACAGACCTAACCCCCAGCCCCTTCCCTTCTAGCGTTGGGGAGTAAGATTCAAAGCCTCTCTCCTTAAAGGAAGTGAGGTCAAAACTGTGCTGCACCCAAGCGAGAACCGCTATATCATTACCAACATCAAATAAATCTTCCGCTTCGTTGTTAACCCGCCTGGGAATAAATTCCGAGGCTAATAGCTAAAGTCCTCTCAAGAGGACTAAATATAAGATTTTAAGCGATTTTAATGGCTAAACTCTTTGTGTTACAGCAGATTTCAGGTAAATGAAGTACATACATAAAACCCAAAACCTTGTAGAGACGTAGCAGTGCTACGTCTCTACGTGTATTGGATTAGAGCGCAATCTGCTGTAGGGAAAATTTCAGTCCACTTAAGTGGACTTCAGCTATTAGCCCAGAACTTAAGTTCTGGGCGGGATGTTGGACAATGCGACACCTTGACTATTGCAAAAAAGAATTACTGACTCACAAGTTGCTCTTGCGATTCCTGTTTGACTGGTGAACCTTGAGTGACCAGTTGAATCAGTTCAATTTTATACCCATCTGGATCTTCCACAAAAGCAATTACTGTCGAACCATGTTTCATCGGCCCTGGTTCGCGCACGACTTTACCGCCCTGATTGCGGATTTCCTCACACGTAGCGTAAATATCATCAACACCAAGGGCAATGTGACCATAAGCATTACCCAAGTCGTACTTTTCTACCCCCCAGTTGTAGGTTAGTTCGATCACTGAGTTGTCGCTTTCGTCGCCGTAGCCAACAAAAGCCAGGGTAAATTCTCCCCCTGGATAATCTTTTCGACGCAGTAATTTCATTCCTAGAACTTCACAGTAGAACTTTAAGGATTCTTCAAGGTTGCCCACCCGTAGCATTGTATGTAGTAATCGCATATTGACCTTTTCTCTGTAATTGATTTAGTGTTATTCTCTGCCAATATTTTACCTAGCTCAAAGTCTGAAGGTAGAAATGCGATCAAGGAAAAAGACAGGATAAACATTCTCTTACCCATTTTTGGCTTGATCCCTATCTATATAGTGGAAATCTTCTTTAATCTCAGCCAATAAAGTCTCTTAACCGCCTATGCTAACGATTGGGTTAGGCAAATGGACTGTATGCGTAACACACTCGAACAAAGGAGATACAGATGAGTAAATTTCTAGATACTGCCATTGAGGCGATCGCAGCCCGTGAAATTCTTGATTCACGCGGTAGACCAACAATTGAAGCTGAAGTGCATTTAGCCAACGGTGTTGTTGGATTGGCACAGGTTCCCAGTGGTGCATCTACTGGCACTTTTGAGGCTCATGAACTGCGTGATGGCGATAAAAGCCGTTATGGGGGCAAAGGTGTACTTAAAGCAGTACAAAACGTCAAAGAAGCACTCGCGCCAAAATTGTTAGGCTTGGATGCCCTCAACCAAGAATTGCTAGACCGCACAATGATCGCTATAGATGGTTCTGCTAACAAATCTAATTTGGGAGCTAATGCGATTTTAGCAGTTTCCTTAGCAGCAGCTAAAGCTGGTGCTGAGTCTCTGGACATTCCTCTATATCGCTATTTGGGTGGCCCTTTAGCGAATTTGCTACCAGTGCCGTTGATGAACGTGATTAACGGTGGCGCACACGCATCAAATAATGTGGATTTTCAAGAGTTTATGATTGTCCCAATTGGCGCAACTTCCTTCCGGGAAGCGTTGCGCTGGGGTGCAGAAGTGTTTGCTACCCTTAGTCAAGTGTTAGATGAAAAGGGTTTGCTCACTGGTGTGGGCGATGAAGGCGGTTTTGCCCCTAACCTAGAGTCTAATCAGGTGGCTTTGGAATTGCTAGTTGCTGCTATTAAGAAAGCTGGTTACAAGCCAGGGGAAGAAGTAGCTTTAGCTTTGGATGTGGCGGCTAGCGAATTTTACAAGAATGGTCAGTATGTTTACGATAGTAAACCTCACGCCCCGGCTGAGTTTATTGATTATTTAGGACAACTAGTTGACCAATACCCAATTGTGTCAATTGAAGATGGTTTACATGAAGAAGATTGGCAAAGTTGGCAATTGCTCACCCAGAAGTTAGGTTCGCGGGTGCAATTGGTAGGGGATGACTTGTTTGTTACCAACGCCACTCGCTTGCAAAGAGGTATCCAGGAAAAAGCTGCTAATGCCATTTTGATTAAACTCAATCAAATCGGTTCTCTCACCGAAACCTTAGAAACAATTGATTTAGCAACTCGCAACGGTATCCGTTCAGTAATTAGCCATCGTTCTGGTGAAACAGAAGACACAACGATCGCTGATTTAGCCGTAGCAACCCGTGCCGGTCAAATTAAAACAGGTTCCCTCTGTCGCAGCGAACGAGTAGCAAAATACAATCGCTTGCTGCGAATTGAAGATGAACTAGGCGATCGCGCCGTTTATGCTGGTGCTGTGGGTTTAGGGCCAAAGTAGAAAATAGGGAATAGGTTACAGGTGATAGGTTACAGAGATATTCTGTCCCCTGTACCCTATCCCCTTTCCCCTAATTAAGGATAAAACCCCAACTTCGGCAACCCCAAAGTTTCATCCCAGCCCATCATCAGGTTTAGACACTGAATCGCTTGGCCCGCCTGTCCTTTAATTAGATTGTCAATTGCTGACATGACAATTACGCGACCTGTGCGCGGGTCAACTTCTACACCGATATAACAAAGATTACTACCACTTGCCCATTTGGTTTGGGGGTAAACGCCGCTACCGCAGACTCTCACCCAAGGAGAGTTGCGGTAGAATGCTGAGAAAATTGTGATTAAATCATCTCGCACTAGACCAGGATCGCTCATTGTGGCATATACCGTTGCCAAAATACCGCGCACCATTGGGATAAGGTGGGGTGTAAATTGGATCATGAGTTCGTGACCAGCTAAGTCACTGCAAATTTGCTCAATTTCTGGGGTATGACGGTGACGGCCGATATTGTAAGCTGCGATGGAATTATCTGCTTCAGCTAGTAATAAGTTAGTTTGAGGCTGCCGTCCACTGCTAGATGTACCAGACTTGGCATCAATAATAGCTGTTTCTGGCAGGATTAAACCTTGCTTTAAAAGTGGCGAAAGTGCAAGAAGACTAGCGGTGGGATAGGAACCAGGACAGCCAACGAGTTGAGCTTCGGCAATGCGATCGCGATAAAGTTCTGGTAATCCATAAACTGCTGTAGCTGCAATTGTGCGATCGCTTCTCTCAATGCCATACCAATTTGTATAAGTTGTCAAATTACTAAACCGATAGTCTGCACTCAAATCTAGTACTTTACATCCTTTTTCCAACAGTTTAGGCGCTATTTGGCAAGCTAGACCATTTGGTAAAGACAGGAAAACTACTTCACATCGGTGAGCAATTATTTCTGGTTTTACTGGTTCTATTAGTAGGTTAGTTGCATGAGCCAGATGCGGGTAGAGATCCCCAAAGGATTTTCCGATACTGCTCTCACCGCCTAAATAAACCAGTTCGACTTCTGGATGATCCATCAGTAGCCGTACTAACTGTACTCCGCCATAACCCGACGCGCCAACAATCCCAACGGGTACGCGTCTAAATTTGCCCATGATCTGAAATCCTTATCCCATGAATGGTGAATTTGTTATCAGCTATCAACAATATCAGCGACTAGACGCACAGCGTACAAAACAGCTGAAACCCCTCTAGTTTTTTCCAATGCCGGGAAGGAGTAAAGGGGCGAAATTGTCAAATATTTTATTTGTCTCTCTTGTCTCCCTTGTCATGTTCATCCTTTTTAAGGGCAAAAATTTTTGCTAGGTTATCAAATCATTGCTAGTCTACTCCTCTGCCTTATAAAGGAGCTACAATCTAAAAGAAGAAATTGTTAAAAAAATTTACGTTGGTAGCTGGAAATCTTTCTGTGTCACAGCCTAATACTAACCAAGCTTTTAAATTTGATTCGATTGATGCCGCCTTAGCAGACCTAAAAGCTGGTCGCGTCATTGTAGTGGTAGATGATGAAAATAGAGAAAATGAAGGCGACTTAATTTGTGCCGCCCAATTTGCCACACCCGACATGATTAATTTCATGGCGGTGGAAGCTAGAGGGCTGATTTGTTTGGCAATGACAGGCGATCGCCTAGACGAGCTAGACTTACCCTTGATGGTAAGCAACATTACAGATACTAACCAAACTGCCTTCACTGTAAGTATTGATGCTGGCCCAGAATTGGGTGTAACCACAGGCATCTCAGCCGAAGACCGCGCCCGCACTATTCAAGTTACTCTCAACCCAGCCACCAAACCTACTGATTTACGTCGTCCTGGTCATATTTTCCCGATTCGGGCTAAAGAAGGAGGCGTACTCAAACGCGCAGGACATACGGAAGCGGCTGTGGACTTAGCCCGACTAGCAGGACTATACCCAGCAGGAGTAATTTGTGAAATTCAAAACTCCGATGGTTCAATGGCGCGGTTGCAGCAGTTAGTCGAATATGCGAAACGTCACAATTTAAAAATCATTAGTATTGCGGATTTAATCAGTTATCGCCTACAACACGATCGCCTCGTGTATCGTGAGGTGATTACTAAGCTGCCTAGTCAATTTGGCCAGTTTGAAATTTACGCCTACCGTCATACCCTCGATAACACAGAACACGTTGCAATTGTCAAAGGCGATCCAGCTAACTTCAAAGATGAAGCAGTAATGGTGCGGATGCACTCAGAATGCTTAACTGGTGACGCTTTGGGTTCCTTGCGCTGCGACTGTCGAATGCAGTTACAAGCTGCACTGAAAATGATTGAGTCTGCGGGTCAAGGTGTAGTTGTATACCTACGCCAAGAAGGACGGGGAATCGGCTTGATTAACAAGCTGAAAGCCTACTCGTTGCAGGATATGGGACTGGATACAGTAGAAGCAAACGAGCGTTTAGGATTTCCTGCCGACTTGCGAGATTACGGCATGGGGGCACAAATGCTGATGGATTTGGGGATTAAAAAGATACGCTTGATTACTAATAACCCCCGTAAAATTGCTGGAGTTAAGGGCTATGGGATGGAAGTAGTCGATCGCGTTCCATTATTAATTGAGGCCAATGACTACAATTCCTATTACCTGGCGACAAAGGCGAAAAAGTTGGGTCACATGCTGTTACAGACTTATTTGGTAACAGTAGCAATCCATTGGCAAGATGACCCGGAAGCTGTGACAGAACGTTATGAACGCCTGGAAAAACTGCGACACTTAGCGAAAACTAATGATTTATTGTTGCAGGAAGAAGCGCGTCCCTTAGCGATCGCTATATTTGACGAGCCATCTTTAACAGTACACTTGGGTTTTGATCAAGCAAAAGTTGCTAGCTGCGATTGGTATAGCCAAAGTGGTCATCCTTATATACAGGCAATCTTCCAAATTCTGGACAACCTAGCAACTTTGCCTTACATCCAGAAACTAGAATTTCTGATTTCTTCTGGTTGCGATCCCTTGAGTAATTTACAAGTCCAACTGGATCGACAGACATACTCAGATGGTACACTGCCTTCATCGATTAGCGATCGCCTGAAGACACAGCAAATTTATAGCTTTAGTAAATAAACCGCGTCTATCTTGAAACCTGTAGTTCTTCGGTGATGAAAAGGATTTGCCCTCATCCCCCAACCTATCCCCCAAATCTGGGATTCGGGGAGCCAGAATTTCAAAGTCCCTCTCCCATATCTGGGAGAGGGATTTAGGGTGAGGGCAAAAACTACGGTTCTCAACTTAGATGAGGTTTAGCTTAGTTGAATAAATTTTGTCGGGTGTGTTAACGCAAAAGCGTAACACACCATTTTTTATTTACTTACTCTATATATTGATCTGACCTGACGATAAGTATTAAGTAAGTCCAGAAATTTATTACCATCAAAATTTATCGGGTCAACTTTTTGACTTGAACGATCTACTAGCTTGTGGGTAGTGATGCGATCGTCTGGGACTTGACTTTGAGCAATTAACCAAGCAAGAGAATTATATTGAGCCTCTGTATAGCCGCTATGAGTTTGTTGGCTGCTACCGTCATAACCATCTGGCGGTGTTTCCAAAGAAACGTGATAGGCAAAATTATTCACAGACGCAGGCAAATTCGGATTAGTCTGCACAGTTTCCACACCCTCTGGAGTTTCAAATACTGAGTTAGCTGCACCAAAAGCCCGCTTATCTGGCGGTACTAGATAAACCACCGTTCCGTCTAACTTGATTAAAGCGTGGTAACTTGCTTGCACACTTTCATCGTCATGGGCTACTTGAAAAAAATTAATGGCGCTAGAAGCAGAATAACCAGTTTCATGGAGGACGATAATTGGTTGATTGTTGACAATAACGCCGTTAACATCTTGGGTGTATCGTTCTCCATAGTTAGTTGGGTTAACTGAAACAACTTGATAATTAGGTCTGTACTGTGCAAAAGCTTGAGTGGTTACGTACCTTGCTACAGGCTTGTTAATCTTGACTGGGGACTTGATAACATTTTGAGATTTCTTCTCTGGCTCTTTCGCTGATTGGAATTGAGCTTGGGGATATTGACTCCAGGCTGTAATCTGTGGATTGGATGTATTGGATATTGCCGGATTATTTTGTAACTTTGTAGCTCGTCCAATTAGCAGCACTACAATTAAAGCCATGAACATCAGCGAGATTAGTAGCACCCTAGTCGCCCAGTCTTTAAACCTCATGTTTCTAATAGCCGTAAAACGGTAGATATTAACTTATAGCTAAACTTGCCTGTCCTTCGTAGAGGCGCACCACTGTACGTCCCTACCGCTTATGGTATCCAAATAATAATCGCTATAACACCTTAATTCTAGTCAAATATACTTTTATAATCCCTGCAATAATCCTGTTACGAGCTAACTACTAGCAGCTTACAAAGATATTACCCTTTAACTTCTAATCTGGCTCGATGATAGGTCAAAATTGCCTGCGTTCCCTGTTCAACAATTTCAGGCGGCGGCGAGCTTAATTGTGGATTATTTAGAGAGGAATAGCTCAGTCAAGCTGAAAATGGAGCTAAAAGACTCATTAACGGAGTTCAAAGACTCGTGAACGGAGCTAAAAGCCTCATTAACGGAGCTAAAAGCCTCATTAATGGAGCTAAAAGCCTCATTAACGGAGCTAAAAGCCTCATTAACGGAGCTAAAAGCCTCATTAACGGAGCTAAAAGCCTCATTAACGGAGCTAAAAGCCTCATTAATGGAGCTAAAAGCCTCATTAATGGAGCTAAAAGACTCATTAACGGAGTTCAAAGCCTCATTAACGGAGCTAAAAGCCTCATTAACGGAGTTCAAAGACTCATTAATGGAGTTCAAAGGTGCGTTACGCTTTCGCGCTAACACATCCTATGACTACGATCGCTTTATAATTGCGATATCTACGACAGGCTACGCCTACGCACTAACAACGCTACAGGCAATCGTCTCTTCTGAGATGAGGTCTACTAAACACTCTTCCCTAAATATTAAAAAATTGTAGTTGATTACTCTAAATGCTTAACAGGCATTGATACCAGGTTTCCCAAGCAATCAGCAACTTCTTTCCGATGACAGCGATTTGGGTTCATTTCAGCGCACAATAGTAAAACATTACCCGTTTGAGCAATTTGTGCAATTTCATGTAGAGCTACATCTGCTTCTTCTGGGTTTACTGGAATCCAATTTTCTTTACCAGATGTGTTACCTAGAGCGGTTTTAGAAATATACTCAATATTATTTAATTCACAGAATATTTTAATTTTATCGCCGTACCATTTACGACTCCAAGCACGAGGAACCATCCTCACATCGACAACACATTCCACATCAAACTTTTGCAGGTATTCCAAGAAGGCATCGTAGTCTTTGCGATTGCCGTATCCAAAAGTAAGTATACATCTTGTTTTAGCAATATCTTTAATCTTCATTTTAAATTCCTGGCATAATCAACTTTTAATATTACATTTTTATTAATGGTGGGTAAAATATCCCAATAATCATAAAGCTATTTTTGTGATTTTTTAGGTTTCCCATGATAAAGTATAAATCTTTTTTGCTTAAAAACTCGTCTTCTAATTTTTGGCGTACTTTTTCTAAAGCCTCCTTTTCTTTATTCTCCATACTTGTTTCTTTTGATCTATCTCTACAGCCTCTATAAAGTTGTTGAATTTCCCAATCACTTATTGTACAACGATGCCTCTTTCCATCTTTAGAAAAAAATTCGTAACCAAACTTATAAGGAATTTTATCTAACTGTACTGAAGGCTCAAACAAGTCCATCTGATCTAATATTGCTTGCTGCTTTGGTTTCCACTCTCGTTCTATTTCCTTCTTACAGAAGTATTTTTTTATAGTTTGTGGTTTAATAATACCGAGAGACTTACCTTGCTCTTTAATATCCAGAATAGATTTGAATTCTAGTGTCAAAACCAAGGCTTTTCGCTCTTCCCAGTTTTTGCTAGTATCAATTTTTCGTATTACTTCTATCGAAGAATCATCTATACGAAAACTTTCTTCTCTGTAATCTTTATCATTTCTTTCTATTTTAGCACTTATAATTGACCATCTTGGATAACGTTTATCAAAATCTAATTGACGAAATCGAATTGGATAAATGCGAATCCACTGAACTGGTTTATCGTCATTATCTAATAAAATTCCTGCTGTACAAACTATTTCTTGATATTTAGTGCTAATTGAAGGGTATGTTTTAGTTGCAATCAAAATTTTTCTTCTTTCCATAGAACGACCTCTATATGAACTAGATCACTATGTATACTGACAATGTAAGTACATCAGTCGCTTCAGTATATATCAAAATTTTTCCATTACATACTGCCGAAACTCCCAAAATTTTGGAAAATAATAAAGTAAGTCGAGTATCACATGACTCACTTGATATCCTCATTTCTTCTAGGAAAATATGACTCATCCTTTCCTTGAACGCCTGCGTAGTCCAGATAGCCCAGTCCTCGTCTTCGACGGGGCGATGGGAACCAATTTACAAACCCAAAATCTGACTGCTGAAGACTTCGGCGGCCCACAGTATGAAGGTTGTAACGAATACTTAGTCCACACAAAACCTGAAGCTGTCGCCAAGGTTCACCGCGACTTTCTCGCTGCTGGTGCTGATGTTATAGAAACCGATACCTTTGGCAGTACGTCCCTCGTGCTGGCAGAATATGACTTAGCAGACCAAGCCTACTACCTCAGCAAGACAGCCGCAGAATTGGCGAAGCGTGTAGCTGCGGAATTTTCCACGCCAGAAAAACCCCGGTTTGTGGCAGGTTCCATCGGCCCCACAACGAAACTTCCTACCTTGGGACATATTGACTTTGACACCATGAAAGCTACTTTTGCTGAACAAGCAGAGGCGCTGTGGGATGGTGGTGTAGATTTATTTCTGGTGGAAACTTGCCAAGATGTGCTGCAAATTAAAGCAGCGCTGAATGCCATTGAAGAAGTGTTTGTTAAGAAGGGCGATCGCCGTCCGTTGATGGTGTCTGTGACAATGGAAAGCATGGGCACAATGTTGGTTGGTTCCGAAATCAGTGCTGTGCTGACAATTCTGGAACATTACCCAATAGACATTCTCGGTCTAAACTGCGCCACAGGCCCAGACTTGATGAAACCACATATCAAGTATCTGGCAGAACATTCACCTTTCATCGTTTCTTGTATTCCCAACGCGGGTTTACCTGAAAACGTCGGCGGTCAAGCGCACTACCGCCTGACACCGTTAGAATTACGGATGTCATTGATGCATTTTGTTGAAGATTTGGGTGTCCAAGTGATCGGGGGTTGCTGTGGGACGCGTCCAGAACACATTCAACAATTGGCAGAACTTGCTAAAGACTTGAAGCCAAAAGTTAGACATCCTAGCTTAGAACCAGCAGCAGCATCAATTTACACCACTCAGCCCTACGACCAAGATAATTCCTTCTTGATAGTTGGCGAACGTCTGAACGCCAGTGGTTCCAAGAAGTGCCGCGATTTGCTAAATGCCGAAGATTGGGACGGACTCGTTTCAATGGCGAGGGCGCAAGTAAAAGAAGGCGCACACATCCTTGATGTCAACGTCGATTATGTGGGACGCGACGGCGTGCGGGATATGCACGAATTAGTTTCACGCATTGTTAATAACGTGACACTGCCTTTAATGCTTGACTCCACCGAATGGGAAAAGATGGAGGCGGGTTTAAAGGTTGCTGGTGGTAAATGTTTGCTGAACTCCACCAACTACGAAGATGGGGAATCGCGCTTTTTGAAGGTGCTGGATTTAGCGAAAAAATACGGTGCTGGTGTAGTCATTGGTACTATCGATGAAGATGGAATGGCGCGGACAGCAGAGAAAAAGTTTGCGATCGCCCAACGCGCATACCGTCAAGCTGTAGAATATGGCATAGCACCCACAGAAATATTCTTTGATACCCTAGCGTTACCAATTTCCACCGGAATTGAAGAAGACCGAGAAAACGGTAAAGCCACCATTGAATCCATCCGGCGGATTCGTGAGGAATTGCCTGAATGTCATGTGATTTTGGGTGTTTCCAATATTTCCTTTGGTTTGAATCCAGCTTCGCGGATGGTGTTGAACTCGGTGTTTTTGCACGAAGCGACAACGGCGGGAATGGATGCAGCCATTGTCAGCGCTAACAAAATTTTACCGTTATCGAAGATTGAGGCACGCCATCAAGAAATCTGTCGGCAGTTGATTTATGACGAACGGAAATTTGAGGGTAATGTTTGCGTTTACGATCCCTTGGGAGAGCTTACCACAGCGTTTGCCGGAGTAACAACTAAGCGCGATCGCTCCTTAGATGAAAGTCTCCCCATCCCAGAACGTCTAAAACGTCACATCATCGACGGCGAACGCATTGGCTTAGAAGAACATCTGAAAAAAGCCTTAGAAGAACATCCTCCCTTAGAAATTATTAACACATTCTTGCTAGATGGCATGAAAGTTGTCGGAGAATTATTCGGTTCTGGACAAATGCAGCTACCCTTCGTTTTGCAATCAGCAGAAACCATGAAAGCGGCGGTAGCATTTCTAGAACCATTCATGGAAAAATCAGAATCAGGTAACAATGCCAAGGGAACCTTTATCATTGCCACAGTCAAAGGCGATGTCCACGACATTGGTAAAAACTTGGTGGATATCATCTTGTCCAACAACGGCTACAAGGTGATTAACCTGGGAATTAAACAGCCGGTGGAAAACATCATCAACGCTTACGAACAGTACAAACCTGATTGTATAGCCATGAGTGGTTTGCTGGTGAAATCCACCGCATTCATGAAAGAGAACTTGGAGGTATTCAACGAAAAGGGAATTAGTATCCCCGTGATATTAGGTGGTGCAGCGTTAACTCCCAAGTTTGTCTATGAAGATTGCCAAAAAGCTTACAAAGGTAAAGTTGTTTATGGCAAAGATGCCTTTTCTGACTTGCACTTCATGGATAAATTAATGCCAGCAAAAGCTACTGGTAACTGGGAAGATTTGCAGGGATTTTTGAACGAAGTTGAAACTGCTGAAGTTTCGACAAATGGTAACAAAGAACCAAAAGCTACAACTGCTGAAGAAACATCTGCTGAACCAAAAGTATTAGATACCAGACGTTCTGATGCTGTGGCGATAGATATTGAACGTCCAACACCGCCTTTTTGGGGAACGAAGTTATTGCAGCCTAGTGATATTCCCATTGAGGAAATATTCTGGCATTTAGATTTGCAAGCTTTGATTGCTGGACAATGGCAATTCCGTAAACCAAAGGAACAATCTAAGGAAGAATATCAGGCTTTCTTGGCTGAGAAAGTTTACCCAGTTTTAGAAACCTGGAAACAGCGAATTCTTGAAGAAAATCTGTTACATCCCCAGGTCATTTACGGGTATTTCCCTTGTCAAGCCGAGGGAAATTCTCTACATATATATGATTCAGAGAACCAATCACAACAGGTTGCAACTTTTGAATTCCCCAGACAGAAGTCTTTAAGGCGGCTGTGCATAGCAGATTTCTTTGCACCGAAAGAGTCAGGAATTATTGATGTGTTCCCCATGCAGGCGGTGACTGTAGGTGAGATTGCAACAGAGTTTGCCCAAAAGCTGTTTGCTGCCAATCAATACACCGATTATCTGTATTTTCACGGCATGGCAGTACAGGTGGCAGAGGCTGTGGCTGAATGGACACACGCCAGAATCCGCCGAGAGTTAGGTTTTACAGCTGAAGAACCCGACAATATTCGGGATATATTAGCACAACGCTATCGTGGCTCACGCTATAGCTTTGGTTATCCCGCTTGCCCAAATATCCAAGACCAATACAAGCAACTGGAGTTATTACAGACTGACAGAATTAACTTGTATATGGATGAAAGTGAACAACTATATCCAGAACAGTCTACCACTGCGATTATTGCTTACCACCCACTAGCAAAATACTTTAGCGCTTAATCTACATCCCCTCCCCTCCCCCTCTCCTCCCCCTCTCCTTAATAAGGAGAGGGGTGCCCGAAGGGCGGGGTGAGGTTATTATACTGTGAGCAATTCAATCAAGGCGGGATAAATATTTACAGCGATCGCTTCACCTCACCCTAACCCTCTCCTTATAAAGGAGAGGGGACTGGAGTCGGAAATAAAAATGACTAAACTTCATAACAAAAATAGTGAAATAGATCAAAGGCGACTATTGCGCCTGTTGGAATCGGAACGACAAAAATTGCTGCAACTAGAAAGTCATTTACATCAACGAGTAATTGGGCAAGAAGAGGCTGTAGAAGTAGTAGCCGCAGCAATTCGCCGCGCCCGTGCGGGGATGAAAGATCCCTCTCGTCCTATTGGTTCATTTTTGTTCATAGTCCCTACAGGCGTGGGTAAAACCGAACTCGCCCGTGCTTTAGCTCAATACAGTTCAGTTAAGGATTTGTGGTACTGATTTTAAACCTGTAGAGACGCGAAATTTCGCGTCTTTACCAAGGTTTTTGGGCTTAACTGAACGGTATTGAGGTGAGAATAGGCGATCTAGTTTGTATTGGAGTACAGATATTACTGGGTAATTCACAATACAGCGAATAAAATAGCAAGAGCAGATTTCCTGTCCTGGAGATTCCTCCCGATGAAAGTAATTCAAGCTCTTGCTCGTTATTTTCCAGATAAATGTGGCGGTATTCAAGTAAACCTCAACGATTTACTGCCAGAATTGCGATCGCTCTTAGCGTTGGCGGAGCCATCGCATGAAATTGACATCCAGATAGCAGCAGCTAATAACGGTTCTCCACATAGTGATACTTACAAGTACAACGATGTAGAAGTTTATCGATATCCTGTATTCCCAGTACCTAAGACACAACCGAATCACGGTCAATTTCCTCATGGAAAATTTGAAGATTTTGCTAATTGGCTATCTCACCAAAAAGCAGACATCTACCATCAGCACCATTGGGAAGTATCTTGTGGATTGCCTCATCTACGAAGAGCAAAAGAATTAGGCATGGCAACGGTGGTAACAATCCATTATCCTCTACCCTTATGCCAACGAACTACTCTGATGTTCAATGGACAACAGGCTTGTGATGGCAAAATAGACGTGGTGCGTTGTTCTCAGTGTGCTGATAGTTTAAGCAGAAAGCTGCCTGCTGCAATGGTCAAAGGTTTTAGCTATCTGCCCGAAGCTGTTGTTGGGAGAGTGCCATTGCCTGTAAGTGCTTATCTTCCTGCCTCAGTAGACAAAGGCAACTTAGGACAGTTTGTGCGTCCTTTTGTGATACCTGGTTATGTTACTGCCCGCAAAAAAAGTCTGCTAGAAATGGCAAAATTTGCTGACCGCATTGTAGCAGTGTGTGATTGGCTTTATGAAGCTCTACTGATTAACGGCATTCCTGAAAAAAAACTCGAACTCTCTCGATACGGAATTTCTTACGCTACACAAGAAAAATTAATACAGGTAAAACAGCAATCTAGCACTTTAAAAGTAGTTTTTTTAGGACGCTGGGATATATATAAAGGTATTGATATCTTAGTCCAAGCAGTTAAAGATTTACCTGCGGTGATTCCCATTGAATTGATAATTCATGGCATAGCGCAAGATGAACGATATCGCCAAACAATCTTTAGCCTAATTGACAATGACCCTCGAATTCGCGTAGAGAAACAACTAACTAGAGTTGAACTTCCCCAGGCTCTAGCCAATTACGACATCCTAGCTGTACCTTCCCAATGGCTAGAAACTGGGCCAATAGTAGTCTTAGAAGCCCATGAAGCCGGCCTTCCTGTCATTGGTTCCAATTTGGGGGGTATTGCCGAACTTGTAAAACATGGCATTGATGGATGGCTCGTAACTGCTAATGAGACTAAAGCTTGGACTCAAGCTCTTGAGCGATTAGCAACAGATACTAATTTACTTAATAAATTGCGCCAAGGTATTAAACCTGTTCGCACAGTAAATATGCAGGCAGCAGATTTAGCAACCATATATAAAAACTTACAACGGTAGTTTCAAAAATCAAATACTAGTCCTATAGTCTGTGCAAGCAACTGTGTAATTCAGCTATTGACTATTAAACCTAATTACTGCGTATTTGCTTGAAATTATGAATATTTATTCTACCGCCTCCCTACTACAGGCAGGTTTTAAATTTTTTCATATTATTTTGCCCCTAACTGATATTTTTACTTTAACAGGTGGGTATTATAGCCTTAGTATGCTGACAACATCTTCATAAAGCTAGCTTTGAATTAAATAGATTTCTACAAAGTTAATTGTAAGTCATACTATTTTTCTATGAAAGTGAGCTTAATTAGCTTGGAAATGTAGGTTTTGTTTCTGTGATATCAGCCTTCTATATAAAAATAAATTTTTATCTCTTTAGTAGACATAAATTAAATAATTTCGAGAAGATCAGTATTTTTCGGTATTAACCAAAAAATGAACCTATGATATAAAGTGAATAAATTGTATTGGTTAATTTACTACTACATTTTTAAAAATGTTTAAACAAGGTTAATTTTTACATAAATCAAAAGTCTTACTTTTAGCTAAAACCTACATAATAGGCTGAATACCTATAAATTCAAATATCCTCACATCCGTAAACAAATACTTGGCAGGGAAGCTTCTATGTCTGTAAAACACAAGTTATTGAAGGCACTAATATTTTATTTAAAAAAACTTAGTAATCAGTTTTTATCTACAATAAAAAGGAAAATAATTTGGTTACTAAAAACTATTTTCACAACTAATAAAAGACGTGGTGCGGGAAATGCTGGTTTTGTTTTACCAACGGTAGCAATGGTATCTTTAGTTGTTGTACTGTTAACAACTGCAATTTTATTTCGCTCTTTTGAACGCTCTAAAAATGCTAGTAATGTTCGAGTAAATGAGGCTGCACTCAATGCTGCTACCCCAGCAATCGATCGAGCTAGAGCTAAAATAAATAAGCTATTTCAAGACGGGCGACTACCACGAGCCACACCAACAGATGATGCGTTGTATTCTACTTTGAGCAGCAATATCAATGAATATACATTTGGTGATGAAACTCAACTTCAACTGGCTCTAAATACAGATCAAAAAGCAAAAAGAACCGAAGATACTGAAAAGGCTAAGACACTAAATACTGCATGGCTATACCCTATAGATACCGATAACAACGGCAAATTTGATAGCTACACGCTTTATGGCATTTACTTTAGAAATCCCCCTATAAATGCTGGTGTATATAAGTATGCGAGAAATCCATTAGAAGCAAGAACTTTACCAATGACTGCTGGTAATGTCAGTGGAGATTGTGGAGATACACTAGGCACAAGCGCTACCTTAGTTGGTAATACTGGCTGGTTTAAGGTGGGTAATAAGTTGAAAAAAGCATTTTTTGTCTACACAGCAACTGTTCCTATTACTACTACACCAGCTTCTAATACTAAGTACGAACTTTACAAAGGTAATAAAAGTTTTTCTGCTTTAGAGTATCAACACGAGCGTGTCCAAATTCCTGTAGTTAATAATGCTGTTCTTTATGAAGATGATATAGGACTTAGCCCAGGCCCTGCCTTCAGATTAAATGGACGAGTTTTTACCAATAGTAATTTTCTTACTGGTTCACCAGCAAATAGTGTCAAGCTATATCAAGTTAGCAGTAAGGAATCCTGTTTCTACGATGATGAAAATGCCAAAATAGTAATTGGTGGAAATTTGGGTGCTGGTGGCTTCACAGATACAAGTGACTTAGGCAATGTCACCAAAGTGCATTTATTTAGAAAAGGAGAAGCCACCGATCCTGTTGAAGTCGATTTTGCAAAATCAACTACTCCAGCATCAAACGAAGCGAACTTCATAGCTTATAACAGCCTTGCTTACACTCAGCGCATCACTCGCCTAGTTAACGCCCAAATAGCTACCACAGATCCTGATCCCACAGAAGTTACCAAAGGTATTCAACAACAAAAAGATAAGCTTGGTTTAGCAAGTTATACCACAGCAGAAAACGACGCACTACGCAAACAACAGCTACAGCTTTACTTTCAAAAACGCACTCGCCGCGTACCTTACAGAGAAGTTGCTGCTGGAAGCATTGAATCTGTTGCATTAGGTACATACGCTACAACTACTCCGCTTCAAGGCAGTGGCGATACCCTACGCCCTGTAAATGCTTGGATGTATCCTACCGATCCCACAGATGGTAAAACGGGTACTGGTTACAGTAATTTAACACTAAGTATAAGCAGTGATAAACTGATACCTGGTGCAACGGAACCCACAAAACTGCAAAAAGACTATGAAGGAAAAGAACAATCCTTGGGTGATAGGGTTGTAATTGGTAACAATCTGCCTCAAATCTGGTGGGACAGCAATCAAAACCAATTTGTAGGCCCAAATTTCCAAGATACCCAAAATATTAGTGGTATTAACTGGGATCTGCCAGCAACACCTTCTACACCTCGCACTCGCCGCTCTCGCGTACAAATACTAGCTGATTTAGGCTCTACAGACCGAGATAAAGATTGGGAACTAGCAGCAGCTCAAGTGCCGAGTACTATACAAGACCCTGTTGGTGGTTTACGAGTAGTAACTGGTGCTGGGATTTATTTGCCTGACACTTTCACAGCCGCAAGTACTACCTTCACTTCAGCTGCCAAAGAAATTTGGTCTGATCTGATGCCAGTGCCTCAAGCTCCAGCACCCACACAAAAAACTATTAAGCCATATTGGATGTATGATTACTCTGCTGTAGGCGCAACTAATTACTCTTCAATACAGTATAAATGGCCCGAAATTGCCGATCCAACTAAGACACCATATCTGCGGATGCGAGCTACATCTGTTTATCACTACAAAGCTAGTAGTTACAACCAGCAAAGTCCACAGCCTATAGCTTGTGTAAGCAGCTTTTACGTCCCTACTAATAGCATTACTGCTAAAAATCAAACAGGACTTCCAGCTTGGGCTTCAGATGCTAATAGTTCAGCTACAGGTGGTCTATCCAACAACGGCATAGTTTACGGGCCTCCAACAAAGACAGAGAGTGATTATCAGGCGCTACTGACTTATCAATCCCAATTAAAATATCCAAAAGGAGATATAAAAGGAGATCCAAAACGTCCAATAACTGATGCAACTAATGCAGATTATTTAGCTGGACGTTCTATAGATGATGGACTACTGGCAAAAGCTTTAGCAAAAACGGCAGCAAATCGTACTCTTTCGGAACAATCTACAATTCATGCTGCAATTTGCGCCCTACAAATTTTAGACGGCAGTATTTCTCCAGTAACCAGTGCACCTCCTATTCCTCACGGCGCAATTCGAGAAACTGCCTTTTTAGATGCAAGACAGGTTAAGGCAAATCAAACAAGCACTACAAGTACTGGTTACGATCTTGAAAAAAAAGACAGACAACCTTTAGAAATTCGCGCCACAGTATTAGATATTAACTCGCTTCGCACTACTACATACGGTGCAGCAACTCCAGCACAAGAATACTTACTACCAAATAGCGGCATTATCTATGCTACTCGCAATGATGCACTGCCAGATTTGAGTTCAACAAAGACAGATTCAGAGGCGCAAAAACTTGAAAGCCCAGTGGATTATACGCTTGATCCAACGCGCCGTCCCAATGCCATTATGCTTATCAACGGCTCACAAATCGGTCGCGGCACAAGTAATAATTATCGAGACGTAGAAAAAGGGTTGATTTTAGCTACTAATTTGCCTGTATACGTTAAGGGGAACTTTAATCTTCACACCCAAGAAGAGTTCACAACAGCATTGGCAGACGATTGGAGCAATTTCTATACTCGTGCTAAAGCACAGCGCAATCCGAATTTCGCTTGCCGTCCAAATGACACAAGGCTACCAAACTGTACAACTGGTGATTTATGGCGTCCTGCATCTGTTTTGGCAGATTCTATTACTTTACTTTCTAATAACTTTAGATTGGGCTACCGCGATGACGGAGATTATGATTGGAATAATAGTTATAACGGCTCATCACCAATACCATCTGGTTTCTCACAATACAATAGCTTTGTCCCCGTAGCTCGATGGCGTAATACCACCACAAAGATAGTCAAAGATCATGACTCAACTACAACAGGGGATCAAGGTAGTTCCTACCTCAACAACTTTGTGACACCAATCGCGCTACAAATACCACCAGGGACATATTTGACAGAAGTTTGCTCTGCAACTAACCAAGCAGATTGTAGCGATCCTACAAAAGCGACGACTGCATGGACAATCCAGACAGCCTGTGGAGGTGGAGGAGGTAATACATTTTATAATGGTCAAATTATTGGTAGAAATGGAGACCCAAACAATAATCGAATAAAAACAGGATACATCTTTGATGATCCAGCAACTTTTGATCAAGACAGTCCAAAATGCTTTTCTGCGAACGCTCCTCGGAGAATTGCTTTTGTACGTGATGCAACGACTGGTCAGTTAGTTACTCCTCTTAAAGTCTTAGCAGTTGATGTACCTGGTAAGGTACAAGAATTTTCTCTAGGGTCAACAACATCTGCTACAGGGTCAACACTATTACAGCCATCACCCGATGTGTTCATGCCCTGGCTGAAGCCTGTTTTGGTTGGTGGTATTGTGACTCGATTTGAACCAGTTCTACAAATTAACCAACCCTTTGCTACTCCTCAAAGCCCAGATAACAATGATCTGATTACTGCCGGAAACCACAATAATTGGTTGCAAAAAGCTACTGAAACTACCTTTAATTTAATTGCAGTGGCTGGAGATACCCCAGCGCGTCCTACAGAAGACAATGGTGGTCTACACAACTTTGTACGCTTCGTAGAAAACTGGAACCCAACTGGTGGAACAGGCGATGCCATTAAAGCTAGGATTAGTGGCACTTTCGTCCAAACTAAACGAAGTGCTTATGCCACCGCACCATTTAGCACATCCATATCAACTCAATCTGATGATTTTAAGTATAAGATTCAAGGCAACAACAGCAGAACTCCTTTCTATCTGGCTCCTACACGGCAATGGGGTTATGATGTAGCACTACTATCTCAGTCGCCTGACTTATTAGCCCAAAAATTGGCAACCATACCAGATGATTTGCCAGATGAGTACTTCCGGGAAGTTGGTCGAGATGATGCATGGGTGCAAACTTTGTTGTGTGCGAAAAAACCCGATACTAGTACTCCTCCTGTATATACTGCTGCAATCGATTCCGATCAACGTCCTAGTAACTGCCCTTAAAATTTCATACTACTCTCCTAAACTGTAACTTTCACTTTAGGGGAGTAAGATTTCTCAATTATGTTTTTGAATGCAAATTGGTATCAGAAGCTGGCGATAAATTAATGATTAAGCACAAACTACAGCAACAAATCATCCCTGCTGATGAGTCTGGTTTTACGATTATTGAGTCTTTGGTAGCAATAGTTATAGTTGCTATTTTAATGGCAGCGATCGCACCTGCGATCGTCATCTCAACAGCAACCCGCGTTCAGTCTCGACGAGTAGAACTTGCAACCCAAGCAACAAAAACATTCATTGATGGCATCAGAACTGGAGCAATTACAGCGCCAAGTGCAGTCATTGACGGAACACTTGCTGCTCCTACATCAGCTGCGCCCAGACGCGTTTCAGATGTAGCAGCTATACCAGCTGTAGCAGCTGTAGCAGCTACAGCAACTACACCAGCTATACCAGCTAAACCACTTATACCAGCTATAACAGGTAGACCACAAGACTATTTAATTAACACTACAAATATGCCTGCTCCTACATCAGCAACTGCTCTGTATTGTTTCAATAAGAATGGCACTATTACTAATCCTAGTAATCCAGCTTGTTCAAGCGATCTGTTTTACATTCAAGCTGGTCGAATTGTCCAAAGTACTGGGGCTAATGATGGCTATCGTCTGGCAATTCGGATTTATCGGGCAGATGTTGACTTTAGCAAAACCCTCAAAGCTAGTACAGATACTACTAAAGATATACAAAAAACATTCACAGGTGGATTAGGCGATCGTCAAGCACCATTAATCGAAATGACAACTGACATTGGCAACAGCAACACTACATTTCAGGCTTTATGTCGGCGACTGGGTACTGCAACAAATCAAGCTTGCCAGTAAAAAACTAGGCAGTTTCAGATTATGCAATGCTCACTGTGCATTTATCACTAAAGAGAATACCACAATATGGTGAGTACACTAAAATTCTTACTAAAAAGCCAGCTAAAACGCTCTAGGCTAGTTCAGCAAGTTAACGGTTTTACCATGATTGAATTGTTGATTGCCATGATCCTGGCATTCCTCATCATCACTCCGTTGCTAGGCTTCATGGTTAATATTATGGACACAGACCGAAAGGAGCAAGCAAAGGCAAATTCTGAGCAAGAAATTCAAGCTGCGTTAGATTATATTGCCCGTGATTTACAACAGGCAATTTATATTTATGATGCTGACGGAATTGAAGCTATCAAAAATCAATTACCTAATTCGAGCGCAACAGATAGAGTTCCTGTTCTTGTCTTTTGGAAACGAGAAATAGTTAGCCAAGCACTTACAATTACAGGAACCGAAAAAGATGACACGTTTGTGTACTCATTGGTTGCCTATTATTTAATTAAAGACGCTACTTCTAGTTCTACTTGGTCTAATGCAGCTCGGATTGCGAGATGGCAAATTAAGGATGGTGTACCAGCTAGTACTGGTGTTGATTGTACTGGCTATACTGGCAAATATATTAGTGGTAATTGTCCTAGTCCAGGTTTTACCCTATTTAAGCTGGATGGAGTAGGG
This sequence comes from Nostoc sp. CHAB 5834, assembly GCA_020829485.1. Next base: position 29,536 of record JAIVFU010000029.1, on the reverse strand, counting down.
ACTATCAAAGACAAAATGAATGCTTGGGTAAAAGCCACAGAAACTTATACTGCCGATGCCACAGTACTTGTTGACTTTATTGATCAAAGCAAAACTGATGATACACCACCAGCGCCACCACGAGTAGTATGTTCTACTGACTCTGTTATCAACGCACAGTTAACAGTACCACCAAATACAGCTAGTTTTAATACTCGTAATACGTATAAAATGACTGGTTTCTATGCGTGTATTGATAGGGTTAACACAACAGCGCAGGTAACTTTACGAGGCAATGCACTCGCACGTTTACAAAGCAATAACTTTAATTACATAGATACCAACAAAACTTATTTTCCAAGTGCAAGTATACGAGTACAAGGGCGCGGATACTTATTTACTAAATAGTGCTGAAAATTTAAGGAATTAATTAATGGCAGCAAATTATGGGAAAGTTAAGTTTGAAGTTATTTAACCCAAACAGTAGAAATGAAACCAGTAAACAGCGATTTTTAATTCACAGACTACGCTATGCTTGTGGATGCACCCAACAAGATGCTGGCTTTACCTTGCTGGAATTAATCGTAGTGATGGTGATGATTGGAATTTTAGCAGCGATCGCAGCTCCTAGTTGGCTTGCCTTTGTAAATCGACAGAAGGTAAATAAGGCTAACGATGCCGTTTTAGCCTCACTGCAAGAAGCACAGCGCGAAGCTAAAAACAAAAAACTTAGTTACACTGTCAGTTTTCAGAAAAATACCACAACCCAAAATATAGAGGTTGCTGTTTATAATACCAATGCTGGAAGCCCTACATGGAAACCTCTAGGAGCGGATGTAGGAGTTAGCTCTGATAAATTTCTGCTAGGTGCAAATCTCACCAGTCAAAACACTGCTGGTTCATCTGTCTCTTACACTTTAAGTGCATCAACAAAAATTACCTTTGACTATATGGGGGCTTTACCCAATGCAAGCTTTGGAACACCTATAGCCCCTTCGACAGAGCCACCTGGGTTAAAAATAGTGGTAGCTGTACCAAGCTCTGCAAATTCTACATTGGCTAGTAGCGTAAAGCGATGCGTCATTGTGAAAACTCTCTTAGGCTCAATGATCACAGCAAAAGGCTCCCCCAACTGCGACTAAGTAATTTTTATAGTAATTTTTTATAAAAATAAGTAATAATACTGTATATAAAACTGCACGTTGATAGCAAAATTAAGATATCAGGTGCAGTTTTCATGTTTGATAGATTTATTTAAGAGTCGCTGATAAATTAGCCATTGGCTGAACATATAAAAAGCGTCCTAATCAAAAATATTCCTTTTGTCAAATGACTGAAAACCTTGACTTTACTGTAGCTATCCCAACTTATAACGGTGAAAGTCGTTTGCCTGAACTACTAGAACGGCTACAAAACCAACTTCACACCGAAAATTTAACTTGGGAAATTATAGTTGTAGACAACAACAGCACTGATAACACAGCTAAAGTTGTTCAAACCTATCAAAAAAATTGGCAGTGTCCTTACCCTTTAAAGTATTGCTTTGAAGCGCGACAGGGAGCAGCTTATGCCCGAAAAACGGCAGTTGCAGAAGCTAAAGGTAAATTCATAGGTTTTCTAGATGATGACAACTACCCAGTATCAAATTGGGTATCCGCAGCTTATGCTTTTGGTGAAAAATATCCTAAGGCGGGAGCTTATGCGAGCCAAATTCATCCTGACTGGGAAGTAGAACCACCAGAAAACTTTCAGCGAATTGCTCCATTCTTGGCAATTACAGAGCGAGGTAATTTACCGCTATTATATGAAGCAGCCAAAAAATTACTACCTCCCTCTGCCGGACTTGTTGTCCGTAAACAAGCTTGGGTTAAAAGTGTACCAGATAAGCCTATTTTAACTGGCAGAGTTAAAGGCAATATGCTTACCAGTGAAGACTTAGAAATGTTGTCTTATATCCAAAAATCAGGATGGGAGATTTGGTATAACCCAGAAATGGAAATTTCTCACAAAATCCCCAAATTTCGTTTGCAAAAAGATTATTTAATTCCGTTTTTCCGAGGTATTGGACTTAGCCGTTATGTAACTAGAATGGTAAATATCAAACAGGTCTATAGACCTGTTGCTGTTTTAATTTATATGATAAATGACCTGCGTAAAATTGTTTTACATTTACTCAAATATCGGACTAAGCTAAAGCAAGATTTGGTACTTGCTTGCGAAATGGAACTTTTTTTAAGTAGTTTCATTAGCCCTTTTTATCTTTGGAAAAATGGATACTTTAAAAAATAATCAAAACATTAGATATTATGACTGAATTAGCCATTGAAAATTTAGATGTTAGCGTAGCTATTCCTGCATATAATGGGGCAAATCGCTTACCTAAAATTTTAGATAAACTCTTAGGACAGAGAGGAGTAGAACAACTTAACTGGGAAATTATTATTGTAGATAACAATAGTTCTGATAACACATCCGAAATCATCCAGAAATACCAAAAAATATATGATGGAAACTGTCATTTAAGATATTTTTTAGAAACCGAACAGGGAGCAGCTTTTGCCCGACTGCGGGCAGTGCGTGAAGCCAGAGGGCAGCTAATCGCATTTTTAGATGATGATAACTTACCTGCACCTGATTGGTTATCAGAAGCATATAGCTTTGGATTGGAGCATCCTCAAGCAGGTGCTTGGAGTGGACAAATTCATGGTGATTTTGAAGTAAACCCGCCAGAAAACTTTGAAAGAATTCAAGCTTTTTTAGCTATCAGAGAACATGGCTCAAATCCACATTTATTTGATGCAGACAATTTAAGACTTCCTCCTGGTGCAGCACTTGTTGTCAGGAAAAAAGCATGGCTTGAAAATGTACCAGAACGACCTAATTTGAGTGGCAAGTTACCTGGTATTTTGGTGCAGGGTGATGACTATGAACCATTGCTTTATATACATTATGCAGGCTGGCAAATTTGGTATAACCCTACCATGCATACTTATCATCAAATACCACATTGGCGACTTGAGAGAGATTACCTGCTAACTTTGGCACGCGGCTGTGGCTTGTGTATTTTCCAGTTACGCTTGATAAATACTAAAAATTGGCAAAAACCGATACTTTTTGTGAAAACTATCTTAGGGAATTTACGCCGAGTATTACAACATCTCATTCAGTATAGAGGGCAATTTAAAAATAATCTAATTCCAAGTTTTGAAATGGAGTTTTATTTGGCTAGTATGATGAGTCCTTTTTACTACTTTAAATGTAATTTAGGCAGAGTATTAAAAAATCAAATAGCTCAATAGAATGATTAAATATACGAGCAGAAAATCGCCAAAAATTTCTGTAATAATCCCTGCTTATAATAGTGAAAAAACTATTAAACATACAATTAAATCTGTTTTAAATCAAACTTTTTATGACCTAGAATTAATTGTAATTAATGATGGTTCGCAAGACTCAACAATAGAAGTTATTGCAGAAATTAAAGACTCACGAATTAAAGTATTTTCTTACCCTAATGCTGGCGGTAACGTCAGCCGTAACCGAGGGCTACACCTTGCAGTTGGAGAATTTGTTAGTTTCTTAGATGCAGATGATCTTTGGACACCTGATAAACTTCATTCTCAGTTAAAGGCTCTGCAAGAAAACATTACTGCAAAAGTTGCTTACAGCTGGACTGATTATATTGATGAAAATGGTGAATTCATACTTTCAGGCAAGCGCGTTAATCTAAATGGAAATGTTTATGACAATTTGTTATTAAATAACTTTCTAGAGAATGGCTCCAATCCTTTAATTTGTAGAAAATCTTTAATTACATTAGGTGGCTTTGACGAATCTCTGTGTGCGGCTCAGGATTGGGATATGTGGCTGCGATTAGCTTCTAAGTTTGATTTTATATGTGTGCCATCTGTACAAATCTTATATCGCATAAGTTCTAATTCAGTTTCTTCCAATCTTGTCAGACAGGAAAAATCCTGCTTGCAAGTGCTTGAGAGAGCTTACAAGGAAAAATCCTCTCTACAAGACGCTCCTGCGCGTTCGACACTAAAGCATAATTGGAATATAAGCATAGCAAATTTATACAAATACTTAACCTGCAAAGCGCTACAAAAGCCCTTTAACAAAAAAAAAGGTTTAGCAGCTGTTATATTTTTGTGGAAGTATTTTCTTTATGACTCTTCAAGACTTCAGAATATAAATTTCACCTTAAAACTTTCACTGAAAATTTTCATAATCCTTATAGTGCCAACCTTGTTAGACAATATTACTAAGCAGCGCGAAGTAAACAGGCAAAAAACTGAAATATTGCTCAACGGCTGGGTAATTAAAAAGCGATCGGAAGACAAAAATGGATATGCGGGTGCAGTTACTATCTCTAGTTAATTCAAAAAATATCTTGAATAAGGATTCCAGTAGTGGTTTTACACTATTAGAAACTTTAGTAGTTGTTTCATTAATTGGTATATTAGCCACGTTGGCAATACCTAACTGGCTGGCTTTTGTGGAAACTCGCCGTCTCAACACTGCCCAAAACGAGGTTTACTATGCTATGCGCCAAGCCCAAAGCCAAGCCAGTAAGGAAAAGTTGACTTGGCAAGCCAGCTTTCGGGAGCAAAACGGCATTATTCAATGGGCGGTTCATCCTGCTACAGTAAACCCATCTGACGCTAACTGGAATAACTTAGATACCAATGTGCGCTTTGATTCTGAGACAAACTTCCAACCATCACTCAGTACTGTACAAGAAGTTAGATTTGACTACAGAGGTAACGCTAAAGATTTAGGACGGATAGCGCTATCGAGTAAGTCTGGCGGTAAAACTAAGCGTTGCGTGATTGTTTCTACGATTTTAGGAGCAATGCGAATGGGCAAAGATAATGCTACTGCCGAAAACGGTAAGTATTGCTATTAAGATATTCTTAGTTTATTCAAATAAGGTATTGTGTGCTGAACTTACCAGCAATCTCAAAACAGCACTTGATTATTTTCACTCGTTATCCAGAACCAGGGAAGACTAAAACCAGACTGATACCTGCTTTGGGGACTGTTGGTGCTGCCAATCTTCAACGCCAGATGACTGAATATACCATATTTCAGGTTCAAGAATTGCAAAAAGTCATTGCCATATCTGTGGAAGTGCGGTTTGCTGGTGGCGATTCGCAACTTATGCAAGACTGGCTGGGGTTGGATTTGGTTTACCAGTCTCAAGGTGAAGGGGATTTAGGTTCGCGGATGGCGCGATCGCTTTTCGAGGCTTTTGAATCTGATGCCACAAAAGTAATTATCATCGGTACAGATTGTCCTGGAGTCAATGCTCAGATTTTAGAGACAGCCTTTGAGAAGTTACACACCTTTGACTTAGTACTTGGCCCTGCGATCGACGGTGGATATTACTTAATTGGGTTGCGGCAACCCATCCCGGAGTTATTCGTTAACATCGAGTGGGGAACTGCTCAAGTATTCCAGAAAACCGTGGACATTGCCCAGAAACTTAATTTATCTTATGTGAACTTGTCGCCTTTAGCTGATGTTGACCGACCGGAGGATCTGCCGATTTGGGAACAAGCCCTTGCAAGAAAGATGGAAAAATAAGGGAAATATAGCGATTTTTATATGGATGCAAAACATACTAGGATCTCACATTTGTCATTGGTGTCAACTGAGGCTAGAAATAGCTTAACTGTTGGCTTCCTCACCCGCCTGGGAATAAATTCCAAGGCTAATAGCTAAAGTCTACTGAAGTAGACTAAAGATTTTTGGCTATATTTAGTCATCTCTGAGATGACTTTCGCTATAAGAGAGGAACTTCAGTTCCTTGCTTTTACGTTAAGTTGACACAAATGCAAATTTGTGTAGTACTACAATATGTCTATATTACGACCGATTGAGAACTGTAATAAGGTAAATCGGGTAATTAATCAGTCTTTTCCTACAGAACCGCATCATGTTTGTATTTTAAAATACTATAATTTTCCTGAAGACACTGTACATAACAAATGTTACTGTGGCCTAGTTGAAAACCAAGAGGCAGAGAGCGTTAAGCAGTACTGCATCTGCTTTATGTTTCTACACAACAGTTAGAGTCATGGGCACAATATTCAAGTAAGTTGAAATATGAAAATCATTTGTATTCACCGCCAGTTCAAAAAATTATGGTTAACCGTTTTGCTTCCGTGACTACTGCTCTCACACTTAAGGTAGTTGGAATAATTTGCATTTTGTCGTTTTTCGTTGACTTTTTTATTCTGTTGTTACCCTTTCAACCGACTGATCGAGTATGGCAAATTAACTTAGCAACAGCGCTAGTTGATCGGGGAATTGTGCCTCTCGTAGGTTTGGGGCTGCTGTTTGCTGCCTATTGGATTGATAGTGCTGATGCAGCAAGCGATCGCCCCCAAGGTATCGATTTAAGATTTCCGGCCGTCATCCTCTCAAGTATTTTAGGGTTGATGTTCTTGCTGATTTTTCCCCTGCACCTTAATAACGTCAATCAAGCTAAGACTCAAACACTCAACAACATCGCCCAAAAAGCAGATCAGGCAGAAATTCAACTGAACAATCGGTTATCGCAATTGCAAGCACAACTGAATACTGAGCAAGGAAAAGCTCAATTAGAACAACTGCGAACCCAAACCAAAGCTCAGTTTAGTGAAATCCTCAAAGATGAACAAAGATATAAGCAAGCGCTTGAAAGCTCTCAAATTCCTGCAAATATCAAAGAGTTACTGAAGAAGGCTAAAACAGATCCCCAAGTACTTAACAAAGCTATTGAACAACAAACAGATATTCAGACGCTGCGAACTCAACAAGTGAGCCAAGTTCGCCAGCGCAGAGACGAAGAAGAGAAACAAACTAAAGATACTGCTTGGAAGTCTGGACTGCGGATTGGGATTAGCAGTTTGCTGTTGTCCATTGGTTACATTATCATCGGCTGGACAGGCTTAAAAGGTAGGGGTGCTGTACAAGGTGGTAAACCTAGAGCGGCTGCACGCTAATCCATTATCGGTATGGCAGTAGGACGTTTAAAGGCTTATACTGCCATACGCCTAATAGCTAATAACAATAAAAAGGCAATTATCACTCAGTAAAATCGCTATAAAACTTGGGTAATGTTCTCAATTTACATACTGACATATAACGAAGAGTTAGATATTGCTGCTTGTATCGAATCGGCGATGCTATCGGATGACATTATTGTTGTGGATTCATGCAGTAGCGATCGCACTGTGGAAATCGCCAGTCGCTATCCCATCCGCGTCATTCAACACGCTTTTGAAAGCCACGGCCGCCAACGCACCTGGATGTTAGAGTCTATCCCGCCGAAGCACGAATGGGTTTACATTCTCGAAGCTGACGAGCGCATGACACCAGAACTGTTCGCTGAATGCGAAAAGGCAAGTCAGAGTTCTGACTACATAGGTTACTACGTGGCTGAACGTGTCATCTTCATGAATCGTTGGATTCGCTACAGCACACAGTATCCCCGTTACCAAATGCGTCTCTTTTGCCACGGGAAGGTCTGGTTTACAGATTATGGTCATACTGAACGGGAAGTTTGTGAGGGTGCAACTAGCTTTTTAAAAGAGACATACCCACACTACACTTGTAGCAAAGGTTTGAGTCGTTGGATTGACAAGCATAACCGTTATTCTACAGACGAAGCTCAAGAAACGCTATATCAACTAGAAGAGGGAAAGGTCAACTGGCAAGATTTGTTCTTTGGCAAATCGGAAGTCGAAAAACGCCGCGCCCTGAAAGATTTGTCTTTGCGTTTACCCGCCAGACCGTTGCTACGCTTTGTATATATGTATTTTTTCTTAGGTGGATGTTTAGATGGACGCGCCGGAATTGCTTGGTGTACATTGCAGGCATTCTACGAATATCTGATTTTGCTCAAAGTCTGGGAAATGAAGTATTTACCAAAACCTAATTTAGACGCAACAGCAATTCTGACACAGGAGAGTACACAACAGGATTCTGAAACAACACAGGCTGATGTGGCGTAAAATTTGAAGTAGCGATCGCCTACTTGTCCGTCGTGGGCGATCGCAAAATTCAGAAGTATAGTAGCACATCTGTGCTATAATAGGCGGTCTTACATTTAAACAAAAACTTTTATAATCATAAATTAATATTTTTACCAGAACATTTTCATAAAAGCCTCTCCTGCTCAACTGACCAGATAAAACAATTCCTCTGTTTACCAGCTCGTACTTTCACAATCATGAGCAGGTTTTGATTGAGCGCGGTAGATTAGTAATACATAAGGACTTGCAACAATCGTTTACAAGTCTTACAAAGAAAAGTAACATCCTTTGAAAATAATCAGTCGGTATCAGATTGGTTAATGTCTATGTGTATGCTTGTAGGAAAATAGCTAATTTCCAGCAACAAGTACGTGTTTTTGTGTCAGCAGCCAATTTGCTAACGTTTTAGACAGTTACTTGCGGTAAAAACTGCCTAAAGTTAAAGTCTTCGGAATTTGACGAATCTGCTGGTATGAATACCAATAACAAAAGTTCCTCTAGCTTAAAACAGGAGAATCGGGGCTTGGTAATCGATCGCCTAAAACAGGACTTAAAAAACGACCTGATCGCTGGTTTGTTGGTAGTAATTCCCCTAGCAACTACTATCTGGCTAACGATTACCATTGCCACTTGGGTAATCAACTTCCTCACCCAAATTCCCAAACAACTGAATCCCTTTGATGGGTTAAACCCAATACTGGTAAATTTACTGAATTTATTAGTAGGTTTAGCTGTACCGCTACTAAGTATTTTATTGATGGGCTTGATGGCTCGCAATATTGCTGGGCGGTGGTTGTTAGATTTTGGCGAACGATTATTACAGGCAATTCCTTTAGCAGGACAGGTATACAAAACCCTCAAGCAGCTTTTAGAAACAATATTAAAAGATTCTAATGGCAAGTTTCGCCGGGTAATTTTGGTAGAGTATCCCCGCCGAGGAATTTGGGCGATCGCTTTTGTTACTGGTGCAATCAGCAGTGATATCCAAGCCCAGATGCCTCGTCCCGTCCTAAGTGTTTTTATACCCACTACGCCCAATCCGACTACCGGATGGTACGCAGTAGTTCCTGAAGATGAGGTGGTAAACCTCTCCATGTCCATTGAAGACGCTTTTAAAATAGTTGTATCAGGTGGCATTGTCGCCCCCAATACGCCCTTGGTTTTCCCCAAAGAGTCCACACTGGAAGTGAAACACAACGAAATCAAGCAGCAGGTTATTCCCGTTGAAGAAAGTTAAATTCGGGACTGGAGATTGGGGACTGGGGAAGATGAATATGTGGATTCATACCTTAAGGAAATCTTAAAATAATTTCTTTCCTAGTACCCAGTATCCAGTACCTTATTAGCGTAATTTTGTTGTTTGACTGTACCAAATTTGATATAATTGTGAGTTTGCCCCGTCTAGTTAATCAGTTCTCACCTAATCACCCCTCAGTTTTATGCAACCTCGTAAACCCCAGCAAATTGCTCGTGAGTTGGCGCTTTTAAGCCTTAGCCAATTGCCAGTCAACCCAAAGAAATTAGATAAATTGGAAGACGATCAACTAGTATCCAAGTTGGTGCTAGGAGCAGTACGCACTTTGACCTCAGAAGTGCAAGATACCCTCGATAATGCCGCAGGTGAACTGCAACGCAGTAACGATCGCCTTTTAAGTAGCCAAACTCGGGCCTCCGACCTCAATAGTGCCAGAACAATGCTGCAAGAAGCGATCGCCTGCACCCAGACAGCAATCAATCAATTGGGTACGGCAGTTGATTTCCCAGTATTGATTCAGTTAGCTAATCAGGATAAGGGAGTCCGTAATTACGCTAAAGAGCTTGTGATTACCGTCAACGAAAATCGACAAATTATAGATGAACTCCTTTCTAGTGCCTTAGTAGATTGGCAAGTAACTCGCCTCGCCCAAATTGACCGCGATATCTTGCAAATCGCTGTGGCTGAAATGAAGTTCTTAGGAGTTCCAGACAGTATCGCCATCAACGAAGCTGTAGAGCTAGCCAAACGCTACAGTGGAGACGATGGTCATCGGTTTATTAACGGTGTTTTGCGCCGAGTCACTGAGCAGAAAAAGACAGCATAGCCTTTTTGACTTGCCAAAGTGAGAGGGATGAGGGAGATGAGGGAGCAGGGGAAAAAGAACTATTGATTATTGACCAATGCCCAATGCCCAATACCCCAAGTTAAATTAAACTCATAACTTATAACTCATAACTCATATAACCAATACTGCTGCAATGGTTTTTAATTGGTTCCGTCGTAAATATAACGATTCCTCTGACACTCCCTCTGATAATAAACAGGAAGAAACTCTTCCTGCACAAGAACCTCAGCCAGAGCCAGCCGAAACGTCAACACCAACTGCTGAAACTGCACCAGACACAACGACAGACTTGTTAGCGTTTGCTAAAGCTGCTTACAAAAATATTCAGCAAAAACAACAAGCCGAGGTAGTAGAAACCCCGGCTAATTCAGCAGATGCCTCAGTAGCATCAGCACAACCTGAACCCGTAGAAACGGCAATTGCGGAAATTACCGAACCAGAAGCAATTGAGGAACCTGTTAGTACAAACGTAGAAACAGCACAGCCAGAAGTTATCCAAGCTGCTACTGAAAAAGAAAGTACAGAAGATTCTTCAGTAGCAGCAATTGCTGATCAAGATGTCACAAGCCCAGAACTCACAATAGATGAAGCTGAATCAACGCCTACCAAACCAACAGGTACGCCAGAGGCAACACAGCCTACAGCACTATCCTTCTTAGAACGGGCGGCGGCAGAACGGCAAGCCAAGCTGGAACAACTAATGGCTACCGCCATTGAAGTTCCAGAACCAGAAGTAGTACAGCCAGTAGCTGCAACTTCAGAGACAGGAGAAGAAATTCCTGGACTAGTATTTGATGATGGGTTTGTCTGGTCGGCGAAAGTTTTAGCAGCTCAAGGTAGAAGTCCAGAAGACGTTTCTATTGAAGAAATTACCTGGCTGAAAAAGCTCCGGCAAGGTTTAGATAAAACTCGTCGTAGCATTCTTAACCAACTGAAGGCGATCGTTGGTCAAGGGCCGCTAAATCAAGCTGCTGTGACAGAAATTGAGGCATTGCTCCTGCAAGCTGATGTGGGTGTAGAGGCGACAGACTTTATTATCAATGCCCTACAGACAAAACTTCGAGAAGAAGTTACTGCACCTGAAGAAGCGATCGCTTACCTGAAAAAAATTCTCAGAGATATGCTGGATGCACCAAGCATTGCATCCCACAAAACTATCTTTACCCCAGAAAAAGAAACCTTGAATATTTGGTTAATCACTGGGGTGAATGGTGCCGGTAAAACCACCACCATCGGCAAAATTGCCCATCTGGGACAAAAATCTGGTTATAAATGCTTGATTGGGGCAGCAGACACCTTCCGCGCCGCCGCCGTGGAACAGGTGAAAGTTTGGGGTAATAGAAGCGGTGTAGAAGTAATTTCCAATCCGGGAAAAAATACAGATCCGGCAGCAGTTGTGTTTGATGCGATCGCAGCCGCCCAAGCGCGTCAAACCGAATTACTTCTGGTAGATACAGCTGGGCGACTGCAAAATAAGAAGAATTTAATGGACGAACTTAGCAAAATCCGGCGAATTATCGACAAAAAAGCCCCAAATGCCAAAGTAGAATCTCTTTTAGTTCTAGATGCCACTTTAGGGCAAAATGGACTGCGCCAAGCCGAAGTTTTCTCCCAAGCTGCCCAACTGAGTGGCGTTGTCTTAACCAAGCTCGATGGTACAGCCAAAGGCGGTGTTGCCCTTGCCGTTGTGCAACAGCTAGGTTTACCCATTCGCTTTATTGGTGCTGGCGAAGGAATTGAAGACCTGCGCCCCTTTTCTAGCTATGAGTTTGTCGAAGCTCTCTTGAGTAGCTAATTGAAAAATTTGAGGTTAAATATTTTTTTTGACAACTGATAAATTTAGGGATTACTGATCTGGTATTATCACTTGAACTCATTAGAAACAGATCAATTCTTGTAAATCATAAGTTTGTCGCAATAAATGGATAATTTTTGCTAAAATTTCAAGCTAGTGCCTTTTTTCACGCTCTGAATGGGCATTTAAACGCAACACACAAAACCCGTGAAGCTTCCATCTTGCAGCAATTTAAAGGGCAAGCGAGACGCTCACCCCCACAAATACAACTATTGCAAGATGGACAGCAGTCAAAGCGGTGAGCAGTGCGTTGGGAGCCAGCATAAAGTCCAGCACTGTGGGGGGTTTGCCTTTGCAAGTGATTGGTGTAGGCTATGGCAACTTGTATTCTTAGATCGAAGGAACTGCGTTAGCGAGTTGGCAGAACTGCACACTGCACGTAACTTACTTAAGAGAAAGTATTTTTATGACTTTAGAGATATGCTTTGGTAATTAAGTTATGAAAAAATGAAAAGCTTTCTTAACTATCACTAAAACTAGTAATTTTTACGGATTGGTTTTTGGCTAAAAATACATGATTTTAAATTACAAATTTTCCATCAAAAATACAATAAGCAAATAAAATACTGATAAAAGTTGCTTGTTACGTCTTTATACTCTTGCTAAAGTGACAAGTCTTATCTAAATATGGTTTAGCAATGCCAAAGCCAAGAGATTTATAAGTAATCTAAAATCTGCCAATATAAAGTGCAATAGTACCTGTGCCTGTGTCTCAACTGCCCTCTCAACCCATTGACAACAATAGTAGTGCCGCGACAGATGTCACACCAGTCGTAGCACTAAAAGAACTCGTGGCAAGGTTGCACCGGGAACAGAACAAAATTCAAGATTTGCTCAGTTCTTTAGGATTTGCCCTAAGAAGTTTCAATAATTTAAATCAGTTTTTGGAACTGATCCCCCTGATGGCAACAAGAGTGACGGATGCAGACGGAAGCGCCCTGTTTCTCTACAAACCTAATGGTCAAGTCAGATTAGAGCAGTTACATTGGCAAGATAGTGGCCAGCGAAAAAATATCCGCAAAGCCCTAGAAATAGCCAGCAGTCAAATCACGCTTCTGCCCAATGCTGCCCCTCTAGCCAATGCCACGGGGATTTTAGATGACCAGATGCATCGCTATCTGGGGCCAGATGTGCAAATCTTTGGTACGGCTATTCTAGTGAAGCATACAGAACGGGGATGGCTCTATGTCTTGAGCCGCGATCCAGAATATAGTTGGACAGAAACCAGGCAAAAGTTAGTTAGGTTAGTAGCAGACCAAACAGCTGTTGCGATCGAAAACGATGAACTAGCTGTAGAACTAAGAAAAAAAGAACGCCTAGATCAAGAACTAGAAATTGGCGCAGAAATTCAACGGCGACTTTTGCCACGTCAATGTCCTACAATCCCCGGTGCAGTACTGGCAGCACGTTGTAAACCTGCCAATCGCGTCGGCGGAGACTATTACGACTTTATTGCTACCAATCACAATAAAATTCAGCCCAAAACCAAAGGCAGCACGGAAACTAGTCGCTGGGGTTTGGTTATTGGAGATGTTATGGGCAAAGGTGTTCCGGCTGGGCTGATTATGACGATGATGCGGGGAATGTTACGGGGAGAAGTTCTACATGGTAATTCTCCAGCCGGAATTCTACAAAACTTAAATAGAGTTATGTATGCGGATTTGGAAAATTCCCACCGCTTTGTAACGCTATTTTATTCAGAATATAATCCCCACAGCCGAATTTTGTCTTATAGCAATGCGGCACACAATCCTCCCTTGTGGTGGCACGCAGCCACGAAAACTGTCAGCCGTTTAGATACTCTAGGAATGCTAATTGGTTTGGATGCTAACAGCCAATATGAAGATGCCCAGGCACAGTTAGAGCCTGGGGATACTATTATTTACTATACAGATGGCTTGACCGATGCGGCTGCTGCTGGTGGCGATCGCTTCGATGAAGATAACTTTGTCGCTGACTTCAATACGGCTTGCAAGTACTGCAATGGCCCAGAGGAGATTGTGGATTACCTATTTGACCAAGTTGAGCAATTCATTGGTGCTGATAAGCAAAACACTGATGATATGACACTAGTTGTTCTGCAAATTTTATAATCATTAGCCATTTTTGCTGGCTCAAGTCATGATTAAACCGATGTGGCTGGGGATTCACCAGAGTTATTATAGTAAATTTAATTTTTTATTTTTTCTTTAACTTGCCGTAGCGATCGCCTAAATGGTCGCACATCAGCCTTTTTTCACGATTCGTTTGTATTCAGCCTTTAGAAGGATACATAAAAAATGATCGTTACAATACTTTTCTCTTAAAGTAAAAACTATATATTTTGCACATCTAGCACAGTAGGAAACGCCGAGGGGAAGACTAGATAAAATGTACAAGGTAAAAAGTAAAAGGTAAATTTACTTCTTCATTTTTGCTTTCTTTCTACCCTTGTGACACAAGCATTTGGCCTGCTCCCTCTTAGCGTTTTAATTTTTAATTTCTCCGCCGTAGCAAGTTCACAACAGCTACGACGGAGTTTTGCTTTCTTTGTTTCTTACGCTTGGACTTGGTTTCTAAATCTCCTTAGTAGTTAAGTAAATAACCTTCATTTATTGATTTGTCAACATATTTCTGAAAGTGAGGTATACCCGTAAGGGCACGGCAGTGCCCATTGATGTCAACTTAACGTAAAAGCCATGTCCCGCAAGGAACTGAAGTTCCTTGCTAATAGCTAAAGTCTACTGAAGTAGACTAAAGATTTTTAGGAATATTTAGTCTACTTCAGTAGACTTTAGCTATGAGCCTCTGAAATTTATTTCAGGGCGGGCGTGGAAGCCAACAGATAAGCTATTTGTAACTTAAATTGACACCTATTATGGGCAGTGCCGTGCCCCTACAGCTTGCGATGTAATATTTTAACGCATCTGAATGGGAACCGCTATAGTTAGAGAATTCAAATGACTATTCTTGTGCCCCAGCTTTTTGCAGACTCCGCACCACATTCTTATAACCATTAAATTCTGCAATCATTAAAGCAGTATAACCACCCCGGTTTTTCAAATTCACATCTGCCCCAGCTTGCAGTAATAACTGCACAATTTCGCCGTAACCTGCTGAGGCAGCCCATATCAATGCTGTTGCCTTCGCTGAGTCTTGAAAATTTACATCTGCCCCCTTTGCCAACAGCAAATGTATTATGTCTATGTGCTTGCGTTCAGTTGCCTTGATCAAAGCATTTTTGCCATCATCGCCCGGAGTGTTGGCATCAGCACCATAGTCTAGCAGCACTTTCACTGTTTGGGTATGTCCCTGTGATGCAGCCAGCGTCAAAGGTACTTCACCGAGGTTTTTATCAGTAATATCTGCCCCGAAATGCAGCAATGCTTCGACGATATGGCTGTGTCCCTGCAATGCTGCTACAAGCAGTGGCGTATCACCGAGCTGGTTCCTAATTTGGACATCTGCACCCCTGGTAAGTAACACTTGCACGACATCAATGTAGCCTTCCACAACGGCAAGGTGTAGGGCTGTTTCACCATCTTGGTCTTGGATATTAATTTGGGCATCTCGATCTAGTAAAGCTGCTGCGATCGCACTGTGTCCAGCCGCTACTGCTGCCGATAGGGCAGTTGCACCATCAGCGTTTTTCAGATTCACATTAGCCTCCGCTGTTAGCAGTGCTTCCACAACCTCCAGATATCCTAAATCTGCCGCTAATGTTAAGAGTGTCTCACCCTCCTCATCTCGGATATTGACATCGACACCAGTTTGGAGAATTGCTTGTAAAACTTCTATTTGTCCCTGCTTAATGGCGAGTTTCAACGCAGTATCATCATCTTTATCTGCGATATCCACCTTTGCACCAGCAGCCAATAAAACTCGCACTACATCGACATGATCTTTAACTACAGCTGCCATTAAAGCTGTGCTGCCATCTTCATTAGTGGCATTGACATCAGCACCTTTAGATAGTAAAAGCTGCAAAATGTCAAGCTGTTTAGCACTAGCCGCCAACATCAAAGCCGTCAAACCATAGAGTTTTCTGGGCAAGTTGATATTTGCCCCAGCATCTAATAGCGATCGCACAATTTCGGTATAACCTAAATTAGCAGCAAACATTAACGCCGTAGTGCCAAAGCGATCGCACGCGTCCACCTTCGCACCAGCAGTCAATAGGGCACACAAACCCTTGATATCGCCGCTTTTAGCAGCTTTTAGCAGCAAAGTATCGTTGTTTTCAGTCATGAATGAGATCCCACACAGGGGGTTTTGTTCGTCTACCCTCAAAATTTAGTCTGAGATTATTTATCCACTTTGGCAAGAGGGTTATGCAATTCAAAATTCACTCATTCTAAATTAAAATTCAATAAAAGCAGCCTTGGGAAACATTCTGGCTATTGGTTTGATGAAAATTCTTCTCTTTCTTAGCCTCTTTTAATTTGTGCAACTTTAAGCACAGAAAATAGAATTATGCTAATTTTTATGAAGATTTTATAATTGGGCGAGAACACGATGAGTCTGGAACTTTCTGCGTCGGTGAAATATTGGCTGAACTTCTTTCATCCGGTGCTGATGTGGGCGCTATTAGCATTCTCAATTTATGCTGCCTACTTAGGACTGCAAGTACAGCGTACCAGAAATGCTCAGGGGGAAGAAAAGAAAGAACTGATTAAAGGTAAATATAACGTCAGACACTACCAAATCGGGTCTATACTCCTAGCTTTAATGGTGTTAGGTGCAATTGGAGGGATGGGTGTCACTTACATCAATAATGGCAAGTTATTTGTCGGGCCTCACCTGCTGGCAGGACTGGGTATGACGGGTCTGATTGCATTTTCTGCTGCTTTGTCACCTTATATGCAAAAAGGGGCAAATTGGGCGCGGGCAACTCACATTCTAGTGAATTTTACCCTTTTGGGACTTTTTGCTTGGCAGGCTGTCACTGGCGTGCAAATTGTCCAAAGAATTCTCACTAAAGCATAGTCCTTAGTCATTAGACCTCTTGCATAAATCAAAAATAAAGAACCTCACCCCGCATTTGCTCACGCAAACGCTCCCCTCCCCTTACTAAGGGGAGGGGTTGGGGGTGGGGTGTTAGGGACTTTTGCAAGAGGTCTATTTGTCCTCTCTTACAAAGTTCTGATCGGAGGAAACCTCCGCTCAGACTTTGCGCTTTGTCATTTGTGTATGAGCAATGACAAAGGACTATTGACTCAGTGCTTTTGCTTAGAATTAGCAGGAAAGGGTTTTCCCAAAGATTTATGAAAATCTTCTTGAACTTTGCGAGTTAAACGGCGGGAGACTTGGCGGACAATTTGGTTAAGTAGGCGATCGCCTGTAGATTGAATTATAGACTTGGGTAATCGCTGAATAAACCTGGGAAAGTGCAAATCAACTATTAAATCCAATTCCCATTCAACTCTGGTAACTTCACCAATGCTAGTGGAAGGATCGTTTTCTATTAACTGTAGAGATGCCCGATAGTCTACGTCATAACCAGGCGGTTGGTAGTCAGGGATAGGGATTGTACGGATGCGGTAAATACCCTCCTCTGGAGGCAACAATTCCAAACCAATTTTAGGTTCTACATCATAACCAAAAGCACCAAAACGACCAATTACTAAAGCGTAGCCATTTTCCCCAAGTAATTGCACCTTCATGGGTTCAGCGCAACGCGAAAACCATGAGGCGTGATTATTAAGATACTGGGCAACCTTCTCTGCTGGGGCAGGCATTTCCATAAAATCTTGATAACGACCGGAAAATTTTGTGACCTGCGCTACATTTGCTTGTGTTAATGTGTCCTCGGCTGCTTCTTGGCTGGAGGCTACAGGTAAAACTGCTTCTGTTATTTCCCAGGATTTATATTCGCTTTTTCTTGAAAGCATAAATGCATTAATGTATATTTTAGCGTTCGTCTATATTAATAATTCCCCACGTTCCTGGGTCATTTCACACTAATATCCCATTTTTACTGAAACCTCATTAATCTACCATCAAGTCCATAGAATTACTAAAATAAAGAACTGAACAAGCACACAATAGTTTCCCAGGATAGCATTTCTCATGAAAGCATTTGTAGCAGGGGCAACGGGTGAAACAGGTCGCCGGATTGTGCAAGAGTTAATAGCGCGGAATATTCCCATCCGCGCTTTGGTGCGGGATATAGAGAAAGCTAGGGGTATTCTCTCTCCTGAAGCCGAATTAGTTGTAGGCGACGTATTACAACCAGAAAGTTTAACTGCTGCGTTGGGAGATAGCACAGTTTTGTTAGTTGCAACTGGTGCAAAGCCTAGTTTTGACCCCACTGGCCCCTATAAAGTAGATTTTGAAGGCACTAAAAATTTAGTAGAAGCTGCTAAGGCAAAGGGAATTGAGCATTTTGTTTTAGTTTCTTCTTTGTGTACTTCGCAGTTATTCCATCCACTGAACTTGTTTTGGCTGATTTTAGTGTGGAAAAAGCAAGCTGAAGAGTATATCCAGAAAAGTGGTCTTACCTATACGATTGTGCGGCCTGGTGGGTTGAAGAATGAAGATAACTCCGATGCGATCGTGATGCAGAGTGCTGATACACTGTTTGACGGTAGCATCCCCAGGCAGAAAGTCGCCCAAGTTGCTGTTGAGGCGCTGTTTGAAGCAGATGCACGCAATAAAATTGTCGAAATTGTTGCCAAACCGGAAGCAGCCCCGAAAAGCTTTAAGGAGTTATTTCAACAGTGCTGATATCCCAGAGGATTCTATTCCTCAAAATGATCGGCTCACATCTTCATGGAGAAGCCTTACCTAAGCCTAAGCGCTTTGTCAAGTAGCTTGCTTCATTTAAATTGATCGCCCCTTGATTCAATTGCAAGGCTTCATCCCATCCCACAGGCAAAAGGGTTTAGCATTGCTCATCCGTGTCAACTTAAGCTAAAGGTAGCTTAACTGTTAGCTAACTCACCCGCCCAGAAATAAATTTCAGGGCTAATAGCTAAAGTCTACTGAAGTAGACTAAAGATTTTTCGGATTATTTAGTCATCTTTAGATAACTTGAGCTATTATTCTTGGAACTTCAGTTCCTTGCGGGACATGGTTTTTACGTTAAGTTGACACCAATGAGCGTTGCTAAACCCCTACACTGATTAACGATAGACGAGCGATCGCTCTCTCATTACTTTCATCTTCACAAAAAGCAACAAAACAAAATCACTTTTATTCTGGAAAGTACTCATTATTGAAAATATCTTCAGGAGTAAAAGGGCATTTTTCCAGAAAAATTTCCGGCTGTAAAGCTGTTTTTTGAATTGCTTGTCTTCTGGCTTTAATATAAACTGCATCTAAGCAGTTAATAGAATAGTTATAAAGTGTTTTTGAACGAAAAGAAAATTCTAGCTCATCACGGAAATTAGTTATTTCTATTTGCCAGCCTCGTTGACAATCTTCTTTTTGAGTTTCCCAATAACGATAAAGTAAAAGATGAATTAATAATTGTTTCAAGGAACTTTCTACTTTTCGTCTTTGTTCAATTCCCAAAGCTTCAATTTCTTCTGTTAAATGTTGCCAATCCAGATTTTCAATATCTTTATTTTCTAATTGTTTAAGTGTTGTTTCTACCCATAAATAATAATCTTCCTCGTAAAGGGTAGGTTCAACAGATTTTAATATTTCTGTTGTCATAGCTAATCATTCGGAAAATTAATCATTTAATTATAACATAGGTTAGCGATCGCACTATCCCACACTCAAAATGCAGGGGTTTAGCAATGCGCCAGTTTTGGGAGCGCGACTCGAAAATCGCACGATTTGAGCAAAGTAGCTATTTCTTATCGGAAGTAGGATGCTACAAGAAGCGATTGATATTATACTTAGTCGCTATTGTTGGGAGTATCTCTTTATGCTCATTTTTCCTAATTCTTAAAGAAATGAGCAAATCGGGAATGATAACTAACAATTAGGTGTGAACTTTAATGGAATAAGTTCGTCGATGATTTTTGTTAGCAAAGAGAATAAATTTGAAGGAGTCGGATTCTGAAAGGCTTTGAATTCAAAGGTGTTGAAAAACTTATTGGGCCAATAGCCGCGCTTCTCGGCTTTGTGTATTTGTTGCAATGGTATATTGGAGACTTGCGATCGCCTTCTGATCCGATCTTTGCAGTTCAACAGCCGCCTTTGGTGATGAAACAGGGCGACCCCTATATTCGCGCTTTAATGCGAACCATCTCGGCGAGTGAAGCAAGTGGTAATCGTCCCTATTCGCTGTTGTATGGTGGGCAACAAGTCAATGACCTTAGCCGACATCCTGAGATATGCGTCACAATCGTCACAGGCCCCAACACAGGTAATTGTTCTACTGCTGCTGGCAGGTATCAAATTATCAACATTACTTGGTATCGTTTAGCCCCCCGTTATCATCCAAATCCAATGCAGATGATGTTTTGGACTGCTTATAGTTTTGAAGCAGAATATCAAGATGTAGTAGTTTACCGTTGGTTAAATGATTCTAAAGTTTGGGGAACTGATATTTCTCAACTGTTGCGTCAGGGAAAGTTAAATGATGTTTTGCGGCGGCTTTCTCCCACCTGGACAAGTCTAGGATATGGTATAGAAACTAATTCTGTTAGTAGCTCTCTGCCTAAAGTTTATCAGAAAATGTTGCAAGAGGAATTGGCCGCAGCTAATCAACCAACAGTTCCGAATTTGACACCATCTCCAACTCCTTCTAGTAAGGCACTAAAGAAGTTGCCAAAGCAGTGAAGTTATCCTAATTTTTAACTTGCTGCATAGAAAAAATCTTTGATGTTTTCCACAAATCCCAAGGTATTTTCAAAGTGAATATTATGTCCAGCATTACTAATTATTTCTAGTTGAAAAAATTCACATATTTGATCCATTTCTTTATTAATAGATATAAACTTTTTATCATATTCACCCACTAATAAGAGCAGAGGAATTTTATTCTCTTGTAGCTTTTCCCACAAAGAAGGTTGGCATCCAGTTCCCATGAAGCGCAATGATTTATCTAATTCGTGTGGATTATTCTGCAACCGACTTTTTATCATGCGATCGTATTCTGGATGATTTTTTATATAACCAAAAATTGGTTGATTGTACCAATTTGAAAGAAAAGCAGCAAAATCAGTTTGAATAATACTTCTGCTTAATTTTCTAGCTATTTGAGCATCACATCTAACTCGTTCTAATCGTTCTGCTTCTGTTGCTAAACCTGGGGAAGCTGATTCTAATACAACTTTAATAAAACGTTCTGGAAAATGTAAAGTTAGATATAAAGCCAATCTTCCGCCCATTGAATAACCAATTAAGTAGCATTTATCTATTGTAAATTCATCTAATAAATTGATTATTGCTTGAGCAGTGGGTTGTATTTTATAATATTCATCACTTCCTAAAACTTTGGTTTTACCATGTCCGGGTAAATCAAGGGTGAAAAAAGAAAAGTCTTCAGTTAGTATTTTTATAGCTTCATCGAATTCATTAATGTTTCCCATGAAGCCATGTAATAAAAGAATTATAGGTTTGTTTTTATTGACATTTAAATAATAGTTAAATTTATATTTTAAAGTCATTTTTAAAGGAGATATTTAAAGTCTCAGTTGATATTATGATTTTTAATTACCAGTGGAGCAAAGCAGAATGTTCGCAAATATTAATAAGATAAAAAAAGTTAATTAGTTTCAGAGGTTTTAGCATCGTTGACATAATAAGTAACACGTAAGACACTTGTGTTAATTTTGGCATAAATAATACCAATTTTAAAAATGATTGCGACAGATGGACAGAGAAAACCCAGATACACTAAGCGGTTTCCAATCCAAAATCTAAAATTCAAAATCTAAAATGGTATAACCCTTTGCCTGAGTCAATAGACCAAATCTCGCATCTCAACAAAATGCTTTGTTGTGCTACTTAATTTTTTATTTTTCTAATTCTTAAGGTAAAAATCGATCTAAAGCAGCTTTTAACTGTTTAATTTCAACGTCAATATTACCCTCTTGTGCAGCTCTAGCAATACACTCAGTTAAATGTTCATCCAAAACAATTCGCGCTACCTTATCTAATGCGCCTCGCACTGCGGCAATTTGCAGTAGAACATCAGGACAAGGGCTATTTTGCTGCACCATTGTTTTAATACCACGAACATGTCCTTCTATCCGCGATAATCGATTGGCAATTCGCCGTAATGACTCTTCGCTATGGACATGAGGATGAGCCGACTCTCCAGTTCCATGAGTATGATCTGTATGCTCGTGGTCTGTATCGTGATGGTGGGAATGTTCTGCTTGTTGGGATATTGGCAAGGATTCCTTGCTTAATCGCTTTGATCCATTCATGGGTTATCAGAATACTTGTAGTACTAAAATCCTAGCCTAATGCTTGTAGGAAGTGAGGAATGGGGAATGGGTAAGAGGATTTGGGGACAAATAAAAGACTTATCACTCAAGTCAGTTGTCCCCCAATACGGTTCGGTTAAGGCCAAGAGACTCGATAAATCGCCGTCTCTATAAAGGACTGATTCTTGTAAAGACGGCGATTTATCGCGTCTTTGGATCTAGGGCGTGTCATCAAAAAACCTTATCCGAACCGTATTGAGTTGTCCCCTTGTCCCCCTATTCCCTACTCCCTACTCCCTACTCCCCACTCCTCTAACTCTACTGCTGACTATTGGCTCTTTCTTGGGGAATGATTTCTGTTACTACCCTACCGCTAGAAGTGCCGCCTTTGACAACAATATTTTCTGTTTGCAGATTACCAACGGCTGTTTCACCTGTAAAATTCAAGCGTGGGTCAATTTGTCGATAAACTACATTTCCCTGAGCTTCAACTAACTTATTGTCTAAATACCAAGTTAATGTATTAGATTTCAAAGACTGGCGACGCTGACCAATGGCGTTGACGTTACCTGTTAAATAAACCGTTTTTTGCGGTATTTTCATTTCACCTTGATTGGCGGTGACGGTAAGGTTTTCCGCACGCTGGAACATCCGCACGGGGGAATTTGTAGTAACAGTTTCTGCGTTCATATTCCAGGTCATAGAGTTACTAGTTATTTGTACTGGTGGGTTTAGTAAATCTAATTGAGCATTTTGTTGAATAGTGGCAATTTTCGTTTTTAAGTTGACTTCGGCAGAATTTCCCTTGCCGCGATCACTAATTTTATTATCTTTGTAACGGTCAATTTGTAAAGGGCGATTGCCAATCAGTTTTTCTTCTTTAATATTCCAGATTAAATGCTCGGTTCTTACTTGTAACTGGGGATCAGTGGAATTTGCTACTACCTTTCCAGAAAATTCTATGCGCTGTTCGCGGGTTTTGACTCGCGCTTCCTGCGCCACAGCTTGTAGTTGTTTATGACTACCGTTAATCTGGTTGCGGACAATCAACAAATCTTCTTTGGGTCGCCATTCTAATTCATTACCTTGCAATACAATTCCATTACTGGGATCTGTAGCAAATATTCTACCTTTCAGAAATAACTGCTTTCCATCTTGTTCAATATCTGCTACATCTGCCTTGATTTGGTAAACTACTTTGCCATCTTGATATAGTTCACCATAAGGACTTTCAGCTTGACCAATTTGTTTTTCTTTGGTATATTTTGCTTGTTTTGCTCTGACTTTCCAAATCGGTCGTCCTACTTCATCTGCTTGTTCTAAGGTGACATCAAAGAAAGTCAAATTGCTATCTTCGTTAGATGAACCCGCAGTATTTTGTTGAGAAGCTGTGGGAGATTTACCCCCACAGCTTACTAAACCAAATATCAAGAAAAAAATTAAAGGTAAAAGAAGAAAGGGAGGAGTAGAGGAGAGATTTTTAATTTTTCTCTCGCCCTGTCTCCCCCTTTGATGAAATTGATACGCCATTATTCTTGGATTTCTAGATGTCCATCACTAGTTCTGGTGTCTTCCAAAAAACCGATGCCAGATAACGGTCGGTATGGATAGCTTTGGCGAGGGGTTTTTTGAATATCTTCTTTGATGGCTTCTAAATCAATGTAGCGATCGCTTACATTAATTAAGCTGTCGCTGGTCATCGAACGCAAACTCACCACTTCTACCCGCACGCCGCGATAGCTGACTGAATTTACCGCATAAGCCAAATCCCCATCACCGCTAACTAAAACTGCGGTATCATAAGAATCTACTAGTGCCATCATATCCACTGCTATTTCTACATCCAGGTTAGCTTTTTTAGAGCCATCTGGTAGCTGGACTAGATCCTTAGCAATGACTCGATAGCCATTGCGACGCATCCACAGCAGAAACCCCTGTTGCTTCTCGTTTGTCCGGTCTACACCAGTGTAGAAAAAAGACCTTAGTAGTCTGGAACCTCCAGTTAATCGACACAACAGCTTTGTGTAATCAATTTCAATCCCTAGTTGCAGTGCAGCGTAAAATAGATTTGAGCCATCAATAAATATAGCGACCCTACCCCGATTCTCCAAAACTTGTTCTGGCGTAAATATTGAATCGGTTTCAAAATTATTCAACATCATTGTGATACCTCAATTATTATCCCTGTTATTTTTGATACAAATTACCAACTTTTAGATGCTAGTCACAGCGGCTTATGATAATGTTCCGGGACTAATTTAAGTTCAGTCCCGATAAATTTTTTGAGAAAATAAGAAATTGAACAAAATCAGAGTTTGATAAGGATTAATCGTTTTTCGGGGGTTCTATTCGCTTAAAAATCGGTTGGGCTTTACCCAACTGTTGTTTACTAGATAGTATCCCCCATGTTGCATGGGTGGCAAAAGGAGCGGTGATTGAACTTTGTATTTGATCGTTAAAGTTTATTCCAAAGCCCAGTTGCTGATAAATATCGCTACTGATGTTTGGAATAATTGGGGAAAGCAGATAAGCTGCTAGTCTAACCGATTCTAGAACTGCGTACAGAACTTTCTCCACCGACTCCTGCTGTCCCTGTTTATATAATGACCAAGGAGCTTGTTCATCAATAAACTTATTACTGGCTTGCACCAGTGAAAGGATGGCTTCGCAGGCTTCACTGAAAGCTAGCTCCTGATATGCTTGTTTTACATGCTCCCCTAGACGTAAACCAATTGTTCTTAACGGATTTTCGTCAGAAATTCCTTCATTGCCGATTGATGGGACATTATTCTGGGCGCAGTATTTCTTCACCATGTTCAAGGTGCGATTGAGCAAATTACCTAAATCATTTGCCAAATCTGCATTCAGAACATTAATGAACCTTACTTCATTAAAATCTCCATCTTTGCCAAATTCGATTTCCTTAAGGAAGTAATAACGAACGGCATCACTACCATAGCGCTGAACTAACGCTATGGGATCAAGGGTATTACCCAGACTTTTGCCCATCTTTTGACCATCTTTAGTCAAAAAGCCGTGCCCAAATACTCGATCTGGCAAGGGTAAGCCAGCAGACAACAGTATTGCTGGCCAGTAAACTGCATGGAAGCGCAGAATATCTTTACCAATTAGGTGCAAGTTAATCGGCCACCATGTTTCTAAAGCATTTGCTAAAGTTGGTTCTGCATCTGGTTCTAGTAATGCCGTTACGTAACCTAACAGCGCGTCAAACCAGACATAAAGGGTGTGCTTGGGATCAACTGGTACGGGAAAACCCCAATCTAGATTTACCCGCGAAATGGAAAAGTCTTGCAGTCCTTGATTGACAAAGCTGAGAACTTCGTTACGCCGACTTTCTGGTTGAATAAAATCGGGTTTAGATTGATAAAATTCTGTCAGCTTAGTTTGATATTTGGATAAGCGGAAAAAATAGTTTTGCTCGTCTCGCCACTCCACTTCTTTGTTAGTATGAATCGCGCAACGGTGTCCTTCTAGCAGATCCCGTTCTTCTTTGAATTCTTCGCAGGATACGCAGTACCACCCTTTTTGTTGTCCCTGGTAGATATCACCAGATTTCCATACTCGCTCAAACAATTCTTTGACGATCGCTTCATGACGAGGTGCGGTAGTCCGACTAAAGCGATCGTATTGAATATCGAGTAATTGCCACAAATTAACGAAGCTAGGGACAATTTCATCGCAAAACTCTTGTGGTGCTTTGCCTAAAGTTTCTGCCGATCGCTGAATTTTTTGCCCATGTTCATCTGTACCTGTAATTAGTAATACCTGATGCCCCAAGAGCCTATGAAATCGCGCTACTACATCTGCTGCGATCGTCGTATAAGCACTGCCTATATGAGGCACATTGTTTACATAATATAGTGGTGTTGTTAGTGCAAATGTCAATTCTTTTTTTTTCACTAGATTCATGCAAAATAAAAATTAACTTATAAAACGTTTTACTTCTATTGGAAAAACCAATTAATTATACAATATTATTTTTATTTTTTCCAATAATACCTTAATATTAGCAAACTTTTCAGCTCAAAAATTGTTTTATATAATATGCATCAATTCAACTCATTTTTGCCTACAACAGTGAATCATTATCATAATTTTTTTGAATACTTTATATTAGAAATTATTGTGATCAAAAATACATAATCCAGAATCCGGAAAATCTATCTGGTTTTGTGGATTAGATATTTCTATCTTAAGACGGTCATGGCAATAGTAAAGAAATGTAAAAATTAAATTAAGATAAACTGCCATATTTACCGAAAAAATATATTGATTAAATATGAGTCGAAATAGCCCCCTAGAGATTTCTCGCGCTTTGGTGGCGGCGCTTTCAACCCAAATGTTTTGTTATTACCAGGATCGCATTCCCCAGGATGCCAGCGTACTGGTAGTCAGCAATCACCGCAGCTTTATGGATGCACTAATTTTAATGGCAGCGTTATCGAGTCCGATTCGCTTTGCCTGCCATCACTATATGGGACAAGTGCCAGTAATGCGGGAGATTGTCACTGGACAATTGGGGTGTTTTCCTTTGGAGGAAACTCAAAACCGCCTGCAAAGCTTTTTTTCGCAATCACAGGTGTTATTGCAGTCCAAGCAGATGGTAGGGGTATTTCCAGAAGGAACTGAATCAATGGTGAAATTTAGTCAGCCAAATCATCTGGGTGAGTTTCATCGGGGATTTGCCCATTTGGCATTACGGGCTGATGTGCAGGATTTAGCAATTTTGCCGATCGCGATCGCCTCCTTAGAAGAAGTAAACACGAATGGCTTCCCCTTAAGGCTTTTGAGTCTATTTGACCCTTCAGAACCTTTATTTAATCAAGCTGGTTGGCATCCACTGGTAGTTTATCGTCGGGTTGCAGTGTTAATCGGTCGCCCTTATTGGATTACGCCCCAACATCATCAAAAATATCATGGTAAACAAGCCAGAACTGTTGTGGCTGGACTGACAGAACACTGTCATGGTGAAATTAGCAACTTACTGCGTCAAGGTTGTTATTAGAGCCATTCGATTTTGGATTGTCTTCACGACTTTCATTAGCTTGTTCCAAGACCTTTTTTGTTTTTGCTCAAAAGTACCGAAGCTCTTAACAGCAACAATTAGCAATCCAAAAGTTTTATACCCAGGACTTATGCAAAATTATCAAAAAACGAACCGCAAAGGATGCAAAGGACACAAAGTAATAAGAGTTTGAGAGAGTTTTCGCGTAAGTCCTAATACCATTGACTAATGACCAATGACCAATGACCAATGACCAATGACTACAAGAGAAGTTGAGCTAAATCCTTGTTTTCTAACTCCTAAACGAGCAAAACCCCAGTATCCTTTGTTGGTATATTTGCCAGGAATGGATGGAACTGGCCAATTATTGCGATCGCAAACGGCTGGATTAGAAACTGGCTTTGATGTCCGTTGTTTGGCGATCCCACGCAAAGACCTTAACACTTGGGATGTGCTGGCGAAAAGTGTATTGGACTTGATCCACGCCGAATTAGAAAAAAGCTCTCAGAGGCCAGTTTATCTGTGTGGTGAGTCCTTTGGTGGTTGCTTGGCAATGAAAGTAGCGATCCAAACACCGCATTTATTTAAGCGAATTATCTTAATTAACCCAGCTTCGTCCTTTCGTCTTCGCCCTTGGTTGAGTTGGGCATCTGAATTTACTTACTTGGTGCCATCAGAGTTGTATGATTTTGGCGCACTGGGATTGTTGCCGTTTCTAGCATCTTTACCACGCATTTCTCGGAGCGATCGCCATGAACTGTTGAAAACTATGCGTTCTGTCCCCTCAGAAACCGTTCTTTGGCGGTTGTCTTTACTGCGAGAATTTGATGTTGATAACAAGCAGTTAGGTCGCTTAAGTCAACCAGTTTTGCTGATTGCTGGTGGTAGCGATCGCCTTTTACCTTCTGTAACTGAAGTAAAGCGGATAGGGAATATCTTACCTAATAACAAGATTGTGGTATTGCCCCATTGTGGACACGCTTGCTTGCTAGAGGAAGATATTAATCTCTATGAAATTCTTAAGGATAACGATTTTTTAGAAAGTAATTAAGCCTGAGCAATCTCACTTTTTGAGTGGCAAATAGGCTAGAGTTATATCTTTAGTAGTTTGCATAATTAAGTGAGAATGTTGCGCCAATACTAGCTAAAAATATCATCACTACTCGACCTAATTTTGTGTAAGTGATTTTCATCATACCTATTACAATAAAGTGCTAACCTTAACATTAAGCTCCAGGTTGTAACACTACTAGCTGAGTAGGATTTTCAATTGTTAGTTGACAATTGCCCTCTTCTAATTCTATTGGCTCTACTCCAATAATCTTGACTTGTTTTCTATTAATTATTTCTGGTGAGCTACCATCTGTAATTTTGTTCAGCGTTTGTGAAGAAACAAAGACTTGGCAGGTTTTATGATTTTTCCGTTCCAATCGTAATCGAATCGTTCCATTGCCCTGGTTGGTGAAACCAGCTACCCGTCCTAAAATCCCTTGAGATGTTGCGTTACAAAAAAATTGTACGGGATTTCTACTAAAATTAGCGCAAGACAAAATTTGATCTGCTCTTAATGCAATCGTTCTAAATTCTTTATAGTCTGGCTCTTTTCCTGTATCGTAGTTTGCCTGCTCCTTAATTTTTTTAGGCGCTTTTTCTAAAATGTTTTGAATCTGTTTTTGAACAGTAGGACTTAATTTTGGAGATAAGTAAACTCCTGTGCCTGGAATTTCTCTACTAATTTGAATTACTCGAAATTGTGGATCATCCTTGATTGTACTGTATACAACTGCTCCTATATCTGCTTGTTTATTAGCTACAAGCTCTCGGATTTTACTACTTCTATGTCCTGCTGTTACAGTCATAGATTTTCCATATAAATCATAGGTAGGCATATAGAAGCTCGAAGCTGAATTGAAATCTCCAAGAGCGATAGTTGTTGTAGACTTAATATCTTCAATTGACTTAATTGGACTATCAGACCTAACAAATAAAGCTGATTGATAAGTAAGCGGATATTTAGGAAACATTCGAGCTAACCATTTATAGCTATTATCTTTAGCTCGCATTCCATTCATAGGTGAGTTGGCAAATACGATATCCCATTTATTTTTATAACCCACATTCCGCACTTCAATTTGAAGTACAAAGAGATTACATAATGAGAAAAGCAAAAAAATCAGGATGATTAAGAAATAGACTACTGAACGAATATATTTTGAAAAACAAATAATCAAATAGAA
>JAIVFU010000299.1 GCA_020829485.1 Nostoc sp. CHAB 5834 | reverse complement strand
GGCTTTCACGCCCATCAACCGGGTATTCACGGCCGTGATCCCCAACGTTGGTCTGAACTACGATCTGAAAAATAACCGCTACCTGTATGGCGGCTATAACGTTAGCGTTCAGGTTCCTTCCTCGCGCGATCTGCAGCCGGTTCGGAACAACAGTAACCCGCTCTACATCAACCAGGGTAATCCTGATTTGCTGCCGCAACTGGGGCATAACCTGAACCTTGGTTTCAACTACTTCAATCCCGGGAGTTTTATCAATGCTTACGTCAATCTGTATGGCACAAAATACGTGAATCAGTTTGTGTATAGTCAGAATACTGACCCGCAAACGCTGGTTACGGTGATCACGCCCGAAAATCGCTCGGGTGGGCAAAACCTGGGCTCGTACGTCGGGTTCGGCTTCCCGCTGAAAAAAACAAAAGCCACGCTCGACCTAAACGTGAGCGCCAACCTCGGCAAAAATCCGGTGCTGATCAACGGGGAGCTTAACCAGACAAAGGCGCAAAGCTACAATACGGGAACCCGCCTGAGCCTGACGCCCGTTGAGTGGCTTACCTTCTACGGCAACGCCAGTTTAGGCGTTACGAATACGCAGTTTTCAATCAACCAGAACCGCGACCAGTCGTACGTCAACAACGTTTACGGTGGCGAACTGACACTACGTCTGCCGCACGATCTGTACATCAATACCAACCTGAATTACCGCGTTAACCGCAATGCGCAACTGAACTTCGATCAGCGGATTCCGCTCTGGAATGCGTCGGTTTATCATATTCTGGGCAAAGCCAAACGAGCTGAAATCCGGCTGACGGCGGTTGATATGCTCAACCGGAATGTGGCCGTTACGCTCAACCGAGGGGTGAACTACACCCAGTCGGAGACGATTCAAACGCTGGCCCGCTATTTCACCCTCGGCTTCACCTACAACATGAGGGGCGTTCAGGCAAATATGCGCCGGAACAACTTTTTCTGATTAATTCCTTCCCTAACTTCCTTACGCTGACTTACCTGCTATGAAAAAAATAGTCGTTCTGCTGGTTCTGCTCACGAGCACAGCAACCCTGGCGCAAAAAAGCGAAGGCGTCGTTACCTACGTCCGCAAAGAGTACTGGCTGAAAATTACGAACCGGATGACGTTTCTGAGCCGGGAGCAAAAGGACCGCATGGCGCAGACCTGGAAAAACTTCGCCGAAGACAACAAGGGTATCAAAATGAAAATGGCGTTCAGCCCCAACCAAAGTCTGTATACCTACAACAGCGAGGAGCCGGAAGAGGGCGGGTACTCGTGGCGGAAATCGGAGTTTGTGCTGCACCGAAATTTCGAGAAGGACAAGAAAACCGACGTGATCGAGATGCTCGGCAAAACCTACATTGTCGATGACTCGCTGAACGCGCCCGTCTGGAAAATTGGCAATCAGATCAAGGACGTAGCCGGGTATATCTGCATGAAAGCCGAAACCGAAGACCCGGTTAAGAAACAGAAAATAACGGCCTGGTTTGCGCAGGATATTCCCGTTTCGGCCGGGCCGGAGCGCATGAATGGCTTGCCGGGCCTGATTATGGAACTCGACATCAACGACGGCGACGTTGTCATTGAAGCCGTCAGTGTCCAGTTTCGGCCGCTTACGCCCGATGACCTGAAAATGCCCAAATTAAAGGGCAAAAAAATCACCGACGCGGCCTATAATACCCTGATTAGCAACTACATTGCCGAACAAATGACCGCTCAGCAAAATCCGTACTGGGAGATCAGATACTGATGCCCGACGCAGGCTATAGACAGCCCTGAAAACCGATAAATTGATCGGGCTGGAACACAAGCCGTGCGATTTTGATTTTAAGGGTAACGTTGGGCCTATAGCCCAATTGGACAGACAAACGAGTTAATGAGAGGACGCGAGTTAGACCTGTGCCTGAGCATGGGTTATTTCCGGATGCAGCAAGATGTTTTTACCTGCCGGTTTGTGCCCTTCGACGACCGGCTTTGCCCGGTGCATTGGTTGCGTATTGTGCTGCCGAACGTAGCCTTCGGGAAAGATCAACTCCGGCTGCTTCGGGTCAATGAGAAATTTTCGGTAATGGTAAAGCCGTTTTGCTTCACGGATGAAATCGATGCGCTGTACGCCCTCTATCGGGAGTCCATCACCTTCGATGCATCCGAATCGGTCCAGTCCTGCCTGACCGATGGAACGCCTTACACGGCATTCGATACCTACGCCATTGAAGTGCGCGACGGCGACCTGCTCATTGCCGTCGGAATCTTCGATAACGGCTTGGTAAGTATTGCGGGCATTATGAATTTTTATCACCCCGCCTACCGCAAATACAGTCTGGGGAAGTACCTGATGTTGCAGAAGATCAATTTTGCCCGTCAGCAACAGAAAGCCTACTACTACCCCGGTTACCTGGTGAGCCACTACCCGAAGTTCGACTACAAACTTTTTGCCTGCGAAGCGGCCACCGAAGTCTTCGACGCGAACCGGAGCCAGTGGTATCCCTTTTCGTGGCCTACCGTGACGTTTCTGTCGGCGGAAATGATGGAAGAGGATTAGCCCGTCCGGCAGACATCCTGTGTGCTTAACGACAGACGACAGACTGGGACCAACTTACGAACCATTTAAACCAACAGCAGGTCATAAAAAAAGCTTCACAAGACTGTGAAGCTTTCTAAATTGTTGGCGGTCCGGACGGGACTGCTATCGTTTCAGATAGATTCTTCAATATACTACTTACAGGTTTGATTATTAATTGATTAGTAGAAGATACACCCTGTGTGAATGAATAGAAAAGAAGGTAAATGAATCAAAAGTTTTACCTATGTTTTACCAAAAAAGCTTGTTTTCTATGTTTTTATTTTGTAACTTTGTATATATATAAAGAACACATATGGCAGCAAGTTATAATATACCACTACGAAAAGATAAGCTTAATAGCAAAGGAGAACATCCTCTGTATTTACGAATCACTGAGAACCGACGATCAAGTTATAAAGCATTAGGAATATATGTATTACCTGAACTCTGGGATAGTAAGCGGCAACAGGTTAAAAGAGGTTACGCTAACTCAGCAAGGGTTAACACCTTTCTAGCTAAGGAATTAGCCAATGTACAGGGAAAAGCAATTGATATGATGACTGCCAATAAGGAAGTCAGTGCCCGTCGTATAATGAATGCTGTTACCCGGAAAACCAGCGAAAGTTTCATTCATTACTTTGAGAATTATTTAGATTGGTTACAACGGGAGAATAAAGCTGGTACCTACGATAAAGCGTGGGCTACGCTTTCTAAACTAAAACAATATTTACCTGCGCCTAAATTATCGTTTACTGATGTAGATATTGACTTCCTACGGGTTTATGAGTGCTATTTACGGGACGAACTTGGGAATTCAGTCAACACAATTCATTCTAATTTGAAGATTTTTAGAAAATTGTTTCATCAGGCATATCGAGATGGGATAATTACTGCTGAACAAAACCCGTTTCTGCGCTATAAACTACGGACTGAGAGGACAATTAAGGATTACGTAACAGAAGAAGAATTAGCACGTCTTGAAGCACTTGAGATACCCCAGAACTTTATGATGAACCATCATCGCTTGATGTATGTGTTTGCATGTTATAGTGGGGGGCTACGTATTTCGGACATCCTTCAACTGCGTTGGCAGAATTATAATGGAACCCATTTAATTGTTAACACCCATAAAACGGGAGAGCCCGTAACAATTAAATTACCGACTCGCGCCTTAGAAATACTTATTTTTTACAAAAGCTTGACGGGCGAGAAAACAGGGAATTTTATCTTTCCTTGTCTGGACAATGATTTGGACTATAGTAATAGCAGGGTTCTTTTTCGAGCTTTATCGTCAGGAACAGCTTACGCTAACAAAAACCTCAAAACATTAGCTCAACAGGCAAGAATTGATAAGAGCTTGAGCTTTCACACATCAAGACACACATTTGCGACTCGTGCCTTGCGAAAAGGAGTTCGGATGGAGTATGTTTCAAAACTAATGGGTCATACTACCCTTAAGACAACACAAATATATGCT
This sequence comes from Nostoc sp. CHAB 5834, assembly GCA_020829485.1. The sequence continues at coordinate 1,034 of JAIVFU010000299.1, read as the reverse complement.
AAAATTGTAAATGAAGAGCTAGATCGAGCGATGGATGTTTTTGATTGACAACAGTGTCAGTTTGTATTGAATCCCTAAACTACAATAAAGTAAGTAGGTAAAATAAAGTATTAACAATGAACCGTATTGTTCCGGTAAATGAGCACTATAGAATATGAATGAAGATTGATTTTATTACAAGAGATGAATTACAAGAAATGTTTAAAGATTTTGAGACGCGATTATGCAGAGAAAAACAAAGAATAAATAAGAATACGCAAACCTTTTACACTAGTGAGGAGTTGAGCAAGAAATTAAAAGTTTGTACAAGAACCTTACAAAACTGGCGAGATAAAGGACTAATTGATTTTTACCAGATTGGAAACAATATTATTTATAGCGATAAAATGTTAGAAGATTTTCTCGAGAAATACCAGAAGAAATCTTTTGTATGAGTATTGTTACGTAACAAATTATAAAAATATTATATTTATAGAAATGAAGATTGAAAAAGAAAAGAAAAATTTTGTTGAGCAAGTAAAAGATAGTAATAGTAAGCATCTAGTAGAAAAGGAAAATAATACTGAGTTCTCAACTCAAAGGAAAGAGTTTGGTGAAAATGATTTAATAACAGGCGAGCAATTGTTGGCTTATAAACTTACTGAAATACCTTGGTTGGTTGAGCCTATATTTCCACGAGTAGGGATAGCTGCATTAGCAGGCAGCTCAGATACTGGTAAAAGTGCCTTATTACGCCAACTTGCTATTGCTATATCAGGCAAAGACTCAACTTTTTTAGGCTATCCGTTAAAATGTCAACATGGTAATGCGATTTATGTAAGTACGGAGGATGATAAAGAACCAACGGCTGTTCTTTTAAAAAAACAGATTGCGGATTATTACCAGAATCATCATTTTGATAACCTTCGTTTTTTGTTCGGTTCGCACAAGGTTGTTGCTCGTTTGGATGAACAATTGTCCATTCAAAAAGCTGACTGTGTAATTGTGGATGCTTTTAGCGATGTCCTAGATGGGAGAGATGCAAACAACGTTAG
>JAIVFU010000298.1 GCA_020829485.1 Nostoc sp. CHAB 5834 | reverse complement strand
TTTGGAGACCCTTAAGACAGCGGTTCTTGATCAAGTCAAAATCCTAGAAAAAGATCCGGAAATGGTACAAGCATTCTTCCGTAAGAAAGAGATAGGCTTTATTACAAGCTAATTCACAGAGCTATAAAATTAGGATATCTGAAAAAGAGGTTCAAGAATTAGAGTTTTTTGACTGCTTAAGATTAGTTAAAGGATTGATCGTAAAAAAAAATAAAAAAACTATAAATATAACGTTTAATGAACGTTATAACTCGCCAGTCACTTTAAGGTCAGGTGATCACGATAGTGACATAGCGGTTTTCAAGCAAATACTTTGTTGGGAAGAGTACAGGGCAGTTGTTAAAATTTACAGAAGTTATTTTAAGGAAGATGTTAATTCAATCGTCGACGCTGGCGGAAATATTGGGTTAACATCTCTTTATTTCTCAGCTCATTTTCCACATGCATCAATTGTTAGTATTGAGCCTGATCCGGAAAATTTTGAACTGCTTAATGCCAATCTACGCGGATATAATGTAAATTGTTTATTAGGCGCTGTCTGGAGTCGTAATTGTCAGCTAACATTAGTTAATGATTTCAGAGATCATTCAAGTTGGTCACGGCGGGTTGTAGAATCTGAAGAGTTAACTTCTAATTCTGTAACAGCCTACAGTCTGGCACATATCAAACAATTATATCAGTTTGAATATATTGATATTTTAAAGATTGATGTTGAAGGTGCTGAAAAGGAACTGTTTATGGCTGAAGATCTTAGCTTTTTAAAGATAACAAAATGTGTTGCAATAGAGATACACGATGAATTTAAGTGTCGTGATGCTATTTATAAACGACTCGATGAGTATGGTTTTTTGCGCTCAAACTCTGGTGAGTTAACAATCGGTATCAATCAGAATTTTATACTTTGAAGATTTATGTTACAAGACTTTTACACCATTTATATGAAAAACATAGTGTCTTATGTGTAAATACTTTGGTGTAATCAGATCGTGTAATCAATGATAAAATTGTTAATGGTGATAAACCTGCAAAAATGCATTTTGTAGAGAGAAAATTTTTAACAGCCTTGAAACACTTGGTGCCACATAGTGGCCCTTATGAAGGTGTCGCAAATGATTTTGTTGACGCAGAAATTCGAGGCCAAGCCGCATCTGACTTAATTAAAGGGCGGGTTGTAAAAGGTGAACCGTTAATGATTGGTCGATTTGGAGCCACTGAACTAGCGTTCTTTACAACTTATTTATCTAATAATGAAAAAAGCTGGTGGCTTCGAAGACGACTCTATTACATACAAAACAAGATCGCTAGCTTCGGATGGAATTCCCGAATCATTGATGACATGGTAAATGTGTCGGGTTTTTTTCCATTTACCGAAACAAATGCTCGTCTATATGCTCATTTGGTTTTACAGGATGTTGAACAGTTGGACATATTAGGTTCATGGCTTTATCGCGAAAGGCTGATCTCTCCAGAACTTCAACACGTGACTGGAGTTCAACTGCCGGATTTAGAGCCTTATTCTCATCAAAATCCGTGGACAGAAGTACTCGCAGGTAAAAAAGTGCTTGTGGTACACCCTTTTGCTGATACCATTCAAAAACAGTATAAGGTGCGAAAGCAATTATTTGTAGATCAGCGTACGCTGCCTGATTTTGAATTAGAAACTTTGAAAGCCGTTCAAAGCGCTGGCCAATCAGATACGCCTTTTGCTAATTGGTTTGAGGCTCTCGACCACATGAAAGTAAAAATGGATGAACGTGACTACGATATCGCTATTATCGGTTGTGGTGCCTATGGCTTTCACTTAGCAGCACATGCAAAGCGTCGACACAAGATTGGTGTTCACTTGGGGGGAGCAACCCAAATGCTGTTTGGGATAAAAGGGAAGCGATGGGAAAACAACCCAGGGACTCGTGAATTAATTAACGCTTATTGGGTAAAACCTTCTGAAGATGAACGCCCAGAAAAATATACATTAATTGAAAATGGATGTTATTGGTAAAATAATAAGGATTTATTTTTTAGAGGATTAATTGGCTAGACTCCCATGAATCGATTGTCGGTAATCACTGTTAATCTCAATAACTTATTGGGATTACAGCGAACGCTCAACAGTTTGTTTAGTCAGACCTTTACTGATTATGAGTTAATTGTGATCGATGGTGGGTCGACAGATGGTAGTATTGCTTTTCTTGAACAGCATGACAGTCGTATAACACGCTGGACATCAGAAACAGACCGCGGTATATACCATGCAATGAATAAAGGAATAAAGGTGGCCGTTGGTAAGTACTGCCTTTTTCTGAACTCCGGTGATTGGTTGGTGACCAACACCACGTTGGAACGTGTTTTCACGCGAGATTCACAAGCAGATATAGTATCAGGTGACGTTTACTTTTTCGATACAATAAATAACGTCATAAAGTGGCACGTACCTTCTCCTGACGAATTTACGGCAAAAACATTATTTCTTGGTACGCTACCGCACCAGGCTACTTTTATTCGACGAAACCTTTTTGATCGATTTGGTTTGTATAACGAACAATTAAAAATAGCCTCGGATTGGTTATTCTTTTTCACTACGTTACTGGAAAATGACTGTAGTTACCAGCATCATAATGAGCCAGTTGCTTATTTTAGTATGGATGGTATCAGTTGCGATCCCAAAACAAATTCGTTACCCCGACAAGAGAAGTTAAATCTGTTGCAAAAAAAATATCATCGCTATTTGCCGGACTATCAACATCTTGACGAGCTTGAAAAACAACACAAAGAGTGGATTCAGAGTCGTGAATATGCAGTGTATAAATTTCTTGAACGCACGGGCATTGTCTCTGTTGGAGTACAGACCCGTAGGCTAAAGCGTTTTATAGAGCATTCTTTTTTTTCAAAGTTTAGACTATGAAAGCTTTTCTTAAATCAATAGCTCGCCGGTTTGGGTACGATATTGTACACTTACCAACAAATCCCATAAGTAGACAATGGCGAGATTTGCTGAATGCATATGAAATTAATCTGGTATTCGATGTTGGAGCAAACGCCGGTCAGTTTGGTAAACGAATACGACGACTAGGATATACCGGTCAAATTGTTTCGTTTGAACCTACGGCAGATGCTTATAGGCAGTTAATGATTAATACTGCATCTGAAAATAAATGGAGTAAAGTTCAGACGGCACTGGGTAATTACTGTGGCGAAATACAGATTAATGTTTCCGCAAACTCATACAGTAGTTCTGTGCTTCCCATGCTTCCGCTACATATTGAGAGTGCGCCTGATGCTGTGTATACGAGCACAGAGAGTGTTACAATTAAGACAATTGATAGTATTATAGATAAATATTACAATCAAGAGCAAAAACTTTACATTAAAATTGATACTCAGGGATTTGAGAGACAGGTATTTGAAGGATGCTTAAAGTCACTTGATAAAATAATCGGCTTTCAAATGGAACTGTCACTAACACCTCTTTACGAGGGAGAAACCCTTATGACAGAGATGATTGACTTGTTGAGTACTTATGGATACAAGCTAAAGTTGTTGGAAGCTGGACATAGAAATTATGAGACTGGCGAAATTTTACAGGTAGAAGGTTATTTTTTTCGATGAATAAGCTATCCACGGTGTCGATTATTACCATTAACCTGAATAATCAGATTGGGCTGGATAGGACAATAAAAAGCGTTCTTAATCAGACAGATTATACATATGAATTTCTGGTTATTGATGGTGCATCAACCGATGGAAGTTTAGATACAATAAAAAATTTTTCTTCTAAAATACATTATTGGGTTTCTGAGGCAGATAATGGGATCTACCATGCCATGAATAAAGGGATTCAGCAGGCTAGTGGAAAATATTGCTTGTTTTTGAACTCCGGTGATTGGTTGGATGACAGCAGTGTGCTTGAAACCTTTTGTGATCAAAATTATAATACGGATTTAGTTGTTGGTGGTTGTCATGTAGTCGCTCAGGAGAAACGAATTTACACTTATCAATTAAAAGATGAGTTAACATTTCAATCGTTCTATAAAGCTACTATACCACATCAGTCTACGTTCATCAAACGAACTCTGTTTGAAACGCTTGGTGTATATAATGAATCGTATATGATACATGGAGACTATGACTTTTGGATTCGATCTGTCATTGTTAATCAATGTACGATAGCAAGTTTTAACTATGTTGTCTCTAACTATAATATGGAAGGAATATCGAATAATTATGTTTTTCAAAAGAAATCTTGCGATGAAATTCAACATATTCTTCAAAACTATATCCCTGAGAGAATTTTAGCCGATTACGAGTACTGGAAAATCAAACGCTCAGAATTAGGCTTATGGGAGTGGGTTAAACAGAAAAAGACATTACATAAATTTTTGTTTCTGCTATACAATCAGGCAATTGTACTGATATCATTTAAAAATAAAGTTTATAGGACCTGGATCAAACGAATAGCGTGTTAGAAACTCCTGTCTTATTACTGATATTTAATCGACCCGATGTAGCCAGGCGAACGATGCAATCTATTCGGCAAGCCAGACCTAAGTATTTGTATGTGGCTGCTGATGGCCCTCGCCCTCATAAGCCGACTGATATTGAGCGTTGTATGGAAACTCGTGCTATAGTTGAGGAAATAGATTGGCCCTGCACGGTTCACACATTTTTTAGACCCCATAACAGAGGATGTGGCCGAGGTCCCGCCGAAGCCATTACTTGGTTTTTTGAACACGTCGATGCCGGTATTATATTAGAGGATGATTGTTTACCTGATCAAAGTTTTTTTCCATACTGCCAAATACTTTTAGATAAATATCGACATAATGATAGTGTATATATGATTACCGGTACCAATGCGCTGAAGAAGTGGACCAGACGTCGAGAGTCTTATTTTTTTAGTTATATGGGACATAGTTTGGGTTGGGCATCATGGCGAAGGGCCTGGGATATGTTTGATTACAGTATGCACGACTGGGGAACAGAGTCGGGTAGACAGAAAATCAAGGAAACTCTGGCGCAGCCTACCTATTTCAAACATTTTAGTAGCGAGTTCAGAAAATGCCAATTAAATTTACCTGACGATGT
>JAIVFU010000297.1 GCA_020829485.1 Nostoc sp. CHAB 5834 | reverse complement strand
CTCCGTTGTCATCATCTTGATGGGCGCTGTTGGGTACAACCGAATTGGCGTGGACCGCACCCCCGACGTCGAGTTCCCAATCCTCAATGTCTCCACCTCCCTACCCGGGGCGTCTCCCGAAACGGTTGCCCAGACGGTTACCCAGCCCCTTGAGACTCAGCTCAATACCATTTCGGGGATTGATACCCTCTCCTCGTCTTCGGTAACTGGTCAATCCAACATCACCGTTTCGTTCTCTTCTGACAAGAACATGGCCGAAGCATTGAACGACGTGCAAAGCCGCATCAGCCAAGCTCGTCGCGAACTGCCAACCGACGCGCAGGCCTCGGTGGTGCGCAAGTTCGACATGAATGCGTCCCCCCTACTCTGGATGACCTTGAGCGGTAACGCTCCTCCCCTTGAGTTGACTGCCATCGCTAAACAAATCCAGAAGGCAATAGAGCCCCTTTCAGGCGTAGGTGAAGTGCAAACACGGGGTACTTCCGACCGAGCACTGCACGTGACGGTCAATGACGCAGAGCTGAACGCCCTTGGGCTCACCTACGGCGACATCCAGGCTGCTTTCACCAAACGGCATATCAACGCGGCCGGCGGCAAACTCAAGGTTCCCGGCAAGGAGTACCAGGTTGAACTGAACTTCGAAATGGAGAACGCCCACGACCTGAAGAACTTGGGGATTGCTACCAAAGGCGGACGCCTCATCCGCTTGGGAGAGGTTGCAGAGGTCAAGGAGGGCTTGGTTGAGGACAGGGGGTTTGCCCGCTTCAACGAGCAACCTACTGTTTCCATTGGGGTGGTCAAGTCCAGCGGTGTGAACCCTGTCGAGCTCATCCAGCGAATACGTTCCAAGGTGGCTGAACTACAAAAGACCTTGCCCGCGGGCTTGACCCTGGACGTAGTCTCCGATGACGCCAAGCCCATCGAAGACATGGTGAATGCCCTGAAGTCGCACTTGTTCGAGGGCACCCTGCTCACAGCTTTGGTGGTGTGGCTGTTCCTGAAGAGTGTTCGAGCTACGTCTATCGTAGCCACGGCCATCCCTGTGTCATTGTTCGGGGCTATCGCTGTCCTTTACTTCGCCGGGTACACATTCAACAGCTTTACACTGCTGGCGCTGCTGCTGCTCATCGGAGTGGTCGTAGACGACGCTATCGTGGTGCTGGAAAACATCTACAAGACTCAGGAGCATCATCCGGAGATGTCCCCCTCCGAGGCAGCGCATGTCGGCGCTACCGAGGTGCTGTTTGCGGTCATGGCAGCATCCCTAACCTTGGTGTGCGTGTTTGGTCCGGTAATCTTCCTACCCGGCATCATGGGCCAGTTTTTCAAGTCGTTCGCCGTGACGGTCGTTGCTGGCGTCCTGGTATCGTGGTTTGTAGCGCTTACTCTTACCCCGATGCTGTGCGCCCGCTTCCTTCGGGTGAACACCAACGAAACGGGCGTCTATGCCCTTCTTGAGCGGGCCCTCAAGAGCATGGAGAGGCGCTACCTTACCGGGCTCAACTTCTCGCTTAAATACCGCAAGACCGTCCTAGCGTTGGCGGCCCTGACCCTGGTACCCGCATTTCTCATGCTGAAGGTAGTGAAAACTGAGTTTTCTCCTCAGGCCGATGAAGGACGAATTTCCGTCCGTCTGGATGTGGCGCCGGGCTTGAGCAAGGAAACATTGCTGGATATTGCCTCCAAGGCAGAGAAACTCGTAGGCGCCAACCCCAAAGTTCAATCCCAGCTCACGACCTTTGCGGATGGAGGCCGAAGCGGCTCCGACAGCATTAACATTTCCGTGGTGATGGACCCCCGGCGTAAGGTGACTCAGGCTGCGACTATTTCGAGCATGCAGTCAACACTGTCCACCAGCGCATTGTGGAAAGCCCAAGTGACTGCGGCCTCATCAGGAGGTGGCGGCGGGGGCGGAGCACCCGTTCAGTTCTACCTTAAGGGTCCTTCGTACAAAGAGGTGGAAGCCCTGGCCTTAGACCTGCAGAAGCAGCTGGCGCAAGAAAAGTCCATTGGCTCCATGCGAACGAACCTCGGTGTTCCGCTTCCCCAGCTCACGGCAGAGATGAACACCCAAGAAGCCGACCGCCTCGGGATATCTGCTCAGGCAATATCTACTGCAGTAGCCGCCCTCAACGGTCAGGTGACTTTGGGCAAGTACACCAGTACAGACGGCGAGCGTTACGACATGGTGCTTCGCAGTGCTAAGGGATTGCATCCGGAAGCCTTGGCTACCCTGGGCAACCTCAAAATCAGGACCGCTTCGGGGGACTTGGTTCCGCTGGATACCGTTGTCAAATTCAGCCCCACCGGAGCGGCCACGTCCCTACAGCGTGTCAACCAACAGTTCGCGGTCACCTTCATGGGCACACCCGCGCAAGGGGCGGCGTTAGGTGACGCGATTGCGGCAATCGACAGGGCAAGTGCGGCCCTTCCTTCGGGGTACACCGTTCAATACTCGGGACAGGCCGCCGAGATGGCCAAGGTGGGGGGGAACCTGGGCATGGTATTCATCGCGGCGCTCATACTGCTCTATCTCGTTCTTGCATCGCAATTCAACAGCTTTGCGCAGCCCTTCGTCGTAATGCTTGCTCAGCCCCTTGCTGTCATAGGGGGCATTGGGGCCCTTGCTCTGACCGGGCAAAGCCTGAATATCTACTCCGTCATTGGGCTCGTTCTGCTGGTTGGGCTGGTAGCCAAAAACAGTATTTTGCTTGTCGACAGAACCAACCAACTGCGCGAACAAGGGGCGGACGTTCACACCGCTTTAATACACGCCTGCCCTGAGCGCCTCCGACCTGTGGTCATGACATCCCTGACGCTGATATTGGCTATGCTTCCAGCTGCCTTCGGTCTAGGGGCAGGCGCAGAAAACAATCAGCCCCTGGCCTTGGCAATCATCGGCGGCATGGCTAGCAGTACGTTGCACACTTTGCTAGTGGTGCCCGCGGCTTACTCACCACTGGGCCCCCGCAGGGCTTAGGGTATTGGGGCTAAAAGGTTGACCTAGACCCTTGATGAACAAAAAATCTGCTTCGATACTCCTAGGACTTGCCCTGGGAGTATCTACTCCCGGACAAGCAATGACTGCCGTGGAAGCGTCTACAGGCGCGGCTGCAGTTGCGGTTGTCGCATGGCGCTGTGCTCCTGCCCAGTACGAAGTGATTCGCGACCGGGCGATGCTTGAGTTGGCCAGCATGCTGAGGGAATTCAAAGCATCTGAGCGAGACACCGTACTTGACTCGGCAAACATGAAGATTCAGGCCCTCAGCATTTCCTCATCCTCCGAAAATTGTCAGCAGCTGGTGAGCCTTAAAACGATGGCCAAACAATGGGGGTTTGGTCATCTCTTGGTCAACTAATCGGCATCGTTAGCTGGGCTAGGACACCACGGGTTCCCGGCCGCAACCGTGGTGCTGGGTTCCTATACGACATAGAGCTTAACCAATTACAAATAAGGAACCATATGCCGAACTCGGAAGATGCGGAGTTAGAAGCCCGCTATCGTCACTGGATTAACCATGAAATCCCCGTATGGCTTGACAAGTTTTCAAGCTTTGACGCATTCGATAAGGCAATGCCTGCAGCATGCGCCTCGCCCATGTGGAAAGTGGTCGCGTACGGAATGGCGAAAGAGCGATGGAACGTCGAGCGTATCGTGCGCATCTATCCGTGATTTATGCCGCCGCACGCACATGCCTGCGGCGGTTCTTCTTTGTTGCGCAGTACCCTGTGAAACGCTCTTGAAATCAAGCTAAATTTCCGAAGTGCACAGCTCCACCGGTGCTGTCGACCGTCAGGCTCTTGAACCCCAAGTCGAACCCAATGCCGAGGTTGTCACGATGGCCAGCGCGTCAGCGTAGTAAAACCCCCAAGACAAAAAAACACCAAGCATAAAGCTTGGTGTATTCAATCAATTGCAGTACCCCCCTGCATAACCACGGGCAGGGTCCCCGTATACGTTGTCCAGGCGACAGTCGCGCATCCAAGCCGAGATAATGTCGGGGTTTGCGCCCATGATGCCCATCTTGGTGCCCCCAGTCCTGGACGGCTCCATGTACATGAAGGGAATGTTGTATCGAGCAGAGGCTTCTGCGATTTCTCCGCCTCGAAGTGAAATCCAAGGAAGACGTTCGCCGCAGAAGTCGATACGCTCTGCTGCCTCAAGAATGAGCCTAGCTTCTTCGATGGCCTTCTCCATTTCCTCAGGCGTTACACCGCGGCGCAAAGCGCGACTGCGTGTACGCCAGTCAGCCAATTCTTCAGGAGTAACGCCAGGGCACTCTCCGCGATAGGCTTGTGTTGGGCAGTGGTCTGCCGCAGCGATTATTCGTTGTTCCTGCGTTGCGTCCAGCCCAAGGATTCGAAGTACTTGACCCAATGACGATGCCTCCAGAAATGCGCTGGGCGGTTTTCCATAACCGGGGTCACCCGGTTGATGATGGTCGGCGACACAAGAGGGTTTAAGACCCAATACCTCGCATTCCACAAAAACCAGTTCCGCGTTAATGTCAAACGGTTTATTCACCGTGTCCGCAGAATATGCGTTCTGAGCACGTACTCGAACCCCACGTTGGAGTGCGTAGCGTACTTCATGCCCAGCTGCCAGAACAACTCGCTCAATCTCTCCCATTTCGGGGTCGGGTGCCCCAAGGATGAAACATTTCATATGAACCTCAGAAAAAATTTTATTACTGAGATGTATAGGGACTGCTTAAAAACAGCTAGGCACTAAAGCTAAACATGAAAACAAAAAAGCCCAGATTTTAGGTCCGGGCTTTTCGAGGCTGTCCGAGGGCTAGATTGCCCTCACCGCTCAGTCAGCGGTAGGCGCCAGAGCCTGTACCGTGGTCACCGTGCGCTTGGTCACGCCACCAGCGGTGCCCGCCAATTCGAACGTGTACAAGCCCGGAGCGGTTGCAACAAAGCTTGCAACCAGACTGTTGGAGTTCGACACAGTAACCGTTTCAGGTCCATCCACTTGGGTCCATTGATACGCAATGGGCGAAGGAGCGGGGGTACCTGTTACCACGGTACCTGTCAGGGTCACTGCATCAGGAGCGGTTACCACCTGTGCGTTGCCGGCCGACACACCGAAGAA
>JAIVFU010000296.1 GCA_020829485.1 Nostoc sp. CHAB 5834 | reverse complement strand
ACCAATTTGAGTTGCAAGCAGTAGAACAGATTCGCCTCATGCATGACGAGCAGATGTACAGAATCGCTGGGTACAAAAACTTCTCAGAATATTGCCAAGGCGAATTGCATATATATGGTGGCTATCGGCGTATAAATCAACTCTTAGGGGCATCAAAAGTTATTGTTGCAGCAGGGGAGTTGGGGTCACAGATTAAAAATGAGCGCCAAGCCCGTCCTCTTTTGAGGTTAGCCAAAGAACCAGAAAAACTTATTGCTGCGATAACACTGGCTTTAGAATCAAACCCAGAGCCTAGCGAATCAGATTTCGCAGCTGCGGCTAATATTGTTGCTCCAATGCCAAGAGGGAGAAAGCCATTTCATCAGGAACCATTGGTTCCCAAAAATCAGGAACCATTGGTTCCCAAAAATGTCATCACAATTTCATCACCATCACATCCCCGTTATGGAGAATCAGGAGTAATTGAGGCTTCGGCTCCGAATAATTCGCAGCAGATTGTAACTTTCGCTGATGGTGAAAGACTGCTGGTAAACAACACTGATTTGGATGCCGCAATTGTGTCCCAATCGACTGAGCGTACATATCCTAAAGAATATGCCGAAGCGATCGCTGCACTCAAAGAGCAACACAAACTTGAGTTAGAGCGACTCTCTCAGGAATTGAGGATTGGACTACAAGCAGAAGTGTCGGCTAGAGCCGAAGCCCAGGTAAGTGAGCAAATCCAATCCATGCATTTCCTGTACAAGCAGCAGAAAGAGCAAAATATCCAGTTGCAGCAGCGTTTAGATGAGATGGAGGGGTTACGGAAACTGGAGACTGAGAATCAGCAACTCCACCAACGTATCCAGGAATTAGAACACGCTCTAGAGGAACGTCCTTCTCAACAATGGGGGAATACTATGACGCAACAGGCTACCAAAGTTTTGAACAAGCAAGTCAAAGAGGCGTTAGAAAAAACCATTGATTTGCGAACTCTTGCAGCCGAACCACCCAAAGAAAATGCAACTGAATGTCTACGCCTCATGGGTATGGCATTGAAAAACCTAAGCGTTGCCATGAACAATACCCAAGCGCTGGAAGCTGCGGCTCTCATTTTGGGTACTAGTCCCACAAAAGAAGCCATCGCAATCAGGACGGAGCAATTACAACTATTACCTGTGGCTATTAGGGAAATTAGGCAAGTACTTGCACGTATTGAGTTTACATGGCAGGAGTTTTGGGCTGTAGCTGAAAAATACGAGGTGATAAAAGCAGACTACTGGGCCGAACTTACTACCTCAGAAAAAGAACTGATTTCTGCCCTGCAATCAGAAGCGAATGTTGCGATGCCGATTCAAGTTGGTTCCATTGTTTGCCATGCTGATCCAAATCATCCCTTATATATAGCTAAAGGAAAAGTTGTCCAGGATTTAGGCGAGCAAGTAGTCGTGGCATGGGATAACTCTCAGGATGAACCGAAAAACACCTCCATACACCCGAAGAACCAGTTGCGGTTCCCCGGTAGCTAGCAATTAAATCAGTGAACAGTGAACAGTTATCACAGTAACTCTCAAAGGAGATTTGACCCCGACTGCTCCCATCAATGAACAGTTATCACAGACGATTTTCTTAACTGATAACTGATAACTGTAATTATTCGGTCAAAAGCCATTAGCAGCGAATTGGTTTAACCGGAAACTATCGTGATTTTTTAGACCAACAAACAAGTTTACTCACACCCATACCAATTGCGAATGGGTTGTTTTAATCATGGAAAAATTGAGGAGAGATTGTGTTTACAAATAAAAATGCAATTAATAGTGGCAACAAGGAGCCATTCGAGCCGAAACCAGATTGCAAGGTATCAATTGAGCAGATATTACATCCAATTGAATACCCAAACAATCTCACGGCTGCTGAATACCATGAGTTGCTAACTGGCAGCGCCATTCATCCGGTACTGATTAAGCGCAACTTCTTCCACATCGAGGGAGAATCGGTTTACGACTACCTGTTCATCTCCAACAAAATCCCTCGAAAAAATGCAGGTCGAGTCACAGATGCATACATAAAAATGTATCAGCATCTCTTACTGGGGGGGACATGGATTCAATCTCTTGATCCGTTGAATAATTGGCAACCAATGGAGTGGGGGCGGATTAAGCCCAACTTCCCTCGCATTGATTGGCAATCACAGAAACCCGTCAAATACGAATCACCCCCCAAGACAGCTAACCGCGTCACCTACTTCGATATTCCCAACTGCATATTAAATCTTATTGCACGGCGCTACAACATCCCCTCAGTTACAGAAGTGCTTTTTGCAAAACGTGGGAAAAAGTTAAGGCTTAAAAGTCGAAGAAAAAACGCCCTCCATGCTGCCAAATTACGTAATTCGCTCTCATACGCGCAGTATAGTTCTCTTTTAGGACTATGCAGACAAGACTATCTCAATCCCCTAATGTTTTGGTTATGGGTAAAGCAGCACAAACTGAATTTCATCGACTCTCGGCAGAAAAATGTACAAATCACTTTCTGGGAGTGGGTGAAACAGCATCCAGAGATTCCAATAATATTATGCGAGGGCGAAAAAAAGGCAGCTTGCTTGCTGAGTCTGGGATTTGTAGCGATCGCACTTCCGGGAATTTGGAACGGGCGCGTCGGCAAACAAGATTTGGATGAGCGACTGCACCCGGACTTAATACCAATGGCTCAGACGGGGCGCAAGTTCATAATTCTTTTTGACTACGAAACTTCTTCTAAAACTAGGTGGTCGGTGTTTCAGGCCACTGTTCGCACTGCAAAAGCAATCGAATCGGCTGGTTGCTTATGTGAAGTAGCATTACTGCCGGGGCCAGAAAAAGGGGTTGATGATTTTGTAGTTGGTCGAGGTGAAAATGCTAACGCTCTACTGAGCGCAATCATCGATGATGCTAAATCACTTGCTGATTACAAGCGCTCGTATCGGGCTAAGAAATGGGGGTTAAGCAAGTACAAACCAGATGTCACTGTTAATGTCTTGTATCTCTCTGAGGCTTTGTGTATTCCTGAACTTGAAGAAAAGTGCTTGACAGTGCCTGAGCTTTATGAGCTTGAAAAGGAACAACTTTTCACGCCATCCATAAAAGGACATCAAAGAAAGAAAGAGTCTACCGATTCTGGCGGAGTTGATTCATCCAAATCGAAGAAATCCCCTACCTTCAATTTCCCAAAATCAGGACTAGTCGTACTCTGGAGCGACATGGGTACAGGCAAAACTGAACTTATGCGCTGGTGGCGTGACCAAAATCCTGACGTGCGGTTCCTCAACAATGGACATCGGGTTAACTTGTTGAAAAATCTTGCCGAACGACTTCAAACTGCTATGTATTCAGACTTGGGTTACACAAGTTTAGCCCAGGCTCAAGCCCTTAGTATTACTATTGACAGCTTGCATAAGCTGAATACTCAGTCTCTCACTTACGGCTGCATATTTATAGATGAAGCTTGCCAATACCTCACCCACTTACTACACAGTAATACTTGCAAACAGCACCGTGCAGCAATACTTGAAGTCCTTGAATACATAGTATACAGTGCGCCACTGGTCGTCATCGCTGATGCACACATGGATGATTTAACGGTAGACTTCTTTCTTGCAATGCGACCACTCGGTGAAGTACCTTACATTATCAAAAACGAGTGGCGAAACGGGGAGCGCACAATTTATTGGTATGAGGGGGATAATGAGAGCGCCCTAGTCGCCCAAATCTCGGCAGCGCTGATGCTTGGTGAGAAAGTTATGGTTGCAAGTGACAGTAAGCGTTTTATCAAAAAACTCGACAAATCCTTTACTATCAAGTATGAAGAATCTAGTAGTTCGCCAAGTGAACTTGGCTCTTTAAAGGGGAAAGGGGAAGGGGAAAAGGAAGAATTAACAGATTCCTCCACCCTTTCCCCCTTACCCCTTACCCCTTGCCCAGCCCGTAGGGCTTCATGGCGCATTTGGTCGGTTCATTCCGATAATTCTGGCAGTGATGAGAATGTCGCTTTCATCAAAGATATCACCAACGCCGTCAAAAACTTTGATGCCTTGTTCACCTCTCCCAGTCTCGGTACTGGTGTCGATATTTCCCAGTATCATTTTGATTTAGTATTTGGTGTGTTTCACGGCGTTTCCCAAACTGCGACTGAATGCGCCCAACAACTGTACCGCTATCGCCCGAAAGTCCCGTTTCATATTTGGGTGGCCCCGCGTCCTCCCTTTGGCTACCAAGATACAAACGCTTCCAAGATTAAAGAGCGCTTGCTCCAAACCAATGAAATGACCGCTTTTCTGTTGCGGATTGACAGAGAAACGGGTAAGCGGGGAGCGGAGAAAGATTGGGCGCTTGAGGCTTACTGCCAAATTCTGGCTAACCGCCACTATTCTCTAAATAATCTGCGTGATGATTTGCGATCGCTCCTCACCGAAATGGGCAATACATTTATATATGTGGGCAGTGATTCAGATCCTCAAGCAAGAGAAAGTCTTAAAGCAGCAGCACAAGCTTTGGATAGTGCCCACAATTCGGCTGTTGCCAAGGCGAACAATATTACTTTGAGTGAGTACCGCGCCCGTCAGAGCAAAGATTACCTTGACCCTAATGAAATTTTTGAATGTGAAAAGTTCCGCATTTCTGATTCTTATGGCATCGAAGTAACCGAATCACTCGTAGAAATGGATAAAGGTGGCCGCTTAATTAGAGCCTTAGCTGGACTTGAGGCCATTTTAGCCCCACCCGAAGAATCAATTGTTGACCCCAGAACTGGGCAAACTTATCCTACCCCACCAACAATTGTCACCCAAAAAGACCGCACCGAGCGGGACAATCTACCTTTGTGCATCGACTGGGGCAATTACTCGGCACGCTGGCTTGCTAGATTTAACCTGGGACTGCATCAAATTCTCTTAAGTTTAATGAAGGGTGAAGAAGTTACCGCCGACGATTCCACCTTACTTAAGATGAGGGACATCGCTATACATTGTGCTGCTCACGTCAAAGCAATTCTTGGGTTTACTATTCCCCTAGACTGTAAACCTATTTGGTTGCTGGCCACAATGCTAGAGCAGCTGGGGCTAAAGTTGACTTTCCGCAAGCA
>JAIVFU010000295.1 GCA_020829485.1 Nostoc sp. CHAB 5834 | reverse complement strand
ATCCAAGCTGGGGCTCAACATCGAAGGGCTGGGCGAAGGGGTGAGCCAAAAGCTCCTTGATGCCAATCTGGTTCGCACCCCCAAGGACCTCTACAGCCTCAAGGTTGCGGAAGTCTCCCAGCTGGAAGGTATGGGGCTCAAATCCGCTGAAAAGCTTTTGCAGGCAATTGAAGCCAGCAAGCAGCCTGCATTGAACCGGTTCATCTACGCACTGGGAATTCCAGGCGTTGGAGAGTCGACCGCAAAAGACTTGGCCAACCGGTTCAAGTCGTGGGAGGCCGTGAAATCTCAACCGCATGAAGGCTTCCTCACCGTGGGCTCTGTAGGACCCATCACGGCTAGTAGCCTGACCCAGTACTTCACCCAAGAACCCAACGCTACCGAGGTATCGGAGTTGGCCGCCCTCGTGCAGCCAAAGGAGGTTCTATCCGCTGGCGGCACAGCCAACTTTGTAGGCAAAGTCTTTGTTATCACGGGGACGCTTTCCAAGCCGCGGGACCACTACAAAGACACCATTGAAAGCAATGGGGGTAAGGTCTCCAGCTCAGTGTCCAAGAAAACCAGTTATGTCCTGGCCGGAGCCGAAGCGGGTTCTAAGCTCGACAAAGCCTCTGAGCTTGGGGTACCTGTGCTCAGTGAGAGCGGATTTGAGGCGCTGGTCAACCAATAAACTAAGCCGGGTTTCTTACCCGGCTTTTTCTTTGGGGCTAACTACCGTCTTATCAAAATATTAGTATTTCTGAAATACTCCGGCCACAGTAAAATCCCGTATAAAATTTAGCCCCAATGTAAATTTTAAGGTACACTACTCCCTTAACTTTGAATTGCAATATGACATCAAGCGAAATACTTGCTCGAAAGCTTATCGATGGTACAGAAAGTGCGGTGGAAGCCGAAAGCATCACTGATTTTTTGGAGGGCGTCAGGCAAGGGTTTCGTGAATTGCAATCCCAGTTAGGTGCTCCCGAGGGGCATGAGCACGTCCTTCTCTCTTTAGAAATGGCACTGCAACAATCCACTGGAGCAATTCGCCAGAACCGGGTTTTGACCTTGTCCGCATGGCCGCTGCTCGACAAGCCTGCATTGACGGGGCCGGATGGGCAGGTCAGTCAATTCCTTTGGATGTTCGCGATTCCCTTCCTGGTGCAAGTCTCAGAAGAAAGCATGCAAGCGCCCTTGACCCTGGCCGAAGAGCAGCTGGACGCAATTTCCTTGCTTCAGGAGTTGAAATCAACGGGTTTCATTAACCCAGCAGGCAAACTCAATACGTTTCCGACGCTTCTGTCACGAGAGAACATCCAGCGTATGGGACCTACCTACCTCTCGCGAGCCTTTGTAGAGGCCACACAGGGTATACCGCGGGACTTGGATACAACAAGGCTTCTGTTTGACCCCGCCTATGAGTCGTCTCGCGCAACCGTACTTTACTTCGTTGCTTCCGTAGTGCTGGACGTGAGCGAACGCCACGTGTTCACACCCGGCGCTCAGTGGGACGGAGCCCCCCTGGGTGATAGGCTGAAGCTGATGCTCGATACCGCCGGATGGGGTACTCAGCTAGTTCAGGCGCTCAAGCCCTGCTCCATGGCAGAGGTAATGTTCAAATGCGCGCAAGCTGGCCAAGCAGAAATTGCGCAGCTGGTCGAGTTGTCTAAGGTCCACTATCAAACCTGCGGTGTATCGGTAGACTTTCCACAGGATGGAGTGGCGGAGTTGCGGGGGCACACGGCCGAAGGAGGCATGCTTGCGCTCGCACCTCCATTCTTTTTCGCAGAACCGCCTAGCGAGCTCATCGCCCTTCTCGAAAAGGTATGTGTAGACCAAGGCATGGAATTTGTGGGGGCATACGGCCCTCGTCAGCCCACCAGCCAGATGCTTCACTGAGCTGCGGTGTGGTCATGCGCCACAGTGGCACTTAGACCAAGCGCACAGGGCGAGTCCTTTTTTTAAGAGTCATTGAGGTGCATTTCCCGTCGTTTTTGCCGTATCCGATTCATACCAGCAGCTGATGCAGGGTACGCAACCAGTTTCAGACTAATCTGATTGAACGCCACCGAGACGCCTTGTCCGGTGGTTTTTTCTTTAGGAGGCCGTATTCAATGCGGATTCGGCTCAGTGTCGTTGAAAACCGAGGGTCCTGGTCAATGCCTATACGGTTGAGGAAAACTAAAAGCGGAACAATGACCACAACCGATAAAGAACTCGACAAAGACCGGGTCTACGGTGCCAAAGGCACCGCTTACTCGTGGAAAGAGATTACAACGAAGGCGAAAGGGAATTGGGGCCGAATTTTGGAAGAAAAGGCACCGAGCCTGGGGGAAGCTTTAGCTTCCGTCGGATACCACGTGCCTTGCCCGAACCATGGGGGCGTCAACGGCTACCGCCTGTTTGAACACTTCAACGAAACGGGTCGCGGCATCTGCAACTCTTGCGGGCCTCAAAACTCAGGCGTTCGCACCTTAGCGTTTGCCAACAAGATACCCTTTGCCGAAGCGCTCGATATCGTGGCGGAATGGCTCGCGGTGGAGAACCGAGGTGAACACACTCCCGTTGAGTCCAAAAAGTACGAACCAAAACCGACAGTACCTCCTGAGGTGGCTTACGCAAAAATCTGCGAGGTGTGGAAAGGTTCTCAGGACCTGGCCAACTCACCTGCAGAGCTGTACCTTGAAAAACGGGGGCTCAATCGTTGGCTGAATGGACCGTGTAAAACGCTTCGCAGCCATCCAAGTCTGCCGAATGTTGAAATCAAGACCAGGACTTACTACGGCCATCATCCGTGCCTCATTGCGCCCATCCGGGACAGCAAAAAGAAAATTCTGTCTATCCACCGTATCTATCTCACGAAAGATGGTGACAAGGCGAATGTTCCTGAGCAGAAAGTGATGATGGCTCGCTGTGGAGACCTGCGTGGTAGTGCTATTCAAATGTTTCCAGCAGACTCCGATGTTCTTGGAATAGCTGAAGGTATTGAAACGGCCTTGGCGGCTCACGCCGTCAGCTTGATGCCTATCTGGGCAAGTGTCAATGCTGCACTGATGCAAACGGTAGAAATACCTGAGCACGTAAGGCATGTTGTCGTTTGGGCAGATAACGACCGCAGTGGTACCGGTTTGCACTCAGCAGAAGTGCTCGCAGACCGTCTGGTCCGAGATGGAAAACGAGTCACTATTTACATTCCCCCGGGCATGATTCCCGAGGGTCAAAAGAGCGTCGACTGGCTTGACGTTCTCAATACGCTTGGTCCCAACGGGTTCCCCGCAGCGTGGCGTAAATGGCGACCAGCGGAATACTAATAATTTGAAAATCATTCAAAAGCCCTCATACGAGGGCTTTTTTTCTTGCGTAAATGTCTTTTTATGAGCTTTATAGGGGTCATAGAGCACGTAGATTTAAAAGGCATTCATGTACTGGTCTGAAGCCGGGAAACATTTCGGCGGTCAATTCAACTTATCAGCAACGACGGAGAATTCATGCAGAAAAACATGGGTGGAATGCTCAAGGGTATCCAGCAACTACAGACCAAAATGACACAAGCGCAAAACGAAATCGCGGTTGCGTCGTTCGAGGGCCAGGCCCAAGGTATCGTTACTGTCGTCATGAACGGCAAAGGCGAGATTACCAAAGTCTCCATGAAGCCCGAAGCCTTGACGGAAGATGCGGAAACAGTGAGCCTCCTGTTCCAGATTGCCGCGAAGAACGCATACGAGCAAAAGGAAGACTTCACCAAGAAGAAGCTTGCCGCCGTGGGTGGCAGCGCACTGCCCTTTGGACTGAAGATTCCCGGCCTGGCATAAGGCAAAAAGGGCAACCAGTCCTTTCAAATGAAAAAGGCTCCACGTAGTGATACGTGGAGCCTTTGAATTTGAGCGTTGTTATGCCCA
The DNA here is from genome assembly GCA_020829485.1 of Nostoc sp. CHAB 5834. The sequence continues at coordinate 1,276 of JAIVFU010000295.1, read as the reverse complement.
GAGTTTCGACTTGTGTTTGACGTGGCCGCATTTCAAGAGAGATTTCTTGCTGCGTTCGACACGGGTACCCTTTCGCATGCCTAGAGCCTGAGGGGACAGACCTGCACGGACCATGGCTTCACGCTTGAGGTCGCTTTGGGAGAGCACGAGGGTGATGACATTCGATTTCATACGAGTTCCTGGTAAAAAAACGTATAGCTATCCAGGACTGTCTCATGCGGTAGCGCGCCAACGCGCGGGCTTCCGCTTTCCTGTCGCGAGTTCATTCCCCCGTGCATGCATCTGCCTGACAAAACCAACGGTTGCTTTGAACGCTTTGTAGCCCATAAACGTCAGGAAGAAGACACCTGTCGTACCGACGATGGCCAACAGCAATGAGCTGCCAACGTTGGGGCCCATCCAGCTGAAGATAGGAGCGGCCATCTTCACGAGAATGACCTGCGCCGCAAGCAACGCGACGGCTACAACGGACGCTTTGAGATAGAACGACGGTGCCTCGTCTTTCGATTCGGAGTTGTTCTGCGAAGAGTTAAACGGTGACGTCAGCCGCTCGATAGCCCAATCCTGAAATCCCCACAAAACATATTGCACGGATTGCAGGGCAAAGGACAAAGTGGCTAGGGGATTCATTTTTAAGAAAAGTATGAGAGCCTTAGTCTAGGCACAGGCTAAGGGCTAAATCCATCCCCTAGACGTTGAGTGCAAGATGCCCATAAAAACTCCATAGCTGCGCTCTACCGTCATTTCGAGGCCGGCAACCCTCTCAAACATGCTCTGCTCTTTTGCCGGCTGGCACGAGCCACCGATATAGACCTTCACGCGGTAATGCAGTTGCATCCACTGCGCGATGATTGGCTGGACTTCTCATTCGACGCATTGAGCCAATACTTTGAGCGTGCAGGTGGCCACATTTACGTTGCCCATAGCCCACTCGATGAAGGGGTGTGCAAGGTGGGGAAGACCTCCCAGGCGGCTGACAAGCGCATACAGCAGCTCAACAATGAATCCACCCGGCTACCGTTTCAGCTGCGTTACTCGCTGGAAGTGTGGGACCGCCACTGGGTCGAGGCTAAGGCCCACTCAATCCTGAAGGGCCGAGGGCTGCACGCGGGCAAGGAATTTTTCAGGGTCTCTCCGGAACAGGTTGCTGAGGTCGTCGAAGCAGAGCAGTCTCGCGACCAGGCACGGTTCAGAAAACAGCAGTTCTACGGAGTTTGAAGCCCCATGCCCTCTTTAGACCTGATGAGTGAAGTTCGGCAGGCCCTTGCGACAGAGA
>JAIVFU010000294.1 GCA_020829485.1 Nostoc sp. CHAB 5834 | reverse complement strand
ATTTCTTTTACAATCTCGTCATTCATTGCTTCATACAGTTGAACACCATTTTGAGAAAGTACCATCAACAAATAAATTTCGCTCCTGTTAAATGATTTAATGATCGGACGCACAGCGAAGCTATCTGAGATGTATACACCTTCATTACTGGTGTGCCAAGACGATTTGATGATTTCTTTCGTGTCGTTTGAAAGAAATAGATGTAAACTATCTAAATTATAGTTTACATCTATTTCAGAAGCAACACTTTCTATTTTCTCCAAAAGAGAAGCAACGGGCCTTTTACCAAATTCAGAAATTACTCTTTCTTCTGCTTCCTTTAAGAGAGCTCTTAATACTGTATCGTCTTTCACATTGTCTGGATGCGTACGATGTGTATTCAAGGAAATACTTACACAAGGTGTGTTTCTTTCTGTTGCTAGTTTGTGCAATTGTTCTTTAAATTCCATGATTTTAAATTGTTTTTTCAACGTGTTCTTATTGTGTAAATTTTTGCAAAAAAGACAACTGCCACTCAAACACTAACAGAAGTTGAGAAGTAAACATCAACAATTTGACTTTTTACAATTTTAAGTTTTTGCTTTACAAATACAAGCGGTAATACTAATAATAAAATGTCAACAGTCTGAAGGGTTATTATGTTCTTCATTTTTTTGACTAAGATTATCGGTAGTGGCTTAGTTATGTTTCTAGGCAAAAAAAGCGGGTTAACGAACAGACTAATTGTCGTATTAATGCGCGGTAAAACAAGGACTTTCAATTCGCTACCCAGTAAATTATGTCAGATAGCAACTGACGCAGTGATAACTCAAAAGGTAACTAATGAGATAATACGAATCAGGAATGAAGGTCCTTGTCATGAGCTTACTAGATTTCATTTCCCGGCCGTTCTTAGAAAAAACTTAGAATTAGGTTTGACAGCAAACCGCCTTGATTGACAACGAGTTGTGGCCTAAACGTATCGCTCTACAACAGAAACTCCTGTCACGTTATGGAAAACATGGAAAATTTATTTAGCTATAACTCCGTTCAGTTCGACATTGTCAGGCATATACTGACGCTGGGCGTAGGGGCACAAATTGCCGGACTTGTCTATTTTCTGGCCAATGCCAAGGAAACGTCGCCTCGTTACCGGTTGTCATCTACCTTGTCAGCGGTTGTAATGGTCTCAGCAGCACTGATTCTGGCTAATCAACAATTCAGCTGGTCGCAGGCATTCACCTGGGATGGTGACCGCTGGAATCCATCAGACAGTACGTTTTCAAATGGGTATCGGTACGTGAACTGGTCCATCGACGTGCCGATGCTACTAACCCAGTTGCTAGTAGTGCTGGGTATATCCGGTCAGCAGTTCCGGCGCACGTTCGTTGGCTTTGTGGTGGGTGGCTTGTTGATGATTTATACCGGTTACATTGGGCAGTTTTATGAAACGACTAGTATCACAACGATGAATATCTGGGGAGCCATTAGTACGGTCTTCATGGTTTACATCTGTTATCTAGTGGGGATGAGTATTTTCAAAACAGCACAAACCATGCCCGGCAGTACTGGTGGGCAAGCACGGGCCATTTTCTGGCTGCTGATTCTTTCGTGGACGCTCTACCCGATTGCTTACCTGATGCCGTGGCTCTCGCCCACCCCTAATGGTATGGTGACCCGGCAAATACTCTACACCATTGCCGATATCACCTCCAAGGTAATTTACGGGGTCATGTTGAGTCAGCTGGCGACCAAGCTTAGTGCTCTTGAGGGCTACCAACCTGCTGTAGCCGCTACAACCAGCTCTCCCTACCAAACGGTTGAACCTAAACTGAATGTGACCTCTCCCCGGTAAAGTGGCTCACCAAACGGGGTAAGGACACTTTACCCGCTACCGGTTAGGAAGCATAGTAAATAGCTCTACGTCGTAACCGGACTCTAACTGCTTGGGATAAAGAATGATGTAGCTGTTTGTTTCGAAGTAGGCAGTCAAATAATGCGGTAGTTTGTCGAACTGGCCGTGATAAGAAGGATGGCCTTTTCGTGAGCAGATGATCACAAACAAATCGTTGGCTTTTATTTCACGACCAAGAATTAAGAAATCATTCCAATCACCCAGTTCCCTGTATAATATACGAACAACTCCCGCATGTGTATGCCCCAACTTCTCTAACTGGTGGATTGTATCTGCCTGCGCGTAGAGCAGCATGTCCAGGCCCGCTTCCTTAGCCAAACTAACGAGCTTATGATACCAATGGCCAAAACCAGGCTCCAGTTCGGCTTTGGGTGGAACGGCTACCACCATGCGTTGAAGTGTGTGGAGCGGTTTACCCGTTTTATAAATATAAATCGTCTCGGGTACCCGTTTTAAAATCTGTTCGGCAACAGGACCAAAAAACTGATTTCCCTGCGTGTTATGGTGGAGGCCGATTACAACATCCGTGATGTTGTTCTCTTTGATGGTATAAATGATTCCATTACTGATGTGCATATCGAAGCGGGATAGCGCAATCAATTCACTGTCAGTGGAAGCAGCCTGATTTACCGCCAAATCCAGCATCTTTTTGCCCGCTAGTCGACCGTTCTGGTTATCTTCTTCATCGACAACATGCAGGGCATAAAGTGAATCCGTGTGTTTAGATGGCTTTAACATCAAACCCAAGTTGACCAAATCGGTTACCGTTTCGGGGTAAGCTAACGAAATCAGTATTTTCTCGATGGATTCAACCAGCGGACCGTTCTCTGCCTCATTCAGCAGGGCAATTCGTCCAGACGCTTTTTCCACCACTAGGGAACTAATGGTACACGTCACCAGAATCATCAGGATCGTACCGTTCAGTACATCTTCGTTAAGCAAACGGGTGGGTTCCCCAGTAACCGTTTCGCCAATGATGATGTTATAACCGACCAAAACAACGGCTAGGGTGGCCGCCGCCCGGGCATTACTGAGGCCGAAAATCAGTTGCCGCTCATCTGTACTGAGTCGAAAGGTCTTCTGGGTCAGTAAGGCCGCCAGATATTTGGAAGCAATGGCCACGATAATCATCAGGGTGGCTACCCGCAGCGCTTCCACCCCGTTGAACAACACGCGAATATCGACCAGCATGCCTACCCCGATCAGAAAAAAGGGAATGAATAAGGCATTGCCCACAAAATCGATCCGGTTCATTAGCGGAGACGAATGCGGAATAAAGCGATTGAGCGCCAGGCCGGACAAAAAAGCACCAATAACGGCCTCTAAGCCAGCCACTTCGGCCAAAAATGCCCCCAGAAATACCAAGGCCAGTACGAAGATATACTGGGAGACGTTATCGGTAAAGTTCCGGAAAAACCACCGGGCAATGAGTGGGAAAACGAACAGGACGATAACGGCGAAAATAGATAACGAAACAAAAAGTCGAATCCAGAACGCTGAACTGATGTCGCCTTTGGTCACTCCGACGATGGTTGCCAACACGAGCAGCGCCAAAAGATCCGTGATCATGGTTCCACCGATGGTCAACGTCACAGCCTGATTCCGGGTGATACCGTACCGACTGACAATGGAGTAAGCCAGCAACGTATGGGAGGCAAACATACTGGCGACCAGCAACGAGGACAATAGCGAGTAATTAAGGATAAAAAATACGGACAGTGTTCCGGCAAGCATTGGCAAGAGAAACGTAAACAAACCGAAGACGAGTATCTTGTTCCGGCTCTTACGAAAATCCTCCAGGTCAATTTCCAAGCCCGCCATGAACATGATATAAAGCAAGCCGACCGTGCCAAACAAGACAATACTGCTGTCACGTCGAAGTAGATTTAATCCGTATGGACCAATGATAATACCCGAAATAATAAGACCAATGATGGGAGGAATCCTGATGCGCTTAAACAAAAGGGGCGCAAAAAGGATAATAAAAAGCATTAAGGAAAATATAATGACTGGATTATTGAGCGGCAAGGAAAAGTTCAGATCCGTAGAAAGCATCATGCTGGTTAACAAGTAGAGGGTCTACAACTTGGTCAAATTGAGCGCATATACTAGTCGGCAATCCCCCCCTCGAAAGATTTCACGCTGGCCTTCCAGACTAGATGGGGACTTAAATTGAAGCCTAACGGTGATTCTGGTGTTTGCCACGGCGGAATCCGGTGAGGTCGTCAGCACTAACCCACCCTGTACATAGGTGCCGGTGTATACTCGAAATAATTGATTGTTGACAATAGCCTGGGCAAAGACTCGATTGTTTTTGTAACTAAAATTCCATTGCTCCGTTTTGGTATCCCCGACGGCAGACCCTTCACAGGTAGTTTCGACGCACCGCATCTGAACCGACCAGCGCCCTATGAGGTACGGATTGTAGACATTACTTGAATCTCCCAACGAATCAGCTGGCTTCTTTAGCGCTTTTTCCCGACTTACCAGATCTTTTTCCTTCAGATTGAGTTGCTGCTCTCTCAAGATTAACTGTTGCTCTTTCTGATCGAGTTCTTTCGCTCGGCGGTTCATTGTCTTCTCCCGTTCTTTGAGTTGACAACCCGAAAAGGACAGCACGCAAACTAGTGTATACCAATAGGCTATTTTCATTGGAGAGAACAGATCGGTTTATGTAAAGAAACGCATCTGTGTGACACTTCGCATAAACAAGTACAAATGGACATCGACTGATCGGTATCCGGTTCTTCGTGGATCTTGGTTGACTATTTTGTCGATTCACTACTATTGACTCAACAGAATGACTGATTCCGCTCCTAACTCACCTTCCCTTCCCGTCCTAGCGGGCCAATTACCGATGGCCCGGTTTATCCAGTAGGGTTTATCAAGCGTGGGCTAAGAATGCGTCAGCAATACTTGTTCCCCTTAACCTGGATACCCAGATGAATCTTTCAATGGAACGTAAAGCAAAATGCTACAGCGAAGTCGTGGCGAATTGTCAGGGCAGCCTGCGGCGTTCGATTCGGAAGTACTACCGTGGAGATGTTTACAGAGTAGTCATTTCGTTACTACCCTTAACATGCGTCCTCCGCCCCCATTCGTAACAAGCCCTTTCGCTCGTGGTGCTTTCCGAGGGTGACCTGTTCCCAGTAAACTGGCTCTTACGCACTTTGTGTGGTTGATTACTTGATCGGATTTATCTTGTACCGTGTTCTGCTTGAATGAGCACAGAGCTTCGATTTCCTGTTGATTTGCCCAATTGTCAAATCAC
>JAIVFU010000293.1 GCA_020829485.1 Nostoc sp. CHAB 5834 | reverse complement strand
ATCTCCTCCACCAGTTTTTTGACGCTGGTTGGAGTCTTTCCCCAATCTTCTGGGGGTATCTGCTCTACATGATTCAGGCGCTTCTGTTCCATGCCATTTAATTTATCAGATTTTGGGGGTAGAAGAGAACTCTACCAGAATCTTCAAGTGAAGTAGAAGAAAGAGTTACAAAACAACAGGCTTCCAAAGTTACAGACTTACAGACTAATAAATATTCAGAGTCTGTTTCTTCTACGCAAATTGCTATTGAGCGGGAGGGTGAAGAAGTCAACAAAACTACAAAGTTACAAAGTTTGCAAGATACAGACTTACAGAGTACCGAACTTCCGAAGTATTTAAAATTGGAGCGCAAGGAAGCACGATTGAGACAGGATCAGATTGACGCACTTACCGATCTCACCCGGAAATTAAATAGAACGAAACAAGTTAAAGGTGGTGAGAGACTTACAGATAATACTTTGATCCGTGTTGCAGTAGATCTACTGCTGAGTAAAGCTTCGGAGCTTCAAGGTACTACAGAAGATGAGTTACGAAGCTCCTTAAATCTGTAAGTTTGGGAGTTCAGGAGTTCGAGAGTTTGAAAGTTTGTAACTTACAGAGTTTGTTATTAATTTATCTTGCCTGATGTGCGATCATCGCTGTCGATTCTCACTCCATTTGATGAGTTTGATTTCGACAAATAAAGGTTAAGCGATCTAAAGGGGACGCTCTAAAGATGGGGATTTTGAGCGTTAACTTAATAACCAGAGGAACGGAATCCTTCGATCGCCTTATCTTGGTATTGCTTGTAAATCTTGACTGCATACGTGGCCGAAACACAGTGGCTTTGCAGAAATACCATCACTTCTTTGATCGCCTTTTAGGTTTCCCAAGCGTTCTTGATCAGCTTGATGACCAAACTGTCTAGTTTGTATTTCATGAGCACCAACAGTGTCTTTGTCACATCTACCCGAAGCCAGCGGAAAATGAGGCATTCCTGTTCCATTGCTACCAGAACCCCATATATTGCTTGCGATCGCAAGAGAGCAGGGCGTAGCCCATCACCAGAACGTAAGGCATAGCTCATCGTCTTCAGTTAGCATCACTTGACTGGATAATATAATCCATCATTCCCAAAACGCCAACCACGGGAGGCGGGGTCTCTATGGCGACTCCATGACTCAAACTCAGATGGACTCTTGTTTTCTCGTCGCAGGCGACTGGCATCCCCACGCTCCTAAGAGTGAGGCGTGGGACTTCTGCTGAAATTAGTTAAAACTTTTGTTTACAACCAAGTTTTACTCACCGTTCGCGCAATCAAGAATGAGTTTGGTGAAATAAGGGATAGTGTCTAAGCAGGCGATCGCTTCGACTAAGCAAGTCCCACGAAAAAATATGTTGTGACGTAACACTAGTATGGTAAGTGTGACAAATGGCACATTTACTCCAACAAATAATCTCAGAACGAATCGACGATGTTGTTCTGCTGCTAGAGGTGATGAAAAAAATGGGACTGCCAGAAATCCTCAACCAATATTTGCCACGTCACTGGAAACAGGAAGGACTTGACTGGGGGTGGGTGGCTTGTATTTGGTTATCTCATATCATCTCACAGGGAGCTGACTTTTCACGGGAAGTCTTCAAGCCCCGAAAAAACGTGACTTTTTCCACAGCCTAATTGTCAATAGCTTTAAGTTAATGAAAATAGCTAACGGAAAAATCAGGGCTTGGAAAACCCTCTCTAGTATTCCTTCATTATTATCAAATTCAATAAGGGTTGAACCAAGATACTCATGAGGTAATGCTGCCAACTTTGATTGAAATTGATCTGTATTTGGCATATGATTAACTCCTCAATAATGTAACCGTTCAGGGGGTGCAAAAACGATGCAAAACAGACCGACTGTAACTATTTAGCACACTGATGCTATCAAGCTAACAAGTTAAAATTATAGGGCTTATAAGCGGTTAATACAAGGACAGTAGACCGAAAAGTTTTGCGATCGCTCTGTAATGAATACCTGTTCCAGTGGAATTTTGCTTAAAAAATGTGCTTTTAAATACTATTATTCAATGATTTGCTTGGAGTTAAAACATAAGTAAAGCTAATAGATTAGCCAAGAGGCTAAGAGTAACTATCGCACCAGAACATGGTTATAGTGCTATTTCAGAGAATTTTGTCAAGTAGTTGAGTGAAAATTGAGCTAGAAGAATATCTGGCTTGGCTATGACTGCAACTACCCCAGTTCTAACTGATAGTAAAACCTTGAATGAAGTGGTTAACTGTTTAACAGAACATATCCCAATTAAGACTCAAGGTAAATGTAAACAAGGGAATATCTTTGAAATTGGGAGTTCATCAATAAGCCGATCTTATCATTTCTTCCAGACGATCAGCTTTTTTCCATTCCTCCAAAAACAGTATCGTACACTACTATTTTTTAGCGATCGCAAAACTTTTCGGTCTACTGAACTTTCAGGAAACTAAATATTCTAGGACTTACGCACTGTACAAAAGAGCTATCTTGTGTATTAACGTAAATACGTTGTTCCAGGCTTTTGGAGGTTGCTTTTGATTGCTGGCGTAGGCGCAGCCCGCCGCAGGCATCGCCAAAATATGATTGAAAAACCTAGATAGAAGCCTTGAAAACTCTACCTGTCATTTTTGCTTTTATGTCAATGCGTAAGTCCTATATTCTTAGTTGCGATAATGATAATAATTATGATGGTGAGTTATAGGCAGCCGTCGGCTGCTTGTCAAAGAACGTGGTATTCTAACAGTTGCTGCCAAGAAGGATTACGCTCTTTCATCTCCTTAGATGAAGCTCAAACCCAAAATTACGATTGCTGACCATTTTGCATGGACTTTGCTGGTGACTTTGTTCATCCTGCCATCTTTTGTATTCCACTCAAGTGAGAACCGCTATAAAGAGGTGTTAGCATGTTCAGACCGGAAGATGTTCTGGAAGGTGCTCGTTCTATTCGTCCCTATCTTCCAGAACTGTTGGGACAACAAGATGCGGAAAAGGTAGATAAGGAGTTATCCAACCTGTTGGCGCAAGCTAGTGCTGGGGAGAAGGTGGACGATCAGGTATTGGAACTCCTGAAAATATACAAAGCTACTCGTGATTGGTTGGCTGAGTTTCTCAGCAAGAAACAGGTGTCAAAAGGTTTTCAGCCACTACCTGGTAGCGGTGATGCTATATCAGCGTCAAAGTACGTTTGCCCTGAAGGAGATTTTGTTTGGTATCGCCGTTCTATTGGGGTATCCATTCCCATATGTCCTACTCACGGTGCCTTAATACTTTCTGAAGAATCGTAGAAACTGACATGCCCATTAAATTTTTGGAAAGCCTGAGTGGAAAGTTAGCAGAAAGCTGGGTAGCAAACTTGCTAACACCAGCCTTTGTCTTTTGGCTTGGAGGACTGGGAGCATGGACATGGCGCTTTAGCTGGAAGCCAGTAGAAGTATGGCTCAAGCAACAATCTGAATTATTGCAAATTACTTTACTAGGAGGGTGCTTGTTGGTTATTGCCGCATCAGCTTTTGTGATTCAACGCTTTGACCTACTAGTCTTACGGTTCTTAGAAGGCTACTGGGCTAAATGGATGAACCCCTTGCGGTGCTGGTTGATCCAGCGGCAAAAGTTCAGGTTAAATCGAGACGAGAAACGTTGGCAGCAACTGGCAGATAAAAAAAATCATCTAACGGCTGAGGAACAGGAGGAATATATATCCATAGACTGGCGACTAATGCAGTTACCAGCCCAGCCTCACAGACTGATGCCTACAAGATTGGGCAACCTATTGAGAGCGGCTGAAAGTCGTCCTTTGGATAAGTATGGATTGGATGCTGTAATCTGCTGGCCCCGCCTCTGGCTAGTATTACCCGATGGGGTCAAAAAAGAACTGCAAGAAGCACGGGCAGATTTGAACACCGCCTCTCGATTCTGGCTCTGGAGCATGATGTTCCTCATCTGGACGATTTGGGCTTGGTGGGCTGTTCCTGCTAGTTTGCTAGCAGCCTTCTTCTCTTATTACTGGGCACTTGATGCCGCAGCTATCTATTGTGACCTTTTGGAGTCTGCCTTCGATTTGCATCGTCTAGATATCTACAAGTCGCTACGTTGGCCAGTTCCTGCTAACCCAGCTAATGAACGTAAGTTAGGTATGCAATTAACAGAATATCTTTGGCGCGGTTCTGAGCAAGAACAGCCAGAATTTACTCTTATTAAAGAATAATAACTATCTACTAACCCAAGTTGCGAGTTATCAAAATCCGGGTGCTTCTGATTCAGACCCCCCTTGACCGCCCTAGTTTAATCACAGCAGTGACCTCTGTTAACCAAAAACTAGATTTCTCACAACAATGGCAGAATCTTCACCAAAAAGTCACTGAAATTCAAACCCAGCTAACAGCTTTAAATAAAGAACTAGAGTTAAAACTTTTCAGACATCAACAAATTCAAAAACAAATCGATAGTTACCCACAAGGGGATTTCTACAATCTTTTTTACCGCGACCACCACCAATTACAGCTAGAACTGTTTCAACGTGCCTGGGCGTTTCTGTTGCAAGAAGTTCTCCGACGCAAGGAGAGCGTTATGAGGGCATTGTCAACTTATGGCAGCGTCTTGACGGGAGACGGAGAGGCATTGCTCAAACTGTCAACAGACGGTGATGCTATCTATCGTGACTTAAGCTTGATTTTCCCCGTCATTAGCTCCAGCTTGCAATCAGTACGCAATATGCTGCCAATTCTCCAACCCAATAGCGTTAAGCTGGCACTGGTGGATGAAGCGGGGACAAGTAAAACGATAAGAATCAGGCATACTGGCGGTAACGCTAACCTTTGTTGCGTTGAGTTTCGTCATATGTCTGCACTGGATACCTTACCCGATCCCCAATCACCGAAAGTTGGTAAAACGGAAAAAAGTGAGCCTCCTCTCTCCGGGCGCAAGTCGCCGAATCAACGCAGGCATGAGGATGTGCGATCGCGGGAATATCTCTTCCCCTGTTTGGTTAAAACAGAGAAGTAAAAAGCTGAAATCTATATAGGATAAGCTTTTTAAACTTATATTTCTGTTTGATAGGGTCGAGGGGAACATTACTGTTCCACCCCTCCCATCCGAAACCGTGCATGAAAGTTGTCCCTTCACACGGCTACTCAATGTGTTTCCCTATTGTCACGGAGGGACTTCTGACTACCATCA
>JAIVFU010000292.1 GCA_020829485.1 Nostoc sp. CHAB 5834 | reverse complement strand
TGAGCCAGATGGTCTTCAATAAACCGACCTTTGTTATCATCCAGATCCAGGGTAAACCGCTGAAAAACTGGCCCAATCAACATGGACATATGCTCGCCCAGTTGACGCTTTACTAAAGCCGATACATTGATCAGATTATAGCGGGTTCGGTAATAGCGGATTCGGCGGTCTTTTTCGTAGACGGTCTCATTCCCCGCCCCGAAGAAGTTGGTAACGTTATCGGGCGCTTTGGCGAATGCATTGATCCACAAATCATTCTTGCCGATGAAATCAGTAAAAATGCCGTCATATGTAATTGACATGGCGTCCGTAGCCAGCGAACGGGTGACCAGCAGCCGGTTCATGGCCGCAAAAGGCGACTTCCGAAAGCCCTGCTTTGTCCACTGAACACCCGCGCCTAGCAAGACACCATCGTCTAAATTATAGCCCGCTGTAGCTAAAGGGGCGACTATATCATACTTGAAGGCGTGGGGATCATATTGATTCACCGCTTTATGAGTCGATAAATGCAAAATTGCCTGATTTCGACCTGGCAATTCGTTGGCTTCTGTGCTCAAATCGTAGATGATCGGTTTGCCGGGATTGCCTTTTACGTTGAACACATCCGTTCCCTTGCCACCAATGAGCCGCACCCTGATGTTGGCGGTCTGGGTACCCGTTACCTCAAATCGATCATTACCCTTCTGGCCATACAACCGAATTTCGTCGGTAACCGATGCATCGAATACGCGCTTATAGATCTGTTGGGCCAGTGACCCATCTTTGGAAATTTTAACCACCGAAACGGCTACACGGTCTCCGTCAAGATGCTCAATACGAAACAGTTCGGTCTTGTCGGAGCCGGGAATATCGACTGCTTTCGCAATAAAACGGTAGTATTCCAGGCCCTTTTCCAGCAACCAACCCCGCCTGATTTTAAGCGTTTCCAATAGCCTGTTGCCCGATTTCTGCCTAATAATATCAGGCAGTTGATTGATAGCACGTTCCAGAACCGTATCCGTGAGCGAATCGCGCAGAGCGGTGATTTCGGTTGTCCAGTCCTGCACGTCGAGGCCACTCAGGAACATGCGGTCAACGTAGCGGCCATTGAACATAAAACCGTCTACGTTGGCAAGTTTGGCCGTAAATCCCTGAAATTTAGGCTGCAGCCAGGGCAGCGAAGCAATGGCAGGTAAAAGGCCATCCGTCCTGAAAAACACCTGGTCCCGGTCGCGGGGGATGGGGAAGAACTCTTTTCCCGTTGCCGTTTTATGACTGCCCCAGCGCCATTGATCTTCGTGGCGATCCCAGTCACCAATAAACAAATCAAGCATTCTGGCCCGCAAAAAAGCCTTCCGGTCAACTTGATTGTCGTTATCTTTTTCCAGAGCCTCCAGGACTTTCGGAGTGCTGATCGACTTTCCATCACCCGGACTACGTTCCTCAAACAGACAAACCGTTTTGCCAAAATCGGCCTGGTAAATGCCCAGGGCCGGATCGTCGGGTACGTATACAACCCTGGGATTAGCGTGCGGTACGCCAACCACTTTCGCCAGTGTCGGCACGATCAGGGGCGCGAAGGGGTACCCTGCGGAAATTTCGTCCTGCAATACGTCTTTGGCAATGGTTTCGCGTAAGGCGACTGGCAGGGCGTTGGCCGGATCTTTCTGGATACTGCGCAACACCCACTCCCGACCACTGGCATCTTCGAGTCGTAATGATTTCGTCTGCTGACCTCCGCCCCGCTGGAGAATTTTAAACCCGCCATTCGTACGGGTCAGGTCGAAAACCGGCAGGTTAACGGGCGTAGCCCACTCTGTTCGGTAGTTGTTGCCAAGAAGCCAGCGCTGAACCCTGCCTACGCTGTCGTAGGCGGGGACAATGGCCACCCGAATACTATCGGGCCAAAGGGGTCGTTGTCGATTACCCTGTCGTGAGCCGGTCGAATCCATCGCACCGGCGGGCCGGACAGGCGGAATCGTAAACAACGTAGTTGTATAGGCTTCGGTGGCTTTCGATGCTTCATCGACCGTGTAGAAGGTAGCCTTTAGTTTACCGTTTGTCAATTCATCCAGCACCACATATCCCCACTCGCTACTCACAAACTTGGTCAGTTTTCCATTCTTCACGCGCTCACGATTGATGCCCGATCCGCTGACGATGTAGTTTCGAGTGCCATCCAGAATGTGTTGCAGCGCGTGGTCGTGCCCCGATACAAACACGACATTGGGCGCCATCAATGTGGCTTTTTCCAGTGCCCGAACCATCTGTTTATAGATCGGGTTGGGCAAATCCTGAATAGTCCCGAATACCCCCCGAATCAGTGGATAGAGTGAGCCAATGACTGGCAGAGGAATGTATAACTTGTCGGAGAACTCCGTTAGCGGAAAAATATGCTGTTTCAACGTGTAATAGCCACCGTGAATACCGTAACTGCGAAACGGGTGGTGCGTCGCCAGGATAATACCCTTGCCTTTGTTTCGGCGCGTGATATCCGCCAGTCGGGCTATCAGTTCATCTTCGGTTTTGCAGGCGCAGTCAGAATCCCGGCCGGGCTTACTGAATTGGTGCAGCCACCATTGCGTATCTATAATAATCAGCACCAGATTACCACTCAGGTGAATTTCCTCCGGGCCGGGGCAGCCATTGGCGGGTAGTAAATGAATATTGGGCGCATTCAGGCTATCCAGCCACGCACCCTGTCGCTTTATGCGCTCCCACCCATCCGCATGACTTTTTGCCCAATCGTGATTGCCGGGGATGAACAATACTTTTGATGGCTGGGCTCGGCCCGAAGTGGCCAATCCAGAACCATCCAGTCCGGGCCTGGCCTGATAGTGGAGTACCGCAGCCAGGGAATCGTAGTCTGGACTGCTTTCGTCCGATAATCCATGCGGATAGAGGTTGTCGCCGAGGTAGAGTAAGGTAGTTCGGTCATTGTTAAATTCATAACGGGCCCTCGCCGCATCGACGACCGGATTTTTACCATTTCGTAACCGTCCGGCATCGCCAATAAATATGATCCGGTGTCGGATTGAGTCGGCGGGAACAGATTGACCCGTAGCAACAGTCAGGCAGAAAAAGCTACTCACCAGCCACCCGATCCAGGCACCTGTTTTACTTACTGGTTTCATACCTGCGTGGATTCAATATGGTTCAGGTGCATGCGTAACGACTTGAAGTGATTAACACCCTGCATGGGTTGCGGATCAGGATATTCCAGATTAGACGTTAGTTGACGATTGGCCTGCATTTGGATGATTAAGGAAGAAAATCGGCTAATTCAGAAGGAGGACTACAGACCAGCGCTAGGGTGTCAGATTGAGTTGACCGCTTTTCTTTTAGAATCAGGACGTTGCGAGCCTGTTTACCCGTTAGCCCCATTTTCTCTGTAGACCAACTACTACAATGACCTTGGTAAGCTGGATTTACTAGATACGTCTGAGAGGGAAATGGCAAAGAGTTCCATTGTTTTACTTCGGCCCTTCAGCAGATTCTCCCCAACCGATCTTATTGTGTATGTGGCCGGAAGCTGAAGTATCTTGGCCAGGTCCTCCGATACCAGTAAGTCAGCTTCGAAATAATTGCAAAGTCCTTGAATCCTTGCTGAAGTATTAAGGACGTCGCCAGTGAAGATGATTTCTTTTTTCAGCGATCCGATTTCTCCGGCTGTTACCAAACCAAAATGCAGCCCGGCTTTGAACCCCGGTAAAACGCCAAACTTGCTACTGTACTTTTCCGCCTGCCTTTCCAGAGCGCGTCTCATCGCGAAGAAGCACTCAATACTGTTGTTTTGTCTTAATCCGTCTTTCAGTTTCCAGCAGACGATCATCTCATCACCCGCGTATTGATAAATTGTGCCGGCGTAATCAATAACAGCGCCTGATAGATCGAAGAAATATTCCTTTAACATCTCAAAGTACTTGACGTGACCGAGATTTTCCGCGATTGTAGTCGAGGACTTCATATCCAGGAACATGAATATCCTTTCTTCGACTACAGGATGATGGTATTTCCCCAAAAAAAAATTGCTTAGTGTCCCTGGTCCAATACTCTGACTAAATTCAGCATAAAATTGGGTGATCAGGATTAATACAGCGATGTACAGCATTAGACCGACCGCAGCGTAGTCAGAGAAAAATGCCCATGCTGGAGATAATAGGTTTCTAAAAGAGTGCTCACTATGGGTATAAAGTGCATTGCCCAACACCAACACAAATAGAAAAATGATCGTAATAATTAAGTAAAGTAAAGATTTAAATATAATCTTTCTGGTGAAGCTTTTTTTAATAAACCACTTACTGAAATAACCAATCTCCAGAATGCCGGTCAGTAAACCCATCATCAGTCCCGCAGCGGGGATGGCAAAAATATTTGTGGCAAATTTATATTGATTGCCTGTAGATGGATAGTGGTCCAGCTCTCCAAGAATTCCTTTTTCCAGCATGCAATAAATCAGGGTAAATATAAACCACAATACTCCGAAAGGAATGACACGGACGACATTTCTTCTGTTTCTTGGTGACAGCATAGATTCAGAAAGTGTAAACTGCTTTTGTAGCTAATTACAATTTTTTAAAGCTAGTCCTATACAGGGAAAAAACCAACGTGTCTGGACTAATCTAATCGATCTTAATGATCAATAGTCTTTAGCCACTTTGACAAAGCTTTCTTATAAAAATGATAAGGTGCAGATAAACATACCTTTGGGGTTCTCCAGACTACAAAGCCATGATTGTTGCTCCCTTCCAAGCGAAAAAAGTTTTCCAACGGTTGTTCTGGTCCACAGCCCCTCTGTCGTCATTTGGACAAAGCAAAGTCAGCCATTTCCTCGGAATGAATAATAATTATGTCAAAAATTGGAATAATGCAATCAGCTTGATTGCGCAATGGTGAAAATTCAGCGCTGCCAACTATAACTCACTCTGCTCCGTACCTTTTTTTAAATTGTCAGTAATACGGCTGTATTTATTTTTTGTTTCGTCTTTAAAAATCCTTTTGTCAACTCGTTAAAAATAGACGCCTAAATATACTCCTTATTCGCTTCGTCGGGAATAATCGTCTCAACGCCCCACTGAGAAAGACGATCTTTAAAGAAAGGATAGTCCATTGTGAATTTCGTACCAAGAAACGCAACCTTGTTGATTATTTAACAAACGATTTCCTTAACTGCTTCCTCTACGTTCAGCGTCACTGCCAGGCCTGAACCGATTCTGCCCCGAAGA
>JAIVFU010000291.1 GCA_020829485.1 Nostoc sp. CHAB 5834 | reverse complement strand
TGGCTGCTTCAAGCGCATAAACACATAAGTCCTCGAAACTAACTTCATTTTTTTGAGCAAGGGCGTATAGCTTTTCAAAACTATCCATCACCTCTTGTGGTATAGAACCACCACGGTTTTCGGACAACCAGCGGGACTGATACTGCAACGGATGAGAGTCGGGATCGGGATTGCCGATGTAAACATCAAAGGGCGCCTTTTTCGCGCCGAAATCGCAGGGAATGGTAAACTTCTTCATCGTGTTCTATATGTAAAGCGTACAGTTTTGGTAATATTTGGGGTGGTCCTATTTGGGTGGCCACTTCACTTTTAAGAGTTTGATGAAACAGTTTTGTAAAATTAGTTTTCAAAAGCAGTCGGGGGACGGTTGGCTAAAGCCGAGTGCAATCGACGCCTATTATAATACCCTTCAATATAGCTAAACAACTCGTCGCGAGCATCTTGTAGGTTCATAAAACAGCCATCTTTTCAGTACTTGACATTGAGAACGTGTTTGGGAATTGAAAGAAACTGGTAGTCGTGTCACCTTTGTAGCGACCAAGCAACAAGGACGTGACCAAACAATTTACGAAACTGACGGCACCGGCCGCCCGGACAAGATCAAAACCTAGCCCTACAGCTTGATGCCCTTAATGCAGCAGGCTGCTCGAAAATCTTTCAGGAGAAAGCCAGCGGGTCTAAAACCGAACGGCCTGAATTAACCAGGCTACTCGAAATTATCCGGGAGGGGGACACCTTGATGATTTGGAAGCTGGATCGACTGGGCCGTTCCCTGAATCACTTGATCGAGATAGTGACTAAGTTGGAACAAAAACACATTGGGTTAGTCAGTTTGAACGACCCGATTGACACCACTACGGCGCAAGGTCGGCTCGTTTTTCGCATTTTTGCCAGTCTGGCTGAGTTTGAACGGGAAGTAATTCGGGAACGAACTTTGGCCGGCTTGGCCTCCGCCCGTCGACGCGGTCAACTCTTAAGCCGTCGTAAAGGGTTATCCAAAACCGGTGAGCAGAAAGCCCGCCTTGGTGAAAGTCTCTACAAAGAGGCCAAGTACCCGGTTGAACAAATCGCCCGCGAGTTACACATCTCCAAAACTACCCTGTATAAGTATCTCCGTCTACGCGGGGTCGAAATTGGCGCTTCAGTTTAGATCCCGATTCCCACGACTTAGAAAATTGTAGATGGATGCTATTGGACATTCATCAAACGAACTTCAGTGAAGGATCAATAAGACTTGGACAGACCCCTCCCAGCAAGTGCTTTTAACAGCGTGAATCCTTAGGTTTAGTCACGGATGAAAACTACCTTCGCTGACTAATACTTAACTTAAAAGTGAATAATTTTGTAACCATTCGGCTTTTTAAAACGTTTGAACGGGTAGCTTACTATACCCTACAGGTAGAGGGCAGAGAACAATCGGAGACCGATCGTTTTTTTACCCGCTATGAACAAGATGAGTTCTTAGCCCGTGATTTGAATTTGTTGGTAGCCTGGATTCAGGAGATCGGCCAGCGACGAGGAGCGAAGGCCCGGTACTTTCGATTTGAAAATGCGGCATCCGCCCTACCTCCTCCTGCTCGCATCATGGCCGAGTTAGGCAATGATTATTGCCAGTTTCGCCTGTATTGCATTCGACTATCCGACGAGGTGGTCATCTTAGCGAACGGCGGACGGAAAGTGAGTCAGACTGTACAAAACAGTCCTGAACTACTGATTCACTTTCGATTTGCCAACAAAATTGCTCAGCAACTCACGGAGCTAACCCAATCGGGAGATCTGCTACTGGATGGTAAACAGATCGTAGATGTAAACCGAATTGAACTACTAGCTTAACAAACAGAAATTATGGACGCATTCGACCGAATTGCCAGCCGGACACCTGACCAGACCCGGCGCTTAGTCACCAAGATGCTCGATGTAGCGGATCGTATTCACGCTATTCTTGAGCAAAAGGGTATGAGCCAGAAAGACTTGGCGGTTGCTTTACACAAGTCAGAATCTGAAATTAGTAAATGGGTTAGTGGTACCCACAACCTAGAGCTGAAAACGATCATCCGGATCGAGGAAGCGTTGGGTGAAGACATTTTAACCGTGCCAAAGTCACAGGCTGTGGCTTAGATCTTATTCTGTTACTATGTAGAGGTTGGTATACATAGTAACAAGGTAGAAGCAAATTTGAAGAGTTTACATAATTTGATTAAAACGAATATAAGGTTAGAATCTGTAATTTTTCAAAACAAGCGAGCTGCTAAAATTAATTACTTTGTAGATACCGCTTAGTAAAGAAGAAGTGTGTTAAATGAAATTATAATTATATTTTCAAAGTTATGAGCGTCTTGTAACTCACTTACAATAATCTTGAGCTTACATTACGTAATGTGAACAAGAATAAATTTCAATTCTAAGTTTAAAGTTTTTGGAGCAACTGTTGTTAATCACAAGCATATGCTAACTACAGCTTTAGATTTAGTTAATAATAGGAGTGATAAAAAAAGAAAAGTATAAAATTAATTCAGCTTTCGTATGATAGTAAAATATTTATGCAAAGTTGACGTATAATTTTATAACTTAGACAGAATTATATAATAAAGGAAAATAAAATTTGAAGAGACTATTCAGTAATTTTGTATAAAATTTAAATTGACTACAACGCACTTACAATAAATATGGCATACATAATGGTAGACATTGAGAGTGATGGACCTATTCCTGGAGATTACTCTATGATCTCGTTCGGAGCAGTAGTTGTAGATGAAACTCTCAGCAAAACTTTTTTTAGACAGATCAGACCAATCTCTGACAAGTTTTTACCAGATGCCTTATCTGTTTCTGGCTACACTAGGGAAATGACATTGACGTTTTGTGATCCTACTCTTGCAATGACGGATTTTAAAGAATGGATTGAGAATTCCTCCTCAGGTCCTCCTATATTTATAAGCGATAATAATGGTTATGATTGGATGTTTATTTGCTGGTATTTTCATCATTTTATCAATGAAAATCCCTTTGGTTATAGTTCACAGAACTTAGGTAGTCTTTATAAAGGACTGCAAAAAAGCACACTTAAAAACTTCAAACACTTGAGAAGAACAGAGCACAGTCATAATCCAGTTGATGATGCTAAAGGTAATGCAGAGGCCCTACTAACAATGAAAAATGAGCTTGGGCTCGAAATAGATTTTTAATTCTTTAATTTTTAATAAAGCAAATAAGAATAAAATCCTAACACACCAACAACTCATGAAATTAAGTAACCAACAATTAATAAATTTTGTTAATACAATAAAGTTTTCCACAACCGATAAAAGTTATTATAAAGATCAGATAGAAAATTTAATTGAACAAGTAGATTTATATTTAACAGCTAACAGTACAATGTCAGTGAAAAAAGTTATTCAATGCGGCTCTTGGAGGAAAAGTACGATTCTGAGGCCGAATTTAAATAATATACTAGACATTGATTTAGCTTTCTATATTGATATCAGCAAAATTGAAGATATAAATGATTTCCATGAATTAAATTCAAAAATTGTAGAACTCCTTATTAAAATATATCCAACAAAGTCAAAAGATGATTTCAAGGAAAATGTAAAAACTGCTAACGTTAAATTTTTAACTTCTGGATTAAGTGTTGACATAGTACCGGTAATTGATGTACCGCCTGGAAAAGTTAATGGTTTATCTAATTATGTATATCAACCTGACAGTAAAACATACAATTTTTACATAACGAGTATAAGAAACCAAATAAATTTTATAGTTGAAAGAAAGAAAGATAATACTTCTTTTACGAGTATTGTTAGGATATTAAAAGAGTGGAAAAATGTGAAAAACCTAAACCTTTCTTCCTTTTCGATAGAATTAATTATATCATACTTAGATTTAAGCAAAGGGGTAATTACAAATATTGAGGAAGCATTGTTAAGGTTTTTTACGCTAATAAGTAATAAAAACTTTCCAAAAATAATCTTTAACGCTCCTTATGGAGAAGTAACGAACGATGGTAGCGTTGTTTACATAACAGACCCAACTAATAAAAGTAACAATGTGACAAAATACATTTCAGCAGCTGATTGGAAGGTCATTAGCAATGAAGCAGAGAAAGCTTTAGATACTCTAAGTTATGCTCAAGAAAAAACCTATATTGGAGATACTATAGGTTTATGGAAAGAAATATTTGACAGTAGCTTCACGATAACATCTGTTAAGGTTTGAATTATGACACAATCAGATAAAGATAAACTATTCGAATGTATTTCTGCTGATTTTAAAATAGTCACTAGAAGAACAGAGCTATGGCAAATGGATTATTGCGAAAATATACTTCATGACGTTGGGGAACTAATGGAAAGAGATTATTTGAGCATGGTACAGTTGATCATGAAAAATCAATACGGCCTCATCATTAGGTGCAATCAGTATACTATAGAATTAGCCAACACTAATACAACAAATGATAAACCGGGCAATATAGATTGGGACGGAATAGGTGGTACTAATCTAAATATCATTTTAACATACACAAAAAAGTGGCATGATCTTTCAGTACAGCAGAAAACTGAACTTCAAAATATTTTGGTAATACCTTGGTATGCTAGTTTTGAAGACGTAAGTTTATCATCTCTGAAAATATCTTCTAGTAAGAATTTTTCTTCTTCTAAATCAGCTGTCAAAAGAGAAGATTTTAAACGATGAATATCGAAGGTAAAGAAGAAATTTTAAAGGAGTTATGGCGTCTTCGAGGAAAAGCGGATCAAACTCGTAGTTTTCATAGCATAATAGCTGAAAATCTTAGGTGTTGGAACAAAGTGACAACCATATATGTAACAATTGGCTCCGCTGTAGGAACAACTGTTATTTTCTCAAAAATTCCAGATGAGTACTTTTTGCTATTTGGGATATTCTCTGCTAGCGTTTTCATTGTAAGTCTACTACCTACTGCTTTGAATTTCAATAAATTTATTGAGCATCATGTTAATGCAGTAAATCTTTTAACTAACTGGATTAGAGACGCTGAAAATTTTGGAAACTATGAAATTCTTACTCTATCTGCAGGACAAATGCAAATTAGACAAAAGGAATTAGTTGATCTTTATAAAAACATTAGTCAAAAAAATCCTGCAATTGACAATAAGAAATTTTTAACATTGAAACAAAAACATTTGCAAAAAATTGCAATATCTAAAGAGTTGGATAAAAACGCTTTTGAGAGTATTG
>JAIVFU010000290.1 GCA_020829485.1 Nostoc sp. CHAB 5834 | reverse complement strand
ATCTACTCCTGATGAAAAAGGTAGATTTCGCTGTAGAAGAACTTCAAAAGTAGCATCCTTAGTTAAACCCTTATCTTTACATTCAATAATCATCCGACGTAATTTTGTAGATGAATATGTAGGCCTACACTCCTATAGCTTTCCATTTCAGTTACTTCTTCAAACTGTATTTCAGAGTTAGAAGGAGCTGATTCGACCTTGTTCAAACGTCTATCAAAAGATCGCACTGTAACCAACAGTTCATTTAATATATCTTTATCATCTCTTGCCGGTGCATCTGGCCCTTCTTTAGTTTCTGCTATTATTTTAGAAAGTCCCTTTTCAAACTGAGGCCAATACGTTTCGAAGACTTTATCCAACACATCAAGGGGAAGCGCCCCTTCCTTTAACGATGCATTTATCGTTCTTACCAAAGATTGAACCCCCTTTTTATTTGGAGTTGTAGCATTCAATTGAGACAAGGGGGAAGTAAGATCAGTAGGTGCTAAATCGATTAGAAATGGAGATACTCTGCTAGTAGATAGCCCTTTCGTTAATGCACCTGCCTCAAACAGTATCCAAGGCTTATCCTTGTTCTCTTTTGTCAGACATATGATACCAATACTAGTGTCAGCAAGCTGATTACCAATCTCATTAAACCACCATGACCCGTTTTCTATATCCTCACTGGAAACCCAAGGGTTAGAATTTTGTATAACACATTTTAGCCAAACTTTAAATAGTTCTGCAACTTGATTACTCCTTTCACCCGACCAACTAATGAATACTTTCATTGACTTGATTATTTATTTGATAACGTATCATACATACGAAGCAAAAGTAGCCTGTCCTTAACTGTTGTACTTCACGAACAGAGGTTTGAGGTTATGCACTTTGACCACATAAAAGGTGTAATCTGCACATAGATACTTGTTCTCACTCATCAACACTGGGTGGCGTTATACCGCCTGAGTGACTAACAATTATCCAAATGGCCGGGCGGGGGGCTAATTGCTCTAAATCCTGCTCACTCATCAAGATTGAGTTGCCTTGCTTGTCAACTGCCTTAATCGTACCGTCTGTAGCTCGTGCATCAATAATCCATCTGATATTTGACTCTTGCTGTTTACGTTGAAATCGGTACAAGCGTAGGTCTTTCTTTTTGCCTTCAAAGAAGTTGGCGAGTAGTTGCCGTTTTGTGTTGAGGTCGCTTCGTTTCATCATTGGCGTTAGTCTAGTTCCTCAATTCGTCCATCAGCATATTGATTGTACCGTCTCACTGTTTTCCAGTTATCGGAAATCTCAATGTGATAGGTAGGGTCTGTAGGCTCTTGCGGTTCGTCATCGTCCCCCAAATTGAACGTTAAGTAAATTGGTTCACGGCTCTTGCGTAGATCGTCAATGTCTCTTGCATTTAATGTCCCTTCGATAATCTTAGAAAGTAAAGCTAGATTGGCTGTACGTTTGTCTGCTGTATACATAACTATGTGGCTTATTCTTCAAATGGCATAAAACATACCGTTTACAAAATCCATGATTCGAAGTGAAACACCTTATATTGTGTTAGCCCCCTATTAACTGGACAGATTTTCTGAAAAGGTTGTGTCGTAAACTACTTGTGCTTCTTCCCATTTCTGCTGAGGTGTTATGAAGCCAATCGAACGGTGTAGCCGATGCTGGTTGTAATGGGAAAAATAACGGCCTAGCATTTTTTTGGCTTCGTAATAGCTGGCAAACTCATTTCGTTCGATGACATCATGTTCCAGAATACTGTGAAAAGCTTCAATATACGAGTTCTCTTCAGGAGTGGCTACGTGCGTGAATTCCTGCTTGATCTCTGAGCTTTTCAAAAAATTACGTACCGAATGAGCAATGAATTGACTGCCATTATCATTTCGTAAAATGACGCCTTTCAGTTCATGATTCCGGTTTATTCGTCGGAAAAGATTGATTAGGTCGATTTGACGAACACTGCTTTGGAACAGCCAGTCCAGAATCTTGCGGCTATAAACATCAATGACGCTCAACAGATAGTAATTCCTTCGTTCCCCCTGTACCCAGACATATTTGATGTCCCAGCACAGGTATTCCAAAGGCTTGGTCGCTTCAATTCGTCTGAATTTGACGAACTCCCGTTTGCCCGTCGGTCGGATCACTTTACCTAAGAGCAAATTATGTTCCTTCATTAGCCGATACACCTTTTTCTTGTTGATCAAATATTCTTTTTTCAACTCATACGTGATGTATTCGTAGCCGAGGGCATTAAACTCAACATCCAGTAACTGCTGTATACTACTCACTACAAGTTGATTGTCTACCCAAGACCCATCCAGTTTCATCGTCGCCTGGCTGGGCCGTGCCCCAGGCCTACCTGACTGAGGTTGGTAGTAAGACACGCTCCGAGGCACGCCAAGCCATTGGCATAACAGGGTACGACTTACTTGTCTTTCGAACTGTTTCATGAGGTTTAGCTTCTCCTGGAGTGGATAGGCGTTTTTTTTAGCAATTCACTTTTGATTTCCAGTTCAAGAGCCTGTTTTGCCACAATTCGCTTCAGGCGTTCGTTTTCCTCTTCGAGTATTCGCAGTTGGGGATCGATGCGTGCATAGGAATCTTTCAGACCTTCTTTGCCTTTGCTTAAATATTTTAATCGCCACCTGCGCAGCAACGAAGGGGATAAATTGTACTTGCGGGAAGTCTCGGCATGGCCGTCCCGGATGGCTTCCTGGACGATGGAATAGCGGTCTTCGGGAGTAAAACTCCGCCTTGCTCTGCTCATGGTATTTGAATGTAAAAGGACTAAACTGTTTTTACAATTTTGTCCAGTCATTCAGGGGGCTAAGACAATATGATCATTTCTTACATTTGATAAAAACATTTCTTCACATCATTTTCTGTACTTCGGTCATATGTTTTTCCAATTATTATTACTCTTGTGCTTAGGCTCTACACCTCCTTCAGCTAAAACAGACGACTGGATTTATGTAGGCGATTCGGTTGATAAAAGTAGTTTCTTCATGCGTAGTTCTAGTGTATCTAACTCTTACACCAAAAAAGTATGGGTTAAGCGCCAAGGCCATACTTTTACATCTAAGAAAAATGGGAAGATTATAACATATAGAGGTGGACATCAGGTGTTGCTTTATGAGTTTGAATGCAATGAGAGAAAGTTAAAAGTTCTAGGGTCCACCTCGTACTCAGCACAAGGAAAAACTGTTGAAACATATAATTATCCTGAGTATACAGTAGAGTGGACATATGCATCACCCGAATCAGTTGGGGATATGCTTGTTAGTTCGGCTTGCGAGCTATTTTAGGGAATTATTGCTAAGCAATTAAAGCCGTCAAAATGGTCCGAAACATTAGGGGCTTCGTTTGGCGGGTAAAACGATAAGCGTTCGGATTTGATAACGGCGGGCATACTGGTGAGCTTCATATAACGTCATCGTATGTTCCTTACTCCTATCTTTAAATGATACCGGGTCATCATCGGTTATAAATTGGCCCGGCTCAAAGTCCAGGTCATCAATCAATATCAGCGACCGCGGGGCGTTCTCGATTGCCTGTTGTAGCCGTTGGCGGTTCATCTGGCTTGTCCCCTCCTTCAACACCTTCGTAAGCAGGGAAACTTTTGCGGCTCGGTTCATAGCTGTTGATCTTCTGTAATACAAAAGCTACCGTAGACGATTGGATTTTTCAGGAACTCACCGTACGGCACAAGCTTACGGCCCTGCTCATCAGCAAGCCTTGTATGCACTAAATCAGTTAGTTTTGGTTTGCCGTTGTCTGTAACGACCATGAAGCAAGGGGCTTGCTGATTTTGTAGCCGCTTTAAGTCATGTAAGTTTGCTTGCCCGTTTACCACTTTAGTAAGCAGGTCAATCTTTTGGGCTCGTTTCATGCTGGGTTGAATTTACTAGTGTAGCGGGTGAGGTTAGTTTTGAAAAGCAGGACAACAAAGGGTTCGTTTACGGATGCTGTACACTGGCTGAAATACCGGCGCAAGTCGCCAATTGTCCCCCCTTGTATAAGCGTTTTTGAGTAGTCCCGGCATCGTAGCTCAATGAATGACAATGGAAGAGTGTCGTACTGGCTATCGGGCATATCTATGAATCCACAGACATCGGTAGTCCGTTCGCTGTTGGGCTTGGTCATCCATTGGCCCAATGTTGTCTGATGAAACTTCTCATCGACCTCTCCGTAGTAAATCGGCAAGTCTAAAAGCATCGGCGGGCATTGCCCGTAATCAATTATCCCATGTGCTTCTAGGTAGGGCATAGCCTTTTCGCTCCTTTGCTGGTGTAGCTGGTGAAGTTGTCCGGTCTTTCCCTGCAAGGCTTCCTGTAGTATGGTCACTCGTTGGCTTCGTTTCATAGTATTAGTCAAGTTTGGTAAGTGCTTTGTTTAATAGTTCGTCTACCTGCTCATCAGTGAGCGTTGACAGGTCTATTTTCTGTTCACGCTGTTTGGGTAGTACATATTCCATAAACTTCATATAGGCCGCTACGCGGTCTTTCGGCTCCAATTCGTTGAGGTCGGCTGTAATTGCGTCAAACTGCTGATCTATCAACGCGCTTATCCGGCTCTTTAAATCGGTGGTTACTTTGTTGGTGCTACCGGGTTTACGTCCCCCTGTCTTTTCTCGTCCCTTTTCAAATACCATTGTGTTGTTCGTTTTCAAGATGAATCGTTGATTTCTTTTGCGTTGCTGCTACACCAAGCCAGGGTGGTAATCCTTTCTTTGGCTCATCCTCTTTCGCTTCGGCCCGAAGCTCAACGCTGTTTAACTTGGGCATGACGTAAGGCAACAAAGCGGTGAGCAACCTTGCCCGGTCGGTAGACTCCATTTGGGCTAACGTATCGGGTAACTCATCTAATGACGTTTGAACAATGGCCTGTAATTGTTGCCGTAATTCTTTAGCCGCTTTATTTGGTGTTCCGGCTTCACGTCCTCCTGTTTTTTCGCGTCCTTTTTCAAACTTCATAGTTTCTCTAAAATAGAGGTTAAATAGTGAGCCGTACTGGTAGTGTAAGCGGCTTGATTGTTGGTCTGGCATCCGGCGCGTTTGGCGCGTCCCATTCAGCGGGGTAACTGTCGGTGGGTTGGGTGGTCAGGTATTCGCCGTATATCGTTTGTCCCTCAACTACCCAACGGGGGCGGGTCGTGTCAGGCATCAGTAAGAAGTCGGCTAGGTCCAAACCCTGCGCCTTTTGCTCATCAGTGGCGCGTAACTCCAACAAGTCTGATACACTGATCTGATA
>JAIVFU010000028.1 GCA_020829485.1 Nostoc sp. CHAB 5834 | reverse complement strand
ACCGGACTTTCTTCTACAAAACGCTCAAATACTTGACCTATAATCATTCTAGCTATTCCCCGTTTACCAACTTTATTTTTTCAACTAACTATAATTTGGGGAAAATTACAAGACCTTGAAAGGGCTGATCACTACTGTACTCGCTACAAACATTGCTGCTGAACCTTCCCAGGAACGCACAGAATTTCCCACTTGGTATTTATGCTGCCCGAAGCGTCTACCGATTAATGCTGCTAGTGCATCTCCCCAGGTCATCGCCATTATCCCAGCTACTGCGATCGCAACGCTATCTACTGGCCCATCTGGTCGCCACAGTAACCCGAAAAGCAGCGTCACTGAGATAGCAAAATAAACTGTACCAGGGGAGCTATCCTGGGTATCCATTGCGCCAATGATTCGGTAGCGGTAAAACAGGTAGTTGAGTCCGATAAAGCTAGCAAAAGGTATAATTCCGATTTCCCAGTGGTTAAACAGTAGCAGGACACCGAAAGCCCACATCCCTGCACCAATATGGATTACCTTGCGGGTCAAATCCGCCTTTACACCAAACAGCCTACGCAGTCCCTCGCTAATAACGAGCAGACCAATAGCATAAACATAAGAAATTGCTAGTCCGATAAAATCATTTGTCATTGGGAAAGAGAAGCCAGAAGGCAGAAGTTCTTTAATTTTGAATTTTGAATTTTGAATTTTGAATTGATTTCTCCCCCTGCTCCTTCACTTGGAGCGATCGCTATTTCGTCTAAAATTCTTTTCTATTAACGAAGCACTACCAATACCTTGAAGAATACCACGACCGATTAAACCTAAACCTCTACCAATTATTTGCGTGAGAATGAAGACTATACCACTACCTGCAAAAGCTAATAGTGATTTTAAACGCGGTGCAATCGCATCACTAAATTCTAAAAGCAATGTCACTACTAAAGGAATATTAGAAAATTTTACTAATTCCTGATTTCGAGGAGCATAAACTGAAGTAATGGCAATACCACGAGGCGCAATTACAAATAGTTCGTGGCGACTTTCAAAAACTGCTTTTGGTTCATTTATATAATTTTTTAATCGATATTTCCACGACAAATCATTTCTAAATCGTTCAATTTCTCTTGTGGAAATCAATTGCCGTCCATAAAAATTTTGTTTAATTTCCTCTACATCTGCTAAAGAATTTAGCAGTGGTTGCACTACCCCATTCGCTACCTGAATCAACAAGTTCTCTAAAATCATTAATGCTTGGGACTTGGCTTCAGGGCTGACTACTGGATAGGAGGTATTATCAATGTTCAATTCTCTTTGAAATAGTAGATAGGAATACAACTCACAAACTAGCGGAATTTTATTAAGAATATCTCTTTGCACAACTTCTATGCTTGATAATAAATAATTAACAATTTCTATGTTTTGATTACCTAATTTCATCCGAGAAAATTTGCCAAAAAAGTCTGTGATCGCTGCTTGCCATAACTCGCGTAACAAGCTAATATGTACCTGATGTAATTGATTTATCTCTAATTGAGAAACACGCAATTCATCCAACTGTTCAGCCACTTTTTGCAGGATAATATAAAGTAATTCCCGTTTTTTATCTTCACGAAATATATCAATTTCTAAAGGTATATCTGTGACATTTCGTAAAGGTAATTGAAGTTTGGTAACACAAGATGCAAATAAGGCAGATTGTAGTGTTCCCGGACTCAGTAAAGGTGACACAGTTTGCCTTTGTTGAATGGCACTACTCAACGAAGCAGGCAGAGGCGGTTCATCACCAACGGAGACATTTTCCTGTTGCTTTTCTTGTGATGAAACCAACAACCGATTTAGCAACCAACGAGCCGCTAGCAGTTCTCGCCGTTGTCCAGCTAGAATTGCTCGATCTAATACTGGTAGTCCGGGAACTTGTAATTGTGCTGTTACTGCGGCTAGGGTAGCTTCAATGTGAGCAATTCCTGACAAACGTAAATTATTTCGGAGTCTATGTAAAGGGAGTGGGGAGTGGGGAGTGGGGAGTGGGGAGTGGGGAGAGACGCGATTAATCGCGTCTGTACTAGGGAGTGGGGAGTGGGGAGTTATGATTGCTTGCGTGTCTTGAAACCAATAGTCACCACCATCTGCAACTTCTTGCATGGCGGCGACTAACTCAGTAAGTGGTGTACCTTTGGGGCAGTAGCCATTAATACCAACAGATTTTGCAGCCAATAGCAGTCCTTGTTCTTGAATAGAACTGAGAAGTAAAATTGGCAGGTTGGGATATAAGGCTCTGAGTTGCCGACAGAATTGTAAACCTAGCTGTTGACTAGTGGTGGAGCGACCATTACCGAATTCCAAAACTACCAAATTTACCTGATTTGGGTCTTTTTGGGCAATTTCTGCTAAAATCTGCAAGGCAGCAGTATCACTTTCTACCACTTCTGTTACTTCCAGGCTAGGAATTGCTTCTAGAGCTAGCCGTAATCCCAGACGAAAAATCGGGTCTTGGTCGATTAACAATAATTTTATCGGGCGATCGCTCATAGTTTAAGCTGATATGCGTCTAAATTATATAAACATTCTTTATAATCGTTGACGGTTATCGGTCATCAGTCAACGGTCAACAGTCATCAGTCATCAGTCATCAGGTAAATGTACAATGTTATTTGCGTAACAGTTTACTCAATTACACAAGCACTGTTTTTTACCAATCAGAAAACAGCTTTGATACAAAACTTTGTCTTCCCCATTGTCACCTGTTTTCGCAAACTGATAAATCGATCATAATTGCCTTATGCAGCCTTCACTGTGTAATTAAATGAACTTGAGTATTCGGCACTGGTTGGCAGAACGCTATATCGCAATCAATCAAATCAAAGGATTTTCAGTAGGGCAATTGGCAGGTATTGCCTACCGGATTGTTCAGGATATGGAAGTCAAAAGCCTCATGCCTTTTGATATCTGTACCTTGGTAGAGGTTTTAGAACTGCCTTTAGGGGTTGTTTGGGAGGAAATCAGTGTCATTTCCCAGTTGACAGAAAACCTGTTGCGTAGCCTCAGCCAAAAAAAACCGTTAAAACGTAACGAAGGCACATGGCTGGCGTTTCAAATTGGCTATCTCCATGCTTTGCAAGCAATTTTAGAGCAGGAAGCAAGCTTGCAAAAACCGTGGCTAGACCGGGCAAATATACCTATCCTGAGGGAGGAAGTGGGGAAACTCACCCTCCAAGATTCACAACTGCAAGGGTTACTAAAAACTCTCAGTCCAGGTAAATTAACTGACACTCAAGCTGAACAAGCGCTGTCTTTAGTTGCCGACTCATTACTTGTGCAACAAATAAATAACGCTGCTATAGCTTGGTTAGTTGCCAATGGTGCAGAGGAACCTGAAGCTAAACTCCTAACAGAGCGTTTGCTCAACTCACTTCCTGGTTACTTACTGGTAGTCGTTACCGAAAATGCTGCACCTTTAGCCCAACTGCAAAAATTTTTTCGTTTAGGGATTTCATTATCTCCCAGTTTGATCGCCCCAGAACTGGGTTCTATAGCCACTGAGAAAATTGATTTGCACCGAGAACATTATCGGGCAAGTTTGATTAAAAACCTTAGTATGCCGTTGCTCATGGAATCCTTTGCCCTCAAGGATATCTATGTTGCACAAAAAGGCTTACCAATAGAGGAAAGTATTTCTGAGCAAGATAAAAAAACTGTTAAGCCAGTTGATTTAAAAACATGGGCGCAGCAACAGCTAGCTGATTTAGAAACGATCGCTCTCATTGAATCGGAACCTGGTTATGGAAAAACTAGTTTTTGTCAACTTTGGGCAGCACAGGTAGCACAGGAATTTTACCCTATTTGGATGCCTATAGTAATTAGGTTACGAGATGTAACTTATGGCAAAACCTTCATCGAAACCCTAAATTCTGCCTTTGCTGTTAATCTTTCAACTTGGTTAGAGCAAGAAAATGTCCCTTGTTTGTTGCTGCTAGATGGTTTGGATGAACTGCCCCCTTCTGCTCATGGTATAAGGGCAAAAGCAATTTTTATTCAGCAATTACTGAACTTTCAATCTCAGCATAGACACAAAATTTTCTTAACGAGTCGATCAACGACATTACAAGAAATTGCCCCAGAGATACCATTGCCATTGAAGCGAATTATCATTCAGCCGTTGGATGCAGAGGAACTAAAACAATGGTTTCAGCAATGGACAAAAGTACAATCTTTGGCGATCGCTCAAAATTTCTTTACATTCTTAAAACAGGCAGGGTTATTTGCCGATCGATCAAAGTTAAGAGAATTATCTGTCCTTATCCGTCAACCCCTGACACTACATTTATTGGGCATCTTACACCGAGAGGGACTGCTAGATGATGAACTATTACACTTAGCTGCTAATAACCCAAAATCGTCTCTGTTGTGGGAAATTCATCATCGCCTGAGTCGATGGTTGTTGAGCTATCCGCTAACTGGCGGTATTAAGACGATGCTACTGCGCTCAGGATTGGCTCATATCCATCGGACTCCAGAAGCGATCGCTAATTTACTAGCGAATCGTCATCCTCAAGATTTACTTGAACAGATGCAAGCGATCGCTCTGAAAATTTTACACTCACAACGTCATCAAATTAATTTGACTGGTGAATTTAATACTTTACCAGCGTTTTATTTTAAAATTCGGGATTTAGAAAGCGCAGCGAAAAGTAGTTTAATTGAATTTTCCCATGTCAAGTTAGGAGAATATCTTTGTGCTGAGGCTGTGGCTGCTGAGTTGAAATTACTGACTCAGTGCCAAAATGAGGTTTATGGCAGGCTCACCTTTGTACTTGATTCTCCTAGTAGCGTTGCCCAGCATATTTACAATTTACTGGGTTACGGCATACTCAGCCAAGAAATTGAGCAATTGGCGATGCCTGCGGCGGGCTGCGCCTACGCAATTTTACGCCGACAGCAAAAGCACAAGTTTTCTTTTGAAGTTTTGTTTCAACGGCTTTTGTCTTTCTGGCGTGGTTACTGTCAAGGCTGCTGGTTGGATGAAGGTATAGCCCACAAAGCTTTGACTCATTTTCACGCACTGCAAAATCCGGTGAATGTTGAGCAGGTGAATGCTGCGGTGGGACTGAATGTGTTTTTATTGCTTTGTGCTTGCTACCGAGAAACAAAAGTTCCCTTTTGGCCTTGTGGGAATCCAACCAATTTGGCAGAATTCAATCCAGAGGCTTTAAGTGCGCTGATTGCTAGAACAAGCCTTTTACATAAGAATGCCTTCGCAACCCGAATTAAGTCTCTGGCTGGACTCAATTTATCGGGAGCCTCTTTGTTACAAGTAATGTTAGCTGGGGTAAATCTTGAGCAGACAAACTTATCCAATGCGGAGTTAATCGGGGCGAATTTGGCTGGAGCGAATTTGCAACAGGCGAACCTCGCAGGAGCGAATTTGCAACAGGCAAACCTCACAGGTGCAAACCTTGCAGGTGCAAACCTTACAGGCGCAAACCTGCAACAGGCAAATCTTATGGGGGCAAATCTTAGTTCTGCCAATCTCACTAACGCCTGCTTATTTGATGCCATTCTCACTGAGGCTGACAAAAAACTAGCCATCGATAATGATGCTTCCTTCTCCCAAGAGTCGTTTCAAAGATTGAAGCATTTGCGTAGTTTATCGCCGCAGGCATCGCAGCAGCCCTTCTTAAACACCGTCAAAATTGCGACAAACACAGATAATAATTGGAATAAGCTCCCTGCGATCGGACTAATTGAAAGCTCCGAAGGCACAATTTTACCAGCAGATTTATATGATGATGCCGATGATGAGACAATTTTTGGTAATAATTCTATTGGGGAATAGGGAATAGGGCATTGCTCAAGAATCAATCAATAGTTCTTCTTTCCCTGCCCCCTGCCCCCCGCCCCCTACCCCTCTTGCGGGTTACGGTAGCCAACAAAGTTAATACTGTAGTCAGTAATCCGCACTCCTGTTTCTTCTTCAATTTTGCGGATTAACTCTTCTGGCAGTTCCACATGAACATCAAGAATTTGATTTGTATCTATACAGTTTACATGACTGTGAGAATCACTGATATTGCCGTACAAACGCCCATCACAACGTTCAATACACTCAATGATGCCCTGACTGGATAATGCTTCTAAATTTTGATAAACAGAAGTATGACCGATATCTTTACCTTGTTGGTTTAAGCGATCGTAAATCTCTCTAGCAGAAAGATGTTCATTTGCTTGCCAAAGTAATTCCAGAATAAAGCGACGCTGGCGGCTGACGCGCATACCCAAGATTTGGCACTGCTCAAGCGCATCTTCTAGGGAACGAATTGGTTTTGTAGAAATTGTTTCTTTTTGCATATTACAGCTTCTTAACTGTTGACGGGAATTTTCCCATTTAAATGTTTATTGCTTATTTAATATATGCAATGATATTGCACACCACTTTTTCTACCTGTACTTGTGTTTTGGGTTTTGATGCTGCGAAAGTTACAGGTTGCGATAATGATTTTTTTGCTTATTGACGGCTACTTTCTCAGACCTTAATCTAAAACAAACTCATTACAACTTTAACTTAAAATTGTTGTAAATGTCCACCTTGGTAAAGGCAACCCCTGCCCCAAGTAGGCTAATTAATTAAAGCCGTCCTACAAGCAATACCTTCGCAAAATCGAAAAATACCTCGATTCGTAGGTTGGGTTGAGGCACGAAACCCAACAAATACGTTGGGTTTTGCTTCCCTACGGGACGCTACGCGAACGCTCAACCCAACCTACAAAAAAATGGCGAAGGTATTAGACCTCTTGCAAAAGTCCCTAACACCCCACCCCCAACCCCTCCCCGATGCTTTGGGGAGGGGAGACAAAGCGTAGCTTTGGCGGGGTGGGGTTCAAATTGTTTGATTTATGCAAGAGGTCTATTGACAAGGGGGGGTTTTAAACCGCAATTTTTTCGATAAATTAGAGAAGCTCAGACTTGTGTATAAACCTTGTATAGGTTGACCAATTATTAAGAAAAAAAGTATTAGTAAATACTAATTTTATTTATAAAGATCAATGTAGCGTCAATCCCTGAAAGCTGCTACTGTAGATTGTCGATCCTACAGTTGAGCATCAAAAAAGTGGCTGCTGAATCAAAGACAATTGCGATCGCACTCAATAATAACTTCATTAACAATCTGGATCTGTCGCCTGCGTCAACGGTGATTGAACAACTGCTGCAAGATGGGGCTGCATCCCATGAACAGCAGGTACGCTTTGATATCAATTATGAACTCGAATCTGGCGATCCACGGGAACTCTCAGAAATTCCAGAGGTGCGGCTATGGTTTGTGCGCCTAGATGCCAAATATCCTTGGTTGCCATTTTTACTAGATTGGAAAGCTGGAGAATTCGCTCGTTATAGCGCCATGCTTGTACCACACCAGTTCAGTTCCAAAGAAGGCATTCAGTACAATCCTGAAGCCTTAGAAATATTCTTGATGCACAAAATCTTTATTTTAGGTGATTGGCTCAAACAGCAAGACATCCCTAGTCTCTCGCGGCTGAAGTCCATGGCCCAAATGCTGGGTTATGAATTAGATGAAGCTTTTTTTGAGATATTTTAGTAAGAATTCAGGTGTCAGGAGTCAGAATTCAGAAGAAGGTTAAGCGACTGGTGAATAGCGCAGCGTCTCATAGAGAACGTCTTGATTCTGACTTCTGCATTCTGAATTCTTCTTCTGAATAACCGCAAAATCTAGCTGTCACGTCCAGGTTTTGCGGTCATTTAACAAACGCATAACTACATTGGATATGCAATAAATTGATTGCAGAAATTGGGACAAAGTGCTAGTTTAGCCACCCCAGATTTTCTCTAAAACGGCGTTTGGTGAAATATCCGCCGTTTTTCCCGTGGGGGATTCAATGGCCAGGAATTTATCGTTTTTCGGCAACAACTTAGCTGGAGCAGTGGGCCCAAATAGGGCGATGGTATAGGTTTGGACTGCAACACTCAGTTGTAGTACCGCAGTATCAGTAGACAACATCAGATTTGCCCCGGCAATTATGGCAGCTAACTTACCAATATCATCTGGGGCAGTCACCTTGATCTCTGGAGAAGACCCCAGAAGCGATCGCACAAACTGCTCATCGTCAACTCCCTTAATAACCACCACAGGCAGATCCGGTTGCTTCTCTTGGAAGTTTTGAATAATTTGGTGCCACTTCTGGACAGGGTAGATTTTATCCAGTTCTTTAGCCTGGGATAACTGGCCAGAACCGCCATGAATCAAGATATAGCCTGTTTCATGAACCCCTAAACGTTTTTGTTCCTTTTCTGCCCAGTCAATATCTGTTTTTGGCACATTTACAGCTAATTCTGGGACAGGGGTTTTTATGCTTAACGGTTGCAGCAAATCGTGGTATACTGCCGCCGCATACTGGGATGGTTTGAATGGGACAGCGTTGGTAAGAAAAACCGCTCCTTTGCCTTGGTAGCCAATGCGTGTGGGAATTCCCGTTAACCAGAGTAAAAGACCCATCAACCAATTTTGCTTAACAGCAATGGCAACATCGTATTCACGATCGCGAATGTTGCCGACCAAATTACCCCAATCCGCCAGACTGTTACGGTCTTGAAAATCAAAGGGCAGTACCTCGTGAACTGACTTGCTCACTCGGTAGGCAGCCTTTGACCGGGGTTCAACAACGACATCTATCTGAGCGTTAGGGTAATTGCGCTTCAGGTCATCTAGAGTCGGAAAGAAGAGAATTTGGTCGCCAATTCCGCCAGGTACAAGGGCTACTACTCGCATAATATTTATTGACGCTTACTCGCTCCCTATTTTAGGGGAAAATATATAGCTTAAAGATTGAGGAATTCTGTGTATTTACTAATTCCAGCTGCGGGAACCGGAAAAAGAATGGGGAGTAACCGCAATAAACTCCTGCTACTCGTGCGATCGCAACCAATTATTGCTTGGACTCTATTAGCCGCAGAAGCCGCCAGTACAATCAGTTGGATCGGAATTATTTCCCAACCTACCGATTGGCCAGACTTCAACGCAATTCTCGCCGATCTGAAGCTGACTAAACCAGTGGAATTGATTACAGGTGGTTCCACCCGCCAAGAGTCTGTTTACAATGGCTTGCAGGCGCTACCAGTAGCCGCAGAACAAGTATTAATTCATGATGGGGCTAGATGTCTGGCCACACCAGATTTATTTAACTCTTGTGCCCAGGCCATTCGCCACTGTTCCGGTTTAATTGCTGGTGTCCCCGTCAAAGACACCATTAAAGTTGTCAATGAACAAGGCATAATTCAAAAAACACCCGACAGACGGCAATTATGGGCGGCACAAACTCCCCAAGGATTTGATGTCAAGTTGTTGAAACAGTGCCACGCTGAAGGTGTCCGTCAAGGTTGGGAAGTAACTGACGATGCCGCCTTATTTGAAAAATGTGGTATTGAAGTGCGAATTGTCGAGGGAGAAGAGACAAATTTAAAAGTGACAACTCCCCAAGATTTAGCGATCGCAGAATTTATTCTCACAACTAGAGGTTTTTGAGCAAATGGGGAGTGGGGAGTGGGGAGTGGTGGGTGGAATAACTAATACCTAATGCCCAATTTGAAAGTTTTAAAAAATACTTTGACAATTTACGATATAATGCCACACACTTGTTGATTGTTAGTTGTCATGTACTAATGACCAATGACAAATGACCAATGACAAATGACTAATAACTAAATGATTACAGCCACAGCGACAAAGATAGAAGCAATTCTGTATTTAAAGGGTAAACCCTTGTCGCTCGGTGAAATTGCCGAGTATGCCGCGTGCGATCGCGCCAGTGTCAAAGAAGGCATAATTGAATTAATGGACAACTATGCCCACCGAGATAGCGCCCTAGAGGTGGTAGAAACTCCAGATGGTTACAGTTTGCAACTACGGTCTGATTTTCATGACTTAGTGCAAACGATGATACCAGTAGAATTGGGTGTAGGTGCATTGCGGACTTTAGCTGCGATCGCCCTCAATAGTCCCATACTCCAGAGCGACTTGATTAACCTGCGCGGTTCAGGAGTATATCAGCACGTTCCAGAACTCGTCGAACTTGGTTTCATCCGCAAGCGTCGAGACAGCGATTCTCGCTCCTATTCACTCCAAGTAACCCCAAAATTTCATCAATATTTCCAAATCGAACAACTTCCTCAAATACTTTCCACTAGCCAGAAGGAAGAACAACTAGAACTAGAACTGGAGGGAGTGGGGAGTGGGGAGTAGGGAGTGGGGGATGAGGGGGATGAGGGGGATGAGGGAGCAGGGAAGGTAGGGGAAGAAGAACTCTTGATTATTCCCTATTCCCCATTCCCCACTCCCCACTCCCCTCCTCTTTACTTATACGTGTGGTGAATGCGCTACCCTTGTACTATGGTTTAGAGTAGAGTTAGCAATTAAGCTAAATAAAACTGCCAATGGTGTTTAATCCTGACTTTTTAAATGACAACTCTGAGGAACACCCTAATCAACTTCTTTCAGACCACTCTGAGCAATACCCCAATCAATTACTCAAATATCTACAGCATCAGTCTCCTGATGTTTTAGCCAGGATTGCTCAGTCCGCCAGCCCCGAAATTAAACAAATCATCTCGCAAAATGTCCAAGGGCTTGTGGGAATGCTCCCGCCAGAAAATTTCAACGTGCAAATCACAACAGATCGGGAGAATTTAGCTGGGCTTCTAGCGTCGGCCATGATGACAGGGTATTTTCTGCGCCAGATGGAACAAAGAATGCAGTTAGAGCATTTGTCTAATGGTCAATAATCAATAGTCAGTAGTAGTCAGTAGTCAAATATTCTGAGACTATTGACCAAATAAGTAGTAATTCGTAATTCGTAATTAAAAAGGGTATGGCAGCCCACACTGAATTAAAAATTTAGTGGTTAACAAGACATTTGTGGAGAGTTCAAGCTTCCACTGATAGCGACGCGCTTTCTCGTGTCCGCAAGCGTCTTGCAACTACGAATTACGAATTATTTTGACTACTTCCTTTCTGGATAAGCTCCTGATTGTACTTTGAAGGTTTGA
The DNA here is from genome assembly GCA_020829485.1 of Nostoc sp. CHAB 5834. The sequence continues at coordinate 66,021 of JAIVFU010000028.1, read as the reverse complement.
ATTTTACCGCTACGGTTGACTTCGATAGCTATTATGTCCCCAACTTTGCTTGACTCTACCAGCTTCTGAACTTGGGCTGAGATTTTGACTGGTTTACCGTTAACTTTTTGAATCACGTCTCCAGGAAGCAGTCCTCCACGTTTGGCTGGGGAATCATCTGAGACTCCTTTAATCACAATCCCAGCATCCTGCTGAATGTTGATCTGATTTTCTTGATTAATCTGCTGTTTTCTGATGGGAGAAAGGTCTGCCATTTCAATACCCAAGAAGGGATGTTCTACACGTCCCTTGGTAAAAAGTTCATTGGCGATACGGGCGGCGGTTTCAATGGGGATGGCGAAACCGAGTCCTTGAGCATCAGCGCGGATGGCAGTGTTAACACCAATCACTTCGCCTTGGGCGTTTAACAAGGGCCCACCAGAATTACCAGGGTTAATTGCGGCATCAGTTTGGATAAAGCTAACTCGCTTATCTGGGACACCAACTTGAGTGCTGGTACGATCTGTAGCGCTGATGATGCCGATAGTGACAGTATTATCTAAACCTAGAGGATTGCCAATAGCGATCGCCCATTGTCCTGGTATTAAGTTTTGCGAATTGCCTAATTTCACAGTCGGTAAATTATTCGCTTTTATTTTCACCACCGCCACATCTGTCACCGAATCAACTCCTACCACTTTCCCCTCTAAACTCCGACCATCCTTGAGGGTGACTTGTACTGTATCTGTATCAGCTACCACATGAGCGTTGGTGATTAATTCTCCATCTTCGCTCAAAATAAATCCCGATCCTGTACCGCGCTCAATGCGTTCTTGAGGAATTGGTTGCTCATCCTCTCCAAAGAATCGCCGCAAGAGGGGATTTTTCAAAGCGTCAGAGATAGGATTGGCGACTTTGCGAGTGGCATTAATTCGCACTACAGCCGGGCCAACTTTTTGCACTGCCGTCGCAATAAAATTCACATTATCGCCCCCAGTAGCCCCAATCGCTCCGTTAGAAGATGGCACTACAGATTCTGGAGGCGAAGCCATTGTTACATTTTTTAACTGTTGGAATGAGGGATTTTTGAGCAGGAGATAGCGACTGCCAAATAAACCTGCACCACAGCCAAACGCCAGTAAAAATACATAAACCGCCAGTTGTTTTAAAGATAACTTCATAATCATTCTGCTTAAGGACAGAAATGCAGTTGCTAATTTCTAAGTGTAGTCAAGCTAACGGCAAGTGGACAGATCAATTTACGAGGAATTAGGGATTGGGCATTGGGCATGGGGCATTGGTTATTCTTCTTGTCTCCCTCATCTCCCTCATCTCCCCCCACTGCCCACTCTTGCCATTTAAAATTTAATAATGCGATCTTGACCTGTATACATGACTTTACCCTTTCGTCAACTGTTTCTCTGTAGCTTAGTTAGCGCCTTGAGCTTAGTATCCATACTGCCAAACATCAACAGCGCCAACGCTGCTGTGGGTGGTTGCCCAACTCCAGCCCTATCTCGCTTCCAACGCCATAAAGTTGTTCGTGGCGAAACTTTAGAGAGCATAGCCCAGCGCTACAATCTCATACCTACAACTATTATCGGCATGAATCCAGCTTTGCAGAGCGGTGCAATCGCAGCCGTTGGTAGTGTACTTCAAATTCCTCCCTACAATGGGATTGTGGTTGAAGTGCCTCGTGGTCAAACTTGGCGACAAGTGGCAGCAAAATACAAAGTTCGTGCTGATAGCCTTTTTGAAGTGAATGGTTGCCAACAAGACCCCAGAATTGTGTTTGTTCCGGGGGTAAATTGGTCGCCCAATGGTGTTGTAACTAAGTCCGTACCTACTAATGCAGGTACACCAAACCGTGTATCTTTGTCTGGCTATCCTTTGGGGGAAGTGGCAAATGTCGGATTAGCTTACGGCTGGCAAATTAATCCTGCTACAGGTGAAGTTTTCTTCCACAGTGGTGTTGATTTATTAGCACCAGTTGGTACAAATGTGCTAGCGATCGCACCTGGAACCGTAGCCTTTGCCAGCGATCAAGGTTCTTATGGCAAGTTAGTCATTATTAACCACAGTGGCGGACTCCAAAGCCGCTATGCCCAGCTTGACAGCATCAAGGTTACTGTCGGTCAACAAGTAAAAAAAGGAGACTTACTGGGAACAGTAGGCACTAGTGGACAACCAACCTCCAGTCAACCGCACCTCCATTTTGAAGTGCGTTCTAGCTCATCTCTGGGTTGGGTAGCGGAAGATCCAAAGGGTTATTTGAAAAAATGAGGTTTGCTTTGAAACGCAGAGGAACGCAAAGGAAATCTCTGTGTTCCTCTGCGAAACCTTTGCGATCCTTTGCGTTAAAAAAAAGATGCTATATTTTCGCTAGATTTTACGATGTGCATTCCTGCCTCTGCAAATCTTGCAAATGCCACATCTGCCTGTTTTGTGTAGTCCACAACACCGGGAACAACAACAGGCGAAGTAGAATCTTCTAGCAAATAGATTTTTTGAGCAAGGGTGGCATCTACCTGTTTAATTTCTGTTAATAAATCGTCAATTGTCCAAGCGACGCAATGACTTTTAGCTTGACCACCAATGATTACTGCATCATATTCTAAAAGTTGCTTAATCAGGCGCGTGTTCTTTAGCGCAAGTGGACGTTGCTCAAAATCTTCCAACACCTCTGGACGCAAAATAGAATAATTTTCTGTTAAGGGATTCTCACCTTTTATTTCAAATTGCGTCTGACTCTGACGAGCAATGCCGTGGAAAAATATTGCTTCTTCTACTGATGAAACTAAAGCATGACCAATACCACCCAACATAGAATGATAAGGCCAAACTGTCAGAGGATATTTACCGTCTTGACTTAGTTGCTTAACGTAATGATAAGTATGTTTTTCTAATAATTCATAATCCCCACTAGTAACACTGTCAGCAACTGCTGGATTAACTTTCCAAATACCTTGTTCGATGTCTGTTGGGGTAATGTTAGTAGCTGCTGGAGTAGGATGTTCTCCGGCGGCATTCACCCAAAAGATGGGATGGAAAATTTGTGTTGCTGTGTGGGTATCTAGAGTAGGTACAATTTTTGTAATTACTCCCAAGTTGCGATAAATAAACTCACATAATCTGACATTATCATCCACCGCCCCTTTCCCAGATTTTCCACCTACAAATAATTCAAATCCAGGGATGCAGAAGGTGTTTTGGACATCAATTAACAGTAGGCAAATCCGGTTTTTATCTAAAGATGCAGATTTAATATTGTGTTGTTTTGCCCAGATTTCAGCTTCGGCGGCACGTTCTTGGTAAGGTACGCGCCAGACTTCGCCGACTTTTTCAGGGTTAAAGTGTGGGGGAATTGGTAGTTGGGATGTTATTTGGGTGTTCATAATTACAGCCGCTTTTATTCTGTAATAACATCAATAATTTCAATCCCGAAATTTTCTCAAGCCCACACTAAATAGTATATTTGTATTATAAGAACATAATTTTAGCGTTAGCGTTCGCGCAGCGTTCCGTAGGAAAGCTTAACGTTCGCGTAGCGTCTCGCAGAGAAGTTATCGCTCTTATGAACCGAGATATTGCAGGTTAGGTCATAGAATTATGATGGAGTAATATTTATGACTCAGCAATAAAGCGATCGCTTCCTTAAGCTTTCCTGTGAAACCTGCGCGATCGCTACTCAAGCTACTCAGTTAAAATAATTTTTCAGTAATATATCTTTATAAATGAGCAAAACCTTTGAATTGCTCTTTATTTCTTTGCCTGTCTTATTTTCCTTTTTTTTCTATATTAATCTTCCAAAAGAGCTACTAGCTGTGGCAATCTAGGAAACAGAGATTTATTAAATTTGATATTTTAGCGACAGCAAATTTACCTAATCAGGTCATGCAAACTCTGCCCATAGTAGATACTTCAAATACTACATCCAGCCAACCTACCTTTGATACAACTATCAAGCGGCGTAAAACCCGTCCCGTAAAGGTGGGAAATGTCACCATTGGCGGTGGCTACCCCGTTGTAGTGCAGTCAATGATTAACGAAGACACCCTTGATATTGATGGTTCCGTGGCTGGTATTCGTCGTCTGCACGAAATTGGCTGCGAAATTGTCCGCGTCACAGTGCCGAGTATGGCTCATGCTAAAGCTTTAGCAGAAATTAAACAAAAATTAATAAAAACTTACCAAGATGTGCCCATTGTGGCTGATGTCCATCACAACGGGCTAAAAATCGCCGTGGAAGTCGCCAAGCACATAGAAAAAGTGCGGATTAATCCGGGTTTGTATGTGTTTGAAAAGCCAAACATCAATCGAACCGAGTATACTAAAACCGAATTTGACGAAATTGGCGATAAAATCCGCGAAACCTTAGAACCTCTGGTAATTTCTTTGCGCGATCAAGGTAAATCGATGCGAATTGGGGTAAATCACGGTTCCCTCGCGGAAAGAATGCTATTTACCTACGGTGACACCCCAGAAGGCATGGTGGAATCTGCCATAGAATTCATTCGCATCTGTGAATCTTTGGATTTCCGCAACTTGGTTATTTCTATGAAAGCCTCACGAGTACCGGTGATGCTAGCCGCCTATCGCCTAATAGCCAAGCGCATGGATGAACTGGGTATGGATTATCCGCTACATTTAGGCGTTACCGAAGCCGGTGATGGCGAATACGGGCGAATAAAATCCACGGCTGGTATTGCTACCTTACTTGCTGATGGCATTGGCGATACAATTCGCGTCTCACTTACAGAAGCACCAGAAAAAGAAATTCCCGTCTGTTATAGCATTCTCCAAGCTTTGGGATTGCGAAAAACGATGGTGGAATACGTCGCTTGTCCTTCTTGTGGACGCACTTTATTTAACCTAGAGGAAGTACTGCATAAAGTTCGGGAAGCGACTAAACACTTAACTGGTCTTGACATAGCGGTTATGGGTTGTATTGTCAATGGCCCCGGAGAAATGGCGGATGCCGACTATGGTTATGTTGGCAAAACACCTGGTTACATTTCTTTGTATCGTGGCAGAGAGGAAATTAAAAAAGTCCCAGAAGATAAAGGTGTCGAGGAATTAATTAACCTGATTAAGGGAGATGAACGCTGGGTAGAACCGTAAGGGGTTGGGGGAGTGGGGAATAGGGAGTAGGGAGTGGGGGAGAAATCAATTCAAAATTCAAAATTCAAAATTCAAAAACTTCTGCCTCCTGCCTCCTGCCTCCTTTGCCCAATCCCGATTCCTCATTCCCACTCCCCACTCCCCACTCCCCACTCCCCACTCCCCACTCCCCAAAATTTTGTATAAACCATCAAGTTCGCCGGATTGTCAAGTATTTTGTTTAAATTAAGGATACATACTCGGTCTGTACAGTGTTAGCCTGTGTTAGATTGAGCATACTGACTATATATTTTCCCTCTGACGCAGCTGTCATTATGGTAATTACAAAAAGTAGGCTTGTTTTGGGTGCTACGGCAGTGACACTCTCCACGATCGCTGTTACTAGCCTTGGCATTCATTCCCGAGGTCAGGCTTTATTTAAAGCAAGTCCCAAAGAATTAGTAGATGAAGTTTGGCAAGTTGTTCAACGCCAATATGTAGACGGTACTTTTAATCAGGTAGATTGGCAGGCTGTTCGTAAAGAATACTTGAGCAAGTCCTACAGTAATCCGCAGGAAGCGTATAAGTCCATTCGGGAAATGCTCAAAAAGCTAGAAGACCCATACACCCGGTTTATGGATCCAACAGAATTCAAGAATATGCAAGTGGATACCTCTGGAGAACTCACAGGGATTGGGATCACGATCAGCCAGGATGAAAAAACCAAGCAATTGGTTGTAATTGCGCCAATCGAAGATACACCAGCTTTTAAAGCTGGTGTTTTGGCAAAAGATGTCATCCTCAAAATCGACAACAAAAGTACCAAGGGGATGGATACTAATCAGGCAGTATCCCTAATCCGAGGTGAAGCAGGATCGAAAGTCAGCTTAACGATTCAGCGCAATGGTCAGACAAAACAGTTTGACATCAAAAGGGCGCGGATTGAAATTCATCCAGTTAAATTTTCCCAAAAGAAAACTCCAGCAGGTAATCTTGGCTACATTCGCCTGAACCAGTTCAGCGCCAATGCTAGTAAAGAAATGCAAACCGCTATCAAAGATTTAGAAAGCAAACGGGTAGCTGGATATATCCTTGATCTGCGTGGTAATCCAGGTGGCTTACTCTTCTCCAGTGTAGACATTGCCCGAATGTGGCTCAATAAAGGCACAATTGTTTCTACTATTGACCGCCAAGGTGAGCGAGAGCGAGAAGTAGCAAACGGACGCGCTCTGACAAATAAACCGTTGGTAATATTAGTAGATAAAGGTTCAGCCAGTGCCAGCGAAATCCTTTCAGGAGCGTTGCAGGACAACAAACGTGCTACTTTGGTGGGAACTCAAACCTTTGGTAAGGGATTAGTGCAATCGGTGCGTCCCCTAGAAGATGGCTCAGGATTAGCGGTGACAATTGCTAAATACCATACGCCCAATGATAGAGATATTAATAAGCATGGTATCGATCCAGATGTGAAAGTGGATTTGACAGATGCCCAGCGACAGGATTTGTGGCTCAACGAACGTGACAAACTCGCTACCCTAAAAGACCCTCAATTTGCTAAAGCAGTGGACGTGATAGGTAAAAAAATTGCTGCTCAGGGCGCAGCCACAGCAGAAAAATGAAGAGTTAAGAATCAAGTAATGAATAGTGAGGAGTAGTGAGGAGTTAAGAATAAAACCATCATTGTGAACTCCTAACTCCTAACTCCTAACTCCTAACTTAAACTGGTTGGCACTTTCCTGCCCTAATAAGCCCGACACGGCGAGCGATCGCTTCTTCTTGCGAACTAAAAGGCCCCCACTGTTCTATAATCTCTACATTATCGTCTCCAACTTTGTTGCTGGTGACGATTTCGCAATTCCCAACAGTTCGCTTGACAATATACCAAGTTTGTGATTCATCCATACTTGAAATAAATATTTGTTTTTTACAGTAAAGATTCTACGGCATACAGAAAATATTCTCGCGTGTATGCGATTACATCGGATCTGATTTAGCTATAGACTACACTCACCAACCAGTTCCTTACAGTCATAAATTTGCTATTTGCCCTTGGCTACCCACTGATAAATTTTAATAAAAATATAAAGTGTACTTAAATAAATAAATGAATTTATATATATAATACATACATAATACTTTTGAAATTCAAGGGATTGATATGCGTTTACCTATGATTATCAGTGCGGGATTATTGCTATCTTTCGGACTGAACTTACCAGTAATGTCCAAATCTCCCATAGAGATAGCACAATCGCCACCGAACAATAACTTGAACCTAAAGCGAGCAAAACAGCGATTAGAATTTAATCGCCGTTTCTGGAATCAGCAAAATATTTCTAACTATGACTATACTTTGGGCAATAGTTGCTTTTGTATAGGCGATGCTAGGGGGCCAGTAGTAATTAAAGTACGTAATGGTCAAACAAGTTCTATCACTTCTGTAGCTACAGGTAAAGATGTTAAAGAATACTTTCAAAATTACAACACAATTCCTAAACTGTTTGATGTGATTCAAGATGCTATCAACCGTAAAGCCTTCAGCCTGAATGTGCGGTACAATGCTAGATTCGGCTATCCAACCCAAATTGATATCGATTACAACAGTCAGATAGCTGATGAAGAAAGATATCTCACCATTGAGAATTTTAAGGTAATTAAATAGCTGCCATTAAGGCAATAAGTATACTTACCTTCATCTTGCATAAATGCTTAAATTGTCATCTTGAGCGGAGCGAAACATCTGGTGAAAATTTTCTCTCCCCTGAGTTCCGCTCAAAATGACATTCCTGATGATTTGACTTTTGCAAGAGTTCTATTAACTGCTGGCGTTTAAGTTTCTATGTCCTGCTGTGCAAATTGCCCCCATTTTTCACATAATTAAATTTCCTCTAAGAAAAAAGATTGGTGTTGCTGATTAGATGTATAAATCTTGGTATAGGGGTGCGAAATTTTAAGCGTAGGCGTAGCCTGCTGTAGGCATTGTTCCTTACCAAGGTAGTGGTAAAGTAGTGATTTATTGATTGTTAACTCTTGCCGAACAAAGATTTTCAGCTATGGTGTCACTACATATTTACCATTACAAAAATCTTTAGTTTTGTATCGCTGGATGCTTGATATTGAAGTGAAAAACTCGGACACTGTTTTTGCAATCAAAAGTACAAAAACGTGAAAAAAATCAAGATTTTCAAGTTTCTGCTGCCATTTGTGGTAGTAGTTTTATTGATGATTGGGTTGGCAAATATCGTACCAGCCCAGTCATCAATAAGTGTTCACCTAACCCTTGGCAACCCCAGCAATGCTGGAACTTCCAGCCTAAATAACTACTTGCTGGTAAAACCCCAGTATGTAATTAGTTACAACTGCTCAATAGGTAGAGCAAATTGGGTGTCTTGGCAGTTGAATAGTAGTTGGTTAGGTAGCACATCAAGGCAAGATAATTTTCGCCCTGATACAACACTTCCTTCTGGGTGCTATCAAGTTCAATCTACCGATTTTAGTGGAAGTGGGTTTGATCGTGGTCACATGACACCTAGTGGTGACAGAACTAATAGTGTTACCAATAATTCTGCCACCTTTTTAATGAGCAACATGATTGCTCAAGCCCCAGATAACAATCAGGGAATTTGGGCAAACTTAGAGGAATATTCTAGAACTTTAGTAAGACAGGGTAAAGAACTCTACATCATATCTGGTGGATATGGGATGGGCGGTATCGGGTCTAACGGAAGGTTCTATACAATAGCTAATGGACGAGTTCAAGTCCCTAGCATAACTTGGAAAATTCTTGCTGTACTGGATACTCCAGGTTTAGGTCTTGCTAGTGTGACAACCGACACGAGAGTTATTGCTGTCAGTATTCCCAACATACAAGGGGTGCGAACAGAGGATTGGAGAAACTATCGGGTTAGCGTTAACTCATTAGAATCTCTAACTGGATACAATTTTCTCTCACAAGTTTCAACATCTATTCAGTCTGTAATAGAAGCGCGAGTAGATAATTTATAAGTTTGGATGATTTCAAAAATGAGAAAGCCTAGCTATCTGTGCAGCTAGGCTTTTATTTAGATAAATTTCCAACCTGCTTACTAGGTTTCAACCAGTTTTGTTACTACTCCAGTTAAGTCACCATCTTTAGTTTGTCCTATGATGTAAGCGTCAATATTTATTTGTCCAACACGATAAACGCTGATGTCACTAAGATTATCTTTAAGCGTTTGGATAAGTGTTTGAAATTTTTTCACATCTTTTTTCTGTAATTCATTGTGCCACTCTTGCTCAAATGCACAATTACGAAAGAGATAGTCTAAGTCTACTACTTCTACTGGCAGGTCTTGAGAACCTGTTAGCTGTAAAATTTTCTCCTGTGTTGCAGGTGCAGCACCTTTCCACTGAACAACCTCGAAAGGGTAATCTGATTCGCTCATCATTAACAAACCAGTACTAGCTTCCTTTAGTTTTTCGACAATCTCGCCGCTCATAGTTATCAGTTTCTAGCAACGCTCATACTGTATCATTCAACTAGCAGCAATGTGGGAATGTGACAACTCGACCATTGGGTAAGCTGTTCCACATTTAACTTGCATAATTAGGGCGGGCAAGATGCCCACCCTACAAGAGTTATATTAATTTTTAATATGCAAACTAGATGTGGTTTAGCTTAGGAGATTTAGCGCAGATGAAGCAAGAGTTACATTAAGTTTGGGTGATTTGCTTTCTTACCCATTGACGAAATGCTCTAAGCGTTGGACTTCTACCTAAAGTTCGGCTCTGTTCGACAAACTGGGGAATTACTTCAACAATAGGCAAGTTAGGAAAAGTAGAACTAATTTCAGACTCAATGTATTTGCCATCCTGAAGAATATTAATTTGTAGCTTACTATCTTCATATCGCCACAGTTCAGGAACTCGCAAAGCTTTGTAAGCATCCAGTTGAGTTTTGGAAGTAACATCAACTTCAATTGCTAAGTCAGGTGGCGGATCAATCGTCAAGTCTATTCGCTCTTTACCAATCATTTGAGCATGATTTTGAATGTAGAAAGAATCATCAGGCTCTACATCAAAAGCCATATCTTGACGTTTAAAAGTTGTTGAGCCAAATGTTTCGCAGTCAATCTCTAACTCTTCAAGCAAAATTTTCACCAAATCCCCAATGATGACTTTGGCTTTCTCATGCTTTGGTAACGGCATTCTCATCTCCAAAGTTCCTTGGCTGTAAGCTAATCGAGAGGTTCGATGCTCGCCAAGTTCTTCTAAAATCGCCTCAAATTCTTGCCAGTTAACATCGTGCAGTATTACTCTATGTCCCGGCGGAACACTTAATTGTCGTAATTGAAGTGTTACCATGTGAACCATTTATAATCTAAGGTTGAAACTTGTACAAGCCAGTATTAAACTATTGTAGCTCCCTATTTCTCAGACTATAATGAATGGAAAAACTATATAATCAATTAAAAATATATGCCATTTGAACAATTCAACGATAGTTACCTGAAAAACATATTACAAAATTTAGAAAATTTGAATAAAGCTTACACATTTGCTTTCTCAAAAATTTCTGAGCAAATTAGCGGGATAGATCAGAGATTTACTGGTAAGTCTTGGAAAGATTTGTCTGATAAATTCAAATGGCTTGGTCTAAACCATGCACCTATTAAAGAAGATCACTTTCGTCTATTACATCATTTATTGTTAAAAGAAGCAGAGTCTTTTCTAGAAAAAATTTTGGAAAAATTGATGTAATAGAACACCACTCTATACAATTGAAATTCTGCCAAGCTATTGCCTGAACAAAAAAATTTAAGGCTTTGAGGTTCCTGTTTCTGGCTGGATTAGAATAGGCACTGCGCCTTTTTCAGAACCAATAATTACAAGCTTAGAATTATTAGATTGAGCTAGCTTTTCTGTGGCTTCAATCGCTCGTAATTGTAGCACTTGGTTTGTAAGTCCACCAGAGATAATTTTTTGGGAATCAGCTATACCTTGCGCTTCAATACGCTTTCGTTCTGCCTCTTGACGTTCTCTCTCTAAAACAAATTTCATCTGCTGATTTTCTTGCTCTGTCTTGAGTTTGTTTTGAATTGCAGCTTGTAGAGTATCAGGCATTTTGACGTTTCGTAAAAGAGCTTCCTCAACGATGAAACCCAAAGCTGGTATCTCTTGGGTGAGTTGTTGGTCAATTTTTTGGGCGATTTCTTGGCGTTTGGTAGAGTAAATAGCACTGGCTGGGTAGTTTGCTGTTATGGCGCGGACAGTAGAGCGGAATCTGGAAATTACCAGTTGTGTTTCATCAGTTCCAATTGTTTTATATACTGTAGCTGCCTTTTGCGGATCGAGCTTGTACTGAAGACTGACATCAAGATTTAGGCTCAAACCTTCTTGGGATGTTACATCTACATTTTCCTTTACATCCTTAATGCGAGTGGAAAAATTCAGTACTTTGCTAAAGGGGTTCAGCAAGTGGACACCAGGATTAAGAGTAGTTTCGGAAACCTCACCAAAGAAATTGACGACACCGACATTACCAGGTGGGACAATCACCAAAAGCCTAGAAATAGAATTCAGGACTGCAATACTGCCAATCAATATCATAATTGTGCGTATTGCTAAACGTGACTTTTCACTAGATATCCTACCTGTGTTGAGATAGACGAGAATTGCAATTAGGCTAGTTACAAGAGAGACTAGAAAGCCCATGAGTTTTTTTTGTGAGTTAAGACGAATATACTTAATCACATAATTCCCAAATGCTTTTATGAAACTAATACCATTTCACACAAGTTAGCGGTTTATGAATCTTTTTAGAGATTAAATAAAGATTTCCAACTTCTGAGAGAAGTCGGGAATCTCAGCCTTGGAGCGATGCCTACGGCGGGCAAAGCCTACGCTAATAGAAAGTAATGTATAATGTAATGTATACATCATGTACAATTTAAATTGTGTCGAGTAAAATTCGTAAGCAGATTTATATTGAACCGCATCAAGAACATCTGCTAAAAGCGATCGCTCAACAAGCGGGTGTAAGTGAAGCAGAGATTATCCGCCAAGCTATTGACCTTCATCTTGGTGAAATAACTGCACCCCAAACCAATCTTGCAATGTGGGAAGCCGAAAGAGAATTTATTGATCAAATCAAAACTCGACCTGCTCAACTTGGAGGTCGGGACTGGCAGCGTGAAGACCTCTATGAACGGTAGGATTTTACTTGATACCAACATTCTCGTTTACATATACGATCCACTAGATACCGCAAAACAGGAACGCGCAATCGCACTTACTGACCAATTGATTCGTTCTCGTAAGGCGGTAATTAGTACCCAAGTGTTGGGAGAGTTTTTTATGGCCACAACTCGGACTCGGCGATTGTTGTTAACTCCAGCTGAGGCGCTGGTGCGAATGCGTAACTATTTAGCTGCTTGCCATGTCGTTGATATTACACGACTCATATCTTTAGAAGCAATTCGCGGCGTGGAAACCCACCACTTCGGGTTTTGGGACGCGCAAATTTGGGCAACGGCGCGACTCAACCAAATTGAAGAAGTTTATACTGAGGACTTCGCATCAGGTGCGATGATTGAGGGCGTGCGTTTTACGAATCCTTTTATAGATTGAAAAAGATTCCCGACTTTTTTTACAAGTCGGGAATCTCAGCCTTGGTGATATTTACAAAAAAAATTTGTTATTTTAGCAATATTTTCGGGAAAACTATTACTGTAGCTTCTCTTTTAAAACAAGATTGAAAAATATTTATGGATTTAAATGGATTAATTTGGACTAAAAATGTAAAACCCTTAAATGGTGAAGATTGGGCTTATCAACGCATATTTACTATACATCCGGAATTAAAGATTTTTGCTTTACATTGGAGAAATTTAGAAAATAGAGACGAAATAAATGCCAAGACTCCACAAGAAGGTGAACTGATAATTTTAAGACAACGTAGCAAAGTAACGCACATTGTTAAAATGCTGAATAAGCAGCTTTATCCTGATGGAAATGCTGGAGAGGAATTTAATATTTATCGTCTTGTCCAGGTGATTTGGATGACGGAGAATTGGGAGCATCCTCCAGAAAACAACAAAGTATTTGATTGTTCCATTTATTTTCCTCGATTTGGAAAAGCAATAAAATTGGAAAATCTACAAAAGTTCCAAACCCGTTGGGGTAAAGAAGGATTAGCATTTCAACAGCACGTCCAGAGTGTATTAAATATTCATTAACAAAAAGCCCTACACTCTTAAATGTAGGGCTTTGATTTCAGACAAATAATTACTTGCCGTTGCCGTTACCACCATTGCCATTGCTGTGAATGACGCGTTCGGCGAGTTTTTCTGGTACTTCCTGGAGATGGTCATATTCCCAGTGGAAGGAACCAACGCCCAAGGTGAGCGATCGCAGCTCTACAATAAAGTTTTGCATCTCTGCTTGTGGCAAGTATGCAGAGATATTATCCCAGCCCGGCCAATCGTTTCTGCCTTCATAGCCTAAAATTTGCCCCCGTCTACCACTCAACAGTTGCAGCACTTTGGAAGTAAATTCGTTAGGTGTGGTAACATCCACCCGCAGAATTGGTTCTAACAGGGTAGGTTCCGCTTGGGGTATTCCCGTTTGCATTGCCAATCGGGCAGCTTGTTTAAAGGCTTGTTCGGAACTATCAACGTTATGATACGAACCATTAGTCAGAGTTACCGCCAAATCTACTATTGGGAAGCCCAAAGGCCCGTGTGTCAAAAATTCCCGCACGCCCATTTCTACGCCAGGAATGTACTGTTTAGGAACCACGCCGCCGACAATAGTTTCATTAAAGTTGAAACCTGTACCGCGTGGTAAAGGCTTGATTTCGAGAAAAACATCACCAAACTGTCCGTGACCACCACTTTGATGCTTGTAGCGCCCATGAACTGAAGCTACTGTTTTGCGGATGGTTTCTTTGTAAGGCACTTGCGGTAAGTGGGTTGTCATCGGCAAGTTATATTTGCGGCACAGTCTGTCTAGGGCGACTTGTAAATGAATCTCGCCTTGTCCCCACAAGATAACTTCGTGAGTATCACCGTGTTGTTCCCAAGCAAGTGAGCAGTCTTCTTCTAATAACTTGGTGATAGCGCCACTTAGTTTAACTTCATCGTTGCGCTTTTCTGGTGTAATGGCGAGGGCATACACTGGTTCCAACTGTGCAGCTTTGGGTAATTTTATTGCCGACTGCTGTTCTGTAGAGATTGTATCGCCTGTCTTCATTCCTTCTAAACGGCTCAATGCAACAATTTCACCAGCATCAACTTCATTAACGAACTGCTGTTGCTGTCCCATGAGGCGGTAAATTCCACCAGTGCGAATGCCATTGAGGACAATGCCATCAGTTAATTTGCCCCGCCAAACACGCACGAGAGAGAGTTTGCCACCTTGGGGAGTGTAGAAAGTTTTTAATACCTGTGCTAAAGCTGTATCACCTTTTATGTTTTTTAAACGACGTTCTGCTGTGGTTTCTGGTTCGGGGGCTTCTCGTAACAAGGCTTCTAATAAAGGTCTAACACCATAATCTTGTTCTGCTACACCAAAGAAAACGGGCACTACCAAATCTGCCCCTAATTCCATTTTTAAATCTTTGAGGATTTCCTCTTGAGGAGGTTCGATGTCTTCTAAAAGTTCTTCGAGTAAATGGTCGTCAAAATTTGCTAAGGCTTCGAGCATTTCTGCCCGTGCTGTATGTTCTTCTTCTTTTAAACTTTCGGGAAAGGCGATGGGGTCAGCAGGTGCGCCTGGATGATATTGATATGCCTGTTCGCTCACCATATCAATAAAGCCGGTGAGTTGTTCCCCGTTCATGATCGGATATTGATGCGCTACCAGGGGACGGCTAGATACTGCTTTCAGGGCGTGTAACGTTTCTAAAACGTGAATATTTGCCCGATCCATTTTGTTGACGAAGACGAGGTGGGGAATTTCCCAATCGTCGAGGAATTTAAATAGAGGGGCGAGGGTGAGGACGCGTTCGCGGATGGGTTCGCAAACTACAATTGCCGCATCCACTCCCATTAAAGCGTTGTACGTTTCTTGAGCAAATTCTACACTTCCCGGACAATCAATAAAAGTGAAGCGAATGCCGTTATACTCAGTGCTAGCGGCGCTGACTTCTACACTCATGTGGCGATCGCGCGACTCGGCAGCACTATCTCCCACTGTATTGCTGTCCTTAACACTCCCTTTGCGAGAAATTGCCCCTGTGACAAATAACAAGCTTTCTAGTAAAGTGGTTTTTCCACTTAAATAAGGCCCGACAATTGCAACATTCCGCGAACCCGATTTTACTTTTTCGTTCATAAAACCTCCCTTGCGGTAAGTCTTTCCTAACCGCATGATTCTGTATATATCAGGGATAAAAAATGCTTCTCTGGAGTCAAAATTACCCCTTCTTTAATTTGTTATTATGCTCCTTTTAATCGAAAGTTAAAAAAATTGTAGCCTGTCGTAAGATTTAGTTTAAGAAAAGTTAAATATCACAAACTTTCATAGCAAAATAAAAATTTTTGTAAAAAACTTTTTATAAAGTAAATTTAACTGAAAGTGTTGCAAGTCAGAAAATCAATGGGAAAATCATTATTTCAATATCGCATAGCCGGGTTAGTAACTTTGATGCTGCTTGTTAGCATTTCCTCCCCCTCTCTTTCTCTATCTCCTCCTGTCCCCTCAAAGCTGGCACAATCTAATGGTAAAACTGCTGTAGACTTGTTAAACCAAGGCTTACAAGCTATTCAGGCAGGAAGGGTACAAGATGCGATCGCAGCCTTTAAACAAGCAACCCAGTTAGATCCGGCATTAGCACCAGCGCACTATAATTTAGGGTTAGCGTTCCGACAAACGGGACAATTACAACCCTCTGCGGATGCATTTTATCGAGCGACACAAGCCGATCCTAAATTTGCGCCAGCTTTTGCTAATTTAGGTGGAGCGTTGTTAGAAGGCAATAATTTACAGTTAGCTAACGATTATTTGCAACGATCGCTAGAACTCGAGCCAAAATTAGGATTTGCCCACTATAACTTGGGGTTGGTACGACAGCAGCAACGAGATTGCCAAGGAGCGATCGCATCTTTTAGAAAAGCCATAGAATATAGCAAAAATGCACCAGAACCTCCTTATCATATAGGGATGTGTTATCTCCAACAAGGCAAACTCGATCAAGCCAGAGATGCCTTTAATCAGGCATTAAAAATTAATCCCAAATATCCAGAAGCTTATTATAATCTTGGCTCAATTTGGTTTGGGCAACGCAAGTTGCAAGAGGCATTAGAGGCTTTTAGAAAATCAGCCGAAGCTAACTCTAACTATCCCAATGCTTATTATGGTGCAGGGTTAGTTTTTATGCAATTACAGCAATATGGGGATGCAGTGCAAGTATTGCAATTTGCTAGAGATTTATATAATGCTCAGAAAAATCCTCAGTGGGCGAAAAATGCCGAGCAATTGTTGCAACAAGCACAAAATTTAAATTACCAACCTCGCTGAGGCGCAAAAGCTTAATATTGCATAACATAAAACTATTGGGTTGACTCGCTGGTGTTGTCTGAACTTGTCCCGATTGGAATAAAACGTACATGCAAAAGCGCCAGAAAAGTCGATTTTTATTTAGCGATCGCTGGCTTGATCGGCACTCAATTGTTCGGAACATGGAAGCCTTTCAAGACTTAATTGTGATTGTCTTGTGTTTGGGATTGTTCGCCGTCATGCTAATCCAATTGTGGGGGATAGCGATCGCCCTCATACAGCCACTAGACTATAAACATGTGACTGCAAAAATACTATTTGTGTTGATTTTAGTCGAGTTATTCCGACTATTAATGGTCTACTTGCAAGAACATAGTATCTCTGTAGGAGTGGCAGTTGAGGTAACAATTGTATCTCTACTGCGAGAGGTAGTAGTTCACGGAGCGCTGGAAATTTCTTGGGTTAATACGCTTGCAATTTGTGGTTTGTTGTTTGTTCTGGGTGGACTACTTGTAGTCTGTGCTAAAACGCCACACATGGATTGCATGAGTGCTAACACTAAGTTTTGCCCGATTGTGTACAGAGGAGGTAGGGAACGGCAAAATGAGTTGGAATTACAGTATTCACGACAATGTGATGAAAATCAACCGCTTGGATAAATTGTTATGAAAATGGGGAGTGGGGAGTGGAGAGTGGGGAAAAAGCATTTTCTTACTCTCCACTCCTTTGTTTGGGGCTGTATCAGGAAATTGGATGCATCTAAAATCTCAAATGGCATAACTTACCTTTTGCAAGGTACTTCCGACGTATTGAAATATACTCTTTTTGGAAGATGAATCCCTCTTTTAGGGTGAGTATAAGTTAATTAGAAATTCTAAAAGAGGGTCAAGCCATGACTACAAATACAGGTAATGGACAGTCTCAAGAAGTAATTAGCAACTTGGAGTATGATTTTGTCACTGTTTTGCACAACAAGGCTGAAGCCATTAAAGCTTACGATATTTATATCAAAGATGCAGAGCAAGTAGGTTCCCAGCCTTGTGTAGAGTTATTCCAAAAATTGCGCCAATCTGATCTTGAGCAAGCACAAGAGGTTCGTCGGCATCTACAAGAAGTGATGCAACACGGTAAGATGTAACCTAGGTTTTAAGTGCGACGCAAGCAGCGCTCACTATCAGCTAGACTGATTCTGGGCTGCTTGCTGTACTTGCGCCACTGTCAAATCGAGAGCCACCGCCACTTGTTCTATAGTCAATCCCAATGCCAACAACCGGGGAATAACTTCTAACTTAGCTTCCTGGCGACCTTCCTGGCGACCTTCTTCTAAGCCGTCTTCCTTGATTGATTGATACATCCTTGTCTTTTTGAATTCGTCGTCTATACCCAACATTTCTGCTAACTCCTCTCGGCTTAACCTGGTAAATTTGTACAACAGAATAGTCTTTATCAATTCTACAATTTGCTTTGTGGTAGTTTCATCTGCCAGTTGTTGCCTTGCTTGTAAAATCAATTCTCTACCTTTCTCAACGGCTGTCTCTTCCCTTTCGATAATTAATTTAACGATCGCAACTTGAAGTGAGTTCTCATCTGTATCTAATTCATCTAGATAAATGCATTGCACTTGTGAACTGTTTAGCAACAACTGATACGGTAGGCGATCGTCTGGATCTAAACTTCGTTGGGGATAGATGACAACAGCACGCCAAAAATTTACAGATTCGTTTTGACGTAAATAAAGAAAGATTTCGGCAAAGAAGCGTCTATAAAAAGTCGGGTCTAATTGAAACTGGACTTCAACAAAATAGAGGGGTTGGTTTGTGGTTTCACTTGTGGGGATAAATACTCCATCAATCCTAAAAGCAGTTTCTTTTAGTTCGATTGAAACAAATTGATATGCATTGACATTGACAGCCGTATCGCCAATTATTGCAAAAAATATGCTAGGAAAAGTTTGAAATAAGCTATAAAATATTTTGTCAGTTTGCACCTGGATTTAGTAAAGCTAACATTGGACATTCAAAGTTTATCAAAAATAGTGTAAATGCGTCTGTTTCAACAGAAAAAAGCAGATGGGAACAACCATCTGCTTTAATAAAGAATTTTTATCTCATTTACTTGGATACCAACTGATTAACTGGAGCAACCCCAGCCAAATCTAGAATTGGCGCGATCGCATCTTCTCGTTTCACCGCCATCATGTGAACTCCTTGACACAATTGCCGCGCTATCTGCACTTGCTCTGCGGCAATTTTCATCCCTTCCTCAAAAGGATCTTTGGCTTTTGCCAATCTATCAATAATATGTTGGGGAATATTTACACCCGGAACACATCTATTAATAAACTGGGCATTCTTTGCCGATTTCAACAGAAAAATTCCTGCCAAAATTGGTTTTTTATACCCAGCAGCAATAGTATCCATGAACTTT
Source organism: Nostoc sp. CHAB 5834 (assembly GCA_020829485.1). Next base: position 47,037 of record JAIVFU010000028.1, on the reverse strand, counting down.
TCTAGGCGCTCAAAATCTGTAATCAATTGACTTTGAAAAAACTGCGCTCCGGCTTCGATTTTGCGTTCAAATCGGCTTTGCAAACCCGACCAACTTTTACATTGTGGATCTACTGCTGCACCAACAAATAAATCTAACGCTCCATCAGTCAAAGGTTTTTCGTTGCAATCAACGCCTTGATTCATCTTCCGAATCAGTTGCAGCAGTCGCACTGCTTCCAAGTCAAACACTGCTTTGGCATCTGGATGATCGCCTGCTTTTACTGGGTCGCCAGTCAAAGCTAAGATATTACGGATACCTAAAGCATGAGCGCCCATCAAATCAGCTTGTAAACCTATGCGGTTGCGATCGCGGCAAGCAATTTGACAAATCGGCTCTATACCGTTTTGTAACAAAATCACTGAAGCCATTAACGAAGACATCCGTAATACTGCGCGGCTACCATCAGTAACATTGACAGCATGAACCCTTCCCTTAAGAGTCGCCGCCATTTGAATCATGTGCGCTGGATCTCCGCCTTTCGGCGGTGCTACCTCGGCAGTAACTAGAAATTCACCTGCTTGTACAGCTCTCTGGAAGGCTGTGGGGCTATGGGTGTGATGCATATAATTAAGAATTTCCATTTATTAAATGGTATAGCCAATCACACCGAAAAGGGAAAACTTATAGAGGAAGAGAATAGCCTAAAGCAGTTTTTACTTGTGATAAAGTTTGATTTGCGATCGCTCTAGCTTTTTCCCCTCCATCCCGCAACACAAATTCCAAATAGCCTTTATCCTCCATTATCGATTGATATTTTTCTTGAATTGGTTTTAGAGACTCAATAATTGTGTCCGTCAACAATGGCTTGAATTGCCCCCAACCCATATCCTGACACTCAACTGCTACATCTTCCTTCGCTTTACCAGAAAGCAATGTATAGAGCGTTAACAAATTATTGCACTCTGGACGCGCTGGATCGTCGAAAGTCAGACCACGAATCGGATCAGTTTTACAACGCTTAATCTTGTGTTGAATCTGTTCTGGTGAATCTAGCAAACTGATTCGGCTTAACTCCGAAGGATCAGACTTCGACATTTTGCGTGTACCGTCGGCTAAACTCATCACCCTTGCCCCTTCTTTACTAATCAAAGGGTCTGGTAACTTCAGAAGTGGTTGATCTGGTTTACCAAATTGGTGATTTAACCGAGCTGCAATATCCCGTGTCAATTCCAAGTGTTGCTTTTGGTCTTCACCCACTGGCACTTTATCGGCTTGGTAAAGCAAAATATCAGCTGCCATCAGCACAGGGTAATCTAATAAGCCCGCACTGACATTTTCTCCCTGTTTAACAGCCTTTTCCTTAAACTGGATCATATCTTGCAGCCAGTTTAGAGGTGTAATGCAGTTGAGCAACCAGGTGAGTTCACTGTGAGCCGAAACGTGGGATTGCACAAAGATGGTGGAGTGATTTAAATCAAGACCACAAGCTAGATAGAGAGCAGCAAGGGTGTAGGTATCAGCTGCCAATTGTTTTGGGTCGTGTGGCACTGTAATCGCGTGCAAATCAGCCACAAAAAGGTAATTTTCGTATTCGCTCTGACCTTCTACCCAGTTGCGAATGGCTCCCAAATAGTTACCTAGATGGTAATTGCCCGTTGGTTGAACTCCAGAAAGAACACGTTGCTTGCCCATAAATTTCAACTTAGTTATCTCAAATCCGCGCTTGTAAAATGGTGATGTCTGGCGACAAGTCGCAACTCTTAGAGACGCACTCGCGTTTGCGCCTACGCAAAACTCATTTAATTTTGACATTTTCCAGCGCAACTCGCCGTTACGGGATTAGATATTTAAGCTGTTATAGCGGTTCCCATTCAGATGCGGTACAGCATTACATCGCAAGGTGTAGGGGCACGGCAGTGCCCATAGGTGTCAACTTAACGTAACGTAAAACCCTTGCCAAGACGTGATATTCAGTTCTCTGGCTTCCCATCACTCACCGCGTCACCCCACCCTAACCCTCCTTTTTCTAAGGGGAGGGAACTGGATTTCTTTTTCCCCCCAATGCATCGGGGGGATTAAGGGGGGTAAAACGCCTGTGGGACATGCATTTTTGCTTAAGTTGACACGCATGGGCAGTGCCGTGCATACCTCACGGAAACGAAAACCGCTATATACAAAAGCTTTAATAAAGATTTTTGCAGGTCAAAACAATCGCATTGTCAGTCGAAACAATAGACATCTCCGAAAATGAACGAATGTAGAGACGTTGCATTGCAACGTCAAGACAAGGGTTTCAGGTAACGCATAATTAATTTCTGGGCGTTGCTGAATTAAGGGATGATTCTTGTGGGGTGGGCATCCTGCCCGCCCGGAAATACAGGAGACGGGCAAGATGCCCATCCCACAAAAATAGTAAAATCATCCCGCAAATATGCAACCCCAATTTCTGGAGATGTCTAATCGCATTGTTAGCCGAAACGTAGCATCATCTCTGCAATCAGCATCCAAAATACGGATGTATCAAACTATGGCTTAATCTACAAAAGCAATTTTCCAAAAAAAATGTAAAAAATATCACTTAAGTAAATTATTTTTTGCAACTGTAGTACTTAACCTTAGAGATAATTACCAAATTATAGACATAAATAAAACTTTTAAGTAAAATGACGTAAATAATTTGCATGTTTGTAGTAAGGACTTTAGTCCTAAAAGAAGGACTAAAGTCCTTACTACAAACTTGATTACAATAATTTTACATTACTTCACATAGTTCGATTTATTCGTACCGACTTACTTATATGATTTATAAAATGTCAATATTTCAAGCAAAATTTGGCGTTTATAGCGCTAGATGCTCATACCGCCACTACCCCTCATTCACAACTTCTCGTTTGACAAATAAAGCTCGATAAACAGGTTCACCCTTTTTTTGCGTACCTATTTCCCGTTCTGTGGGGACTGGTAGCGGGTTTTGTGACAACCATTCTTCTGTACCAACTTTCTGATAAGCTGGGTGAGCAGCAAAGCGATCGCGCATTTCTACAGCAACAAATTCCATATCTGATTGCAGAAATACAACTCCCCCAACTGCAAGATAACTGGCTAATTCTGCCACTAGTTCTGGTTGCACTACACGACGTTTAGCGTGGCGGGTTTTAAACCAAGGATCGGGGAATTGAATTGTAACGCGTTGTAAACTTCCCAGAGGGAGGCAAGATAATAGCGATCGCAGTGAGTTATTCACATTGCAAAATAAGTAGTGCAGGTTTGTCAAACCTAACTCAGAACGTAACTTATTCGCCTCCACCACTAGCGGTTCCCGAATTTCTAAGCCAAGAAAATTCCAGTTGGGTTCTATTTTGGCCATATTCAGCAAAAACAGTCCTTTAGCGCAGCCAATATCTAAATGTAGCGGTTGATTTGGCTTTGCATAAATTTTTTCCAAATCTTGGGGACTTGCTGGTGTTTGATACTTTTTACCAAGTGGATTAACATGCTGGCGGACTCGGACTGCTGCCAAAATTTTCTCTCCTTTACGTCAAAATGCCCTGTTTATTCTGATAAAATTTTGCGAATGCTCGTTTAATTACATCTTGGAAGGCTTTATCCATTTCTGCTCTTTGTCTAAGTAGAAATGATCAACTAGGGTTTAATTTTTCAGACCTTATTTAGTGACAAATCTAATAAATAACGGTTATAAAAGTAAGAGCTATAAAGCCAATTTATATTGTTGCCTTAAATTAACCCCGTCATCTTTCAAATTAATTAAGTAATTTTGCAATAAGCAACCTTTTAGTTCACTGCTCTTGTTAATTAGGTAGAGCTTATAAAGTGTAAATTATTATACTGTTTTTTTACTAGATATTTGGGTTAGCTTTCCAGGCAAAGAATAGGCAATATATGCTAGAATTGTATCAAATTATGGCAGTTATTCAAGAGCAATTTAGAATAATTTTGCGCTTTGTTGAGTAAACAAGCTAAAATCTACGATTTTTGGAGATTTTTAGGTTATGACAACCTCACAGGAGAGGATTATCCCGATAGACTTGCGAACCGAAATGTCGCAGTCTTATCTGGAATACGCCATGAGCGTGATAGTGGGTCGGGCGTTGCCAGATGCCAGGGATGGTCTAAAACCTGTGCATCGTCGCATTCTCTACGCAATGCACGAGCTAGGTCTGCTCCACGATCGCCCCTTTAAGAAATGCGCTCGTGTTGTGGGGGAAGTGTTGGGTAAATATCACCCCCACGGTGACACAGCAGTATATGATGCCTTGGTGCGGATGGCGCAGGATTTTTCCATGCGATCGCCCCTAGTTAACGGACATGGTAACTTTGGTTCGGTAGACAACGATCCGCCAGCCGCCATGCGGTACACAGAATGCCGCTTGCAAGCTTTAACTAGTGCTGGTCTACTCCACGACATCGAGTATGAAACCGTAGATTTCGCCGATAACTTCGACGGTTCCCAGCAAGAACCGACAGTGCTACCGGCACGGATTCCCCAGTTGTTACTCAACGGTTCCTCTGGGATTGCCGTTGGTATGGCAACCAACATTCCGCCGCACAATTTGGGCGAATTGATTGATGCTTTAGTGGCTGTAATCCACAATCCAGAAATCACCGATCTCGAATTAATGCAGTATGTCCACGGCCCAGACTTTCCGACTGGGGCGCAAATTTTGGGGACATCTGCCATTCGAGAAGCTTACACCACCGGGCGTGGTTCCATTACCATGCGTGGTGTCGCTAACATTGAAACCGTTGAACAACGGGGACGGCCAGATAGAGAAGCAATTATCATCACCGAATTGCCCTATCAAACCAATAAAGCGGCGCTGATTGAAAAAATAGCCGAAATGGTGAACGAGAAGCGGCTAGAGGGCATCGCAGATATCCGGGATGAAAGCGATCGCGACGGGATGCGAGTTGTCATCGAACTCAAGCGTGATGCTTATCCCCGCGTCGTTCTAAATAACCTCTACAAACAAACGCCACTGCAAGCCAACTTCGGCGCAAATATGCTGGCGTTGGTGAATAGCGAACCCCAAGTACTCACCCTCAAGCAGTTCTTAACCGTCTTCTTGGATTTCCGCATCGAATCCATTGCTAGACGCACCCGTTACGAACTGCGGAAAGCCGAGGAACGCGACCATCTCCTGCAAGGATTATTAATTGCCCTATCCCAGTTAGATCCAATTATTGTCTTAATTCGCCATGCTCCCGATGCACCCACAGCCAAAGGCGAATTAATCACAACTTACGGACTCTCGGAAGTACAAGCAGATGCGATTTTGCAAATGCAATTGCGGCGCTTGACTGCCTTAGAAGCAGACAAAATTCGTTTGGAACACGAGGAATTGCAAGCGAAAATTACCGATTTGCAAGATATTTTAGCACATCGGGAGAGAGTGCTAGAAATTATTGAAACCGAAGTCGCGCAACTAAAAACTAACTTTGCTACACCCCGCCGCACGGTGATTTTACCAGGGGAAGGCGAATTAGATGACCGTGACCTAATTGCCAATGAAAAAGCAATAATTCTGGTTACAGAGCAAGGCTACATCAAACGGATGCCAGTTAACACCTTTGAAGCCCAAAGCCGTGCTACCAGAGGCAAAGCCGCAGCCAAGGTGAAAGATGATGATACCATTGAGCATTTTTTGACTTGCTGCGATCACGACAGTATTTTATTCTTTAGTGAGCGTGGTGTTGTTTATTGCCTGAGAGCGTATCAAATTCCAGCGAGTTCGCGTACTAGCCGCGGGACACCAATTGTCCAGATGCTACCAATTCCCAAAGAGGAAAAAATCACCTCGATTGTACCTGTTGACGAGTTTAGCAGTGAAGAATATCTGGTCATGCTCACCAAGGGCGGCAATATCAAAAAAACCGAATTGGCAGCATTTAGTCACATTCGCGCCAATGGTTTGATTGCCATTTCCTTAGAAGAAGGCGACCAACTGCGCTGGGTGCGACGTGCCAGAGTCGAGGACAGTGTAATCATTGGTTCTCGGAACGGGATGGCAATTAACTTCCGGTGCAACCACGAACAACTCCGTCCTTTAAGTAGGGCGACTCGTGGGGTAAAAGCCATGAAACTCAAAAATAAAGATGAACTCGTGGGTATGGATATCCTCCCCGCAGCAATTCTTGAAACTTTGGATATAGTTACAGAAGCCGAAATTGAAGATATCGAAACAATCGAAACAATCGAAACAGAAGATATCGAAATTACCGAAACTAATGAAGAGTCCGCAGAAGTGCCTAGCAGTGGCATTGTTGGCCCTTGGGTGTTGGTAATTACAATGGGAGGATATGGTAAGCGCGTACCAGTTGCCCAGTTCCGCCTGCAAAACCGTGCTGGTCAGGGTTTAATGGCAACCAAGTTCAAAAACCGCAAAACCAAAGACAAGTTGGCAACCCTACGCATTGTCAACAATGATGATGATGAAATCATGATGGTGACAAATCGCGGTATTATCATCCGTCAAGCGGTAAATGCGATTTCTATCCAATCGCGATCGGCAACTGGAGTCAGAGTGCAGCGTTTAGACGAAGATGATGCCATTACCGGAGTGGCAATAGTTCCACCTGATGCTGCCGATGCAGAAGAAGCAGAGTAAAAAGCAGGGGGAGCAGGGGAGGCAGGGAGAGAGATTTATCTCTTTACCATGAGCCACCTTTCATCCCCTACCACGGGCAGAGTAGGGAGGGGATGAAAGGTGGGTTAAAATCTCCACGTTCTCTCACTTGTTTTACTGAAAGCAAAACAAGTGAGAGAACAGTGGATATCTACGCAATTTCTATGTTATGATTTACGTTGGTGTACATAACGTAAACATGCTGGTATTTGAGGCCAAACTTGAGGGAGAAAACGAGCAGTATCAAGCGCTTGATGAAGCGATTAGAACTGCTCGTTTTGTTCGCAATGCAAGCCTTAGATATTGGATGGATAACAAGGGTATTGGGCGATACGACCTGAGTAAATTCTGTGCTGTGCTTGCTGCTAACACCGAGTTTCCTTGGGTGTCTAAGCTTAATTCGATGGCAAGACAGGCTAGTGCTGAAAGAGCGTGGTCTGCAATTGCTCGATTCTTTGATAACTGCAAGAAAAACAAACCAGGGAAAAAGGGATTTCCAAAGTTTAAGAAAGAACGAACACACGGTTCTGTCGAGTACAAAACTTGTGGGTGGCGACTTTCTGACGACCGTCGGTACATCACTTTCTCTGATGGATTTAAAGCAGGAACTTTCAAGCTCTGGGGAACCCGTGACCTGCATTTCTACCAACTTAAACAGTTTAAAAGAGTGCGGGTTGTCCGTCGTGCAGATGGCTATTATTGCCAATTTTGCATTGACCAAGAGCGAGTAGAAAGGCGAGAGCCAACGGGTAAAACTATTGGTATTGATGTGGGATTGAACCACTTCTATACAGATAGTAACGGGGAAACAGTTGCAAATCCTCGGCATCTTCGTAAAAGTGAGAAGTCTTTGAGACGTTTGCAACGTCGGATGTCTAAGACTAAAAAGGGTTCTAAAAACAGAATTAAGTTTAGAAATAAACTTGCACGTAAGCATCTCAAAGTAAGTCGCCAACGTAAAGACTTTGCTGTTAAGACGGCAAGGTGCGTGGTGAGGTCTAACGACCTTGTGGCGTATGAAGATTTGATGGTGCGAAATATGGTGAGCCAGCGCGTTGGGCGGGTTTCCCGATTTGAAGCGACTGGCGAACCCGTTAGGGTGAAAAATCACCGCTTGGCTAAATCGATTAGTGACGCTTCCTGGTCGCTGTTTCGTGAGTGGGTTGAGTATTTTGGTAAGGTGTTTGGCGTGGTAACTGTTGCAGTTCCGCCCCACTACACCAGTCAGAATTGCTCTAACTGTGGTGAAGTTGTCAAAAAGACTCTTAGCACTAGAACTCATATTTGTCCTCATTGTGGACATACTCAAGACAGAGATTGGAACGCTGCGCGGAACATATTAGAAAAAGCATTAAGTACGGCGGGTCACGTCGGAACTAACGCCTCTGGAGAGACTGATCAATACTTGGGTGAGGAAACTCCTTCAAGCAAATCAACTCGTGGAAAGAGGAAACCCAAAGAGCGATCTTTGGAATCCCCACCCAAAACGCAAGTAGGGTGGGGAGGATGTCAATCCCTTGCTTAATTGCCTTAGCTAGCGGCATTTTAATGGGGCTAACCGTGGCCCCTGTAGGTGCATGGTTTCTGGCTTGGATTGCCCTAGTCCCCCTCTGGGTAATACTTCTCACCTCAGCCAAACGCAAAAACCCATCCCCCCCTGCTCCCTCATCTCCCCCTGCCCCCCCTGCTCTCTTCTGGGGTATCGGTTATCACGGTGTCGCTCTATCTTGGATTACCGGAATTCATCCGATGACATGGTTGGGCGTTCCTTGGTTGCCAAGTTTGGCAATCACCCTTTTTTGTTGGGGATTTATCAGCCTCTTGGGGGGAGTATTTGTTGCTATTTGGGCGGCTGTAATGGTTCGCCTGAACGGGCAAAAACCCTGGCTACGTATACTTATTGGTACAGCAGTCTGGTGCGGCTTAGAGAGTCTATGGAGTGCGGGGCCTTTGTGGTGGAGTTCCCTTGCTTACACCCAAAGTCCGCACAATCTCGTAATTTTACATTTGGGGCAACTCTCTGGGCCTAATACTGTGACAGCAGGAATAGTTGCTGTGAATGGCTTGATTGCTGAAGGATGGACGAACCGCAGAGACGCAGAGGGCGCAGAGAGAACCTCCGTGTCCTCTGTGCCTCTGTGGTTCGTTAATAAATACTGGGTTATCGCCACAGGATTATTAATTGCCTTACACCTCATCGGTTTTATCTTATATAGCCGTCCCATCGCCCAATTACCAGAAGCAGCCTTGAAAGTGGGGATTGTTCAGGGTAATATTCCAAATCGACTTTTACGAAGTTCCGAAGGGTTTCGTCGCGCCCAAGAAAATTACACCAGTGGGTATATAACTTTAGCAGACCAAGGTGTAGATGCAGTCCTCACCCCAGAAGGAGCCTTACCTATTTTCCAGCGTAATTTGATGGAAACTGCTTTAGTTGCAGCCGTGAAGGAGAAAGGCGTAGTTGCTTGGATTGGGGCTTTTGGAGAACGGGGAGACAGTTATACAATTAGTTTGTTTACTTTCAATAGTAAGGGTGAAATCGTCAGCCGCTACGATAAGTCCAAACTAGTACCCTTGGGAGAATATATTCCCTTTGAAGGAATTTTAGGCGGGATAGTTCAACGCTTGTCGCCTTTGGAGGCACACCAAGTTCCGGGTTCGGCAAATCAAATATTTGATACTCCTTTTGGTCGGGCGATCGCTAGTATATGTTATGAATCTGCTTTTCCTGAGCAATTTCGCCGTCAAGCTGCTGCGGGTGGGCAATTTATTGTCAGTTCTTCTAACGATGCCCATTACACTGCATCGATGCCATTCCAGCATCATGCACAGGATATCATGCGGGCAATTGAAACTGATAGATGGTCAGCACGGGCAACTAATACCGGATATTCAGGCTTTATAGATCCTCACGGCAGAACCTTGTGGATATCTGGATATAATACTTACGAAACTCATGCTGAAACAATTTATCGGCGACAAACGCAGACTTTATATGTGCGTTGGGGTGATTGGTTGACACCGTTGTTATTGATATCCTCTGGAGGAGCTTGGTTGCTAATTCAACTTGAGCATCCAAAGAAAATAAGTGATTAGTGGCGTTGCTGATTCCATGTATGAAAATGATTTTGCATAATACCAAAATCCTTGTAGAGACGAAGAAAAGCTACGTCTCTACATCCAGATTCATACTTCAATTCAGTAATGCCTGATTAGTAATTAACTTTTTTCCCTTATCCCAAGATACTATCCAATACTGTTTGGTTAAGCCTAAAAAATAACTCTAATGTAGGTTGGGTTGAGGAACGAAACCCAACATTCTCAGGGCTTTATTGGGTTTAATAACTCTTACCAATAATGGTAAGAGTTATTTTATAACAGTAACCCGTTGCAATGTTTATTTAACCCCAATTAAGCAAATTTCTCCAACAGGCTAATTGTTGGCTGTAATGACTGAGCTTGAAAAGATAGCATACTTTGCTCAGGAAAAGCAGTCCAATTTTGGTCAGATAAACGCTCAGAGGCAACAATAATTTGGTCTGGCTCCTTGAGTGCATCACAAGACCAATAAAGAGTAGGTGCTTCTGTGCCGTAAGCGTAGCGAATTGCTGCAATTGCTTGACCGTTTCGGTCTAATTTTAAGTATTTTGTCTGTTTATTAAGAAAGATGTGGGTAATGGATAGGCTTGCGGAGAGGGGGTTGGGGTTCTTGGAGTTTAATAACTAATCAAGCCAACATGATATAAGGTTACTGCGAACTGTAACGCCAAGCGTTAACATAATTTTGTATAAAAAAGTAACACAACCGAATAAATTCGTTGTGAAAAATTGGTGGCTTGGTAAAATGAAGGCGAAATCAGCATAACACAAAGTAACTCGTTCCCCAGGCTTTGCTAGTAACCCAGTAGACTGACGAGTACCCATAAAAAATCACTTATGGGGTGGAGGGTGAGTTTACACCCACTGGTTAACTGTAACCACACTTTAAGTATAAGTAAGCACCCTGTTGCTAATAGTATCTAGAGACAGAAAAAGCCCCAAGGCAACAACTAGGCAATAGTTACCTTAAGATATTCCCCATTACGTACTAGCGGTGGCAATTAAGGTTACACAGTGAGATTAATGACAAACAAAAGCGGCTGTTCGTCTATTTCTGGAAACTCAACTTCCAGAGTATAAGTTGGGTTAAGTTGCTCGCAACCTAACTCTACACTTAAGTATCCTGGAGTTGAAGATGTTGCCATTGCTAAAGTACCACTTGTGCGAAGTGTCAAAGTTCCTTTAACGGGTAACTCAGCCTGAACAAGTAACTTCGTAAGCTTACCTACAGACTGATACTCTACTCTGATGTTCAAATTACCGACAGTGGTTAACCATTGTCTTTCTACCACTGGACTAGCTGCTGAAAGTGGTAGAGTCAGATTTTCCAGCAGTTGTTTAGCTGCCAGCAACGACAAAGCCATTTGTTGACGCGGTTGTAAATCTGAATAATCGCTCTGAATATTGGGAATTTTCTCCAGAGTACTTACAGAACGGTAGGTGCTTCTTAGCACCAGTCCCGCGATATCGTTTAGTGCTTGAGACTCGTTGGGAAAAAAGTTTTCCACCACTTGAACTAATTTTGCTCCCAGAGGCACGGAAGATGTCACCATCGCCTGACATTTTTCCAGCAATTGCTGAAAAACTCTCTCCGGTAACGGATGCGGCAGGTTCAGTTTCGACTGTTGTACCATCCACCCCCAGGTAGGAACGAGCGTCATTGACGGCTCATCAACAAAATCGGGATAGTCGATTAATTGTGTTTCCCAAGGAAATAAAGGTGGGTGTTCTTGGGCTTGGATTTGTAAGCGATTCTTAAGGACAGCTTGGAAACGATCTAGCACAGTAGGAATTTCTCCCAATTGAAAGGTCTGGGGCGTTCCTCCCAATTTTGGCTCACTGCTTTTTGGAACAGTGGCTTCATTGTGGAGGTTTTTTACCCCGTCATTTACCTCACATTCTACAGATTGGTCGTTATTTTTGACATCATCTGTCAATAACCAACCGAGACACTGAGATTGTAAGGATTCTGAGTCACTATTCATGAGTAGATGCACCTGATCCGGACACTAATGAGTTACGAATTTCCCAAGCTTGCTCAAGAATCTTAAACCATCGTTTTTGAAGTTGTGCCATTGACAGCCCTAAAGTTTTTGCGATTTTTTCATCGGCTTGTCCTTGTTGCTTCAACTCTAGTAAAGATCGTTGCTTATTGTCCAGCTGTGCTGTATATACTTGCCATTGCTGGGGAGTTAAACCCAAATTGGTGTGTAAAGAAGCTTCCAGCCATTCGTGAACTAATTCCCAACGATGTAACAAGGCAAACCGAATCAAATGGTACTTGAAGCGCTGTTGTAAGTAATCTCTCTGACGAGGAGTTAAACCTAAAATTGACTCAATTTCTTGCGCTGAGAGATCCTGGAGACGGAGAGAAAAGTAATCAGCACAATCAGATTGTTGCCGTTCTTCGAGATAATTCATTAATTCTGTAACTACAACGGAACGCAAGGTATCTTCTTCAGGTTCGGGTTCGGCTTGCGTTGCCATTGTGGAGCGTAATTGATAAACTGCTGGTTCTTCCCAACAACCATCGCCTTCATTATTGCTGCCTTCTGCGGCTTGTTCTATATCTACGCTGGTTTCTGGGGGCTGTTGTTGAGAAAAAGTTTGCGCCCGCAAAATAATTAACTGCTGCTGACGGCCTGGTAAGGGAATGCGTCGTTTGCCGTAGCGCTCGGTAAATGCCATGTACTCGGACAATTCTAGAAGCGTCTGAGGGCGATAAGTAGCACCGAGTTGATTTTCTCGGCGGAAAGCGTTTAATGCTTCCAGATAAAAACTCTGTAAAAAATCTTCAATTATAGTCAGTCGCCCTTGATAACTCAATTGCTTCTGAGGCGGATTAATGTATCGATAAATAATTGCACTCAGAGTACTGTGTAATTCTACCCTGCCCCGATTTGAACCCAACTGATAGTACCTGAGACACTGTTGTAGCCGATGCCGAGCCAGGGTCATCGCCGAGCTTTCTACAGATCCAGAAGCTTGAATACGTTTGCTTTCATGGCAAATCCGATAGACTTCGGTGGTAATACGTCTTGCTACATCGTGGCAATTCTGTTCCGAAGCTTTGGTTGATTGTTGAAACTCCCTGGACAGGAGTTGAAAGATCACCTCCACGCCTTTAGAATTTTCTCCCAGAATATTTGCAGATGGAATAGTTGCGGTTGCGGCTGAATTCATAGTCTCAGTTTTCAAAAGACCCTAAGTATTTAAATACAACCTGTATGACTGACTGTGGGTATTGGCTTTTTTGATTTTACGTATAAGCTAAACGCAGACCAATCCTACATTGAGAATGTGGCTGATTTTATTATTCCCAACTTGGATGGGATTGTTCACACTTTGATAGATGTTATTGCCATTACCCAGGAGCCGTATACAAGTCATTATGGATTTAGAAGCACAAATTCAATTGCTGATTGACAATGCACCCCGCGATGGTATAACACCAAATCTGATTGCAGCAATTGCTCCTGCTCTTAGAGCGATCGCTCAAAAATTACGTCACTCCCAGTACTATATTCTCCAAAATTCGGAGTCAAGCTGGGTTTTAACTACATTGAGCAATCTTACTAATCCAGGATTGGAAAAGCGCGTTCTTTACGCTTTCCCTACCATACAAGATGTCTCTCTAATTTCCCCTGCTGGGCTTGACCCTCAAATGCTAGCTAAAATTACTCCTGTCACCCATATTTTGTTCCAATTGGTGGCATTAGAACCCGTAGATAGTATCGTTTTTTTGGAAACGCCGGGTAAGACCACTCATACCGTCGAAGTTCGGCGAACTGAACTAGAGAAACTCATACAGCAACAGCTACGACAGCAGCGATCGCCTAAACAGATACCCCCTGATATTGCATAGAAAAAACTTGGATGTGGGATTTTTTAGATACAATCCCACATCCAAAATTTTAAATCTCAAATTTGTTTGAAAAAGTTTTTGATCAAAATAAATTAATGCCAGTTACTAACCTTCAAGTTCTTTAAAGAAGCAAGCGATCGGCTTAATTTTCCGTCTAATCTAAAATTGGTTAACAAACAGTTATCAGTGAACATTTTTCAAAATTTAGCTGACTATTAAGCAAAATTTCCCCACCTAAGAACAGGTGGAAGGTTTTGCTTGGGGTCTAAAGTCCCCTAAAGTACCTGTTAACTGGTAAATGATTTAAAAAAGGCGGCTCAGTGTGTACTCAGCTATGTTAATCAATGCCTGGTGGGATTCTGAGGGTGGGAGAACTGCAAGATGTTCAATTGCTAACTTAGCATGGTGAGCAGCTAACTCTCGCGCCTGCTGTATGCCTTGACTATCTTGAATTAGTGCTAGTGCTTGCTCCAAATCCCCTTCTTGAGCAAACTCTCGCTCAATCAGCACTTCCAAGGATGGTTTTTGGGCTAAAGCAAATAAAACGGGTGCAGTCAGATTACCACTTTTAAGATCCGACCCCACTGGTTTACCCAAAGTATCCGTTGTACTGGTGAAATCTAGAATGTCGTCAACAATTTGAAATGCTATACCAAAATGACGACCGTAGCTGTATAAATGCTCAACAGTTTCTCGTGAAACTTCACTAAGTAACCCAGCAGCTTTGGAACTGTTAGCGATTAACGAAGCTGTTTTGTAATAACTCTTCTGGAGGTAAGTTTCAATAGAGATACCACCATCAAAACGATTTAGTCCCTGCTGAATCTCCCCAGTAGCTAAATCCATAATGACTTCTGAGAGGAGTTTCACTACCTCCAAATTGTCCAAATTTGCTAAATACCAGGACGATTGGGCAAAAAGAAAATCTCCTGCTAATATGGCAATGCGATTACCGAACAAACTATGAACGGTAGGAACGCCTCGCCTCACATCTGATTCATCTACCACATCGTCATGTACCAAGCTAGCTGTGTGAATCATTTCTGTAATCTCAGCTAGGCGGCGATGACGCGGTGTAATTTCTTGTTCTAACATTGTTGCCCGCGATATTAGCAGGACAATTGCTGGTCTGATACGCTTTCCCCCAGCACCGAATAAATGTTCGGCTGCTGCAAACAAAATGGGGTGGCGATTTCCAACTAGCTGTTTTAGGTTATCTGCTAGTAGTCGCAGGTCTGCTTCCACAGGGGTAAACAGGGAGGTGGCTGGGGTCATGGATGGGCGGACTCTGACTTAGGTTACGAAAGTTTACATATCCTACACTCATTTTAAGATAACCCTGTGCCAGCGCAAAGTTTTCATCAGGTAATCCCATTTTCATGAGTCTATGGGTGATAATTAAGGTTAATGGTGTGTTTGTCAATAAGTAATTATGCATAATTTATGCTAACTCAGGTTTTAAACTAACTTTAAACATGAGTTATAAGTAGATGGGAATAAATATCAGCTAAAATTATATTCAGTAGTTTCCCGGTACAAGTTTCCCGCCACAGTTAAAAGCACAATTTAAGCAAAATTGCCTATTGACAAAATGGATGTGGTTTAAATTAGTCGCCAACTAGTCAGACTAAATCTCTTCAGGATTGAAGTGTAGCTATTCAAAAAATTTGAAATTTAGTAGTCGAGTAAGCTCAAAATTTAAGGTCGTTGTGTTACGCTAAAATGTAGGAATTTTAAATTTTTCAGATATTCACACCCCAAAAGTAAGTCACCTTGTAGTTGATTTTACTTGCTCGGTGATGTAGGTCTAAAATAATTAGTCGTAGCTTAAAATTAAGGAAATAATTCCTTTTATTTTTCCTACGATCCGCGAAACTCCTGGTTTGGAGCTATGCGATATCCCTATGGGAAGCCGCTACACGTCTTCAGCGCACGTTGAGCGCAAGCATTGCTCCTTTCACAGCAATGTGAGCAAAAATAAAGCAGATCAAGTAGACCGCAAAGAATCATAGTTTTAGATTGCCTTTTAGCAATCTAAGTGCTGTGGGATCTATGGTCTGCAAGAAGCCGCATTAGACAAGAAATTATTTATCTGTAGAGAATTTTATCTTTATAGGTAATTTTACCATTATGAAACTACGGCCATCAAGAAAGTACTTGCTTGGCTGAGGTTCTACTAATTTTATGGAATTTTATATTTATTTAGAAAGGTGCTAGTAGAACAATGATTTACGGAAGTGTACCTATGATGATTTTTATTTTAGCGTCTGGATATTTGTTCACAGTTTACCTGTTATTAGCACTGGCAAAGCGAACAGGTACAAAGAATGTTCCGACAAGTTTCCCTTCATCTACCGAAGGAAAACACAAGCAGGAGATATCAGTAAGACCAAAAGTAACTGAAGCAGTTAATAGTCAATAGTCATTTGTCCTTTGTCCTTTGTCCTTGGGCATTAAAAAGAGGCTCGGCGCGGGGTGCTGCTCTTGCTGAGGGGAAAATTCCCCCCTGCCCCCTGCCTTCTTCAATGGAGTTGGGAAATAGCGCTATCAGTGAAGCAAACCTCTTCAACCATTGGGGTATAGCCTAGCCACTGTACTCCTGACTGGGAAAACTGTTTCGGACAACCGCTAACAGCGAAGCGAGTTGGCAGTGGGAGGTGGGTATTTTTTAAGCCTAGCAAGTCTAACTCTTGGGCACAAGCTGCTACGACATGAACAGCTGGGTCAATCAGTTGGACTTGAGCGGGGAGGAGCGATCGCAATACTGGTGTAAGGTGGGGATAATGGGTACAACCGTGAACTAAGGTGTCAATTTCCTGCTCTAATAAAGGCTCTAGGTAGGCTCGTGCTACTTCAGCAGTGTAGGGGTCATGAATGCGGTTTTGCTCGATGAGTGGCACAAACTCTGGACATCCAACTTGCCAGACTTGAACATCAGGAGCAATTTCGAGTATGGCGTGCTTATAAGCATTGCTTTTAGCCGTAGCGGGAGTGGCAATTACACCAATCCGCTTTCCTTGCTGCACGGCAGCTTTTGCACCTGGTAAAATTACTCCCAAAATGGGTATGTTGAATTCTTGACGCACAGTTTCAAGCGCTAGGGCAGAACTGGTGTTACAAGCCATAATTACCATTTTTACCTGCTGCTGTTGTAGCCAGGTAATAATCTCACGCGTGAATTGTAAAATTTCTGCTTGGGAACGAATTCCGTAAGGAAGTCTAGCTGTATCCCCAAAGTAAATGATTGATTCATTGGGGAGTTGCCGATATAGTTGTCGCAGTACTGTCAGTCCACCCACTCCACTGTCAAAGATGCCAATTGGGGCACGTTGGGGTTCTTGATCAGAAAAATTGTCAAGATTCGCTTCAAAGATCGAAGATGAATACACAGGCAGATATAAATTTAGGTTTTGGGATTTAAAATACAGAATTTAGCAGACAATCTACAATTTGACCACTTAATTCTGGATGCCAAAAAAGTCTAAATACCACCTTTTAATGAGTAATTTGTACTATATCAATTAACGCTTTAAGTATTTTAGGATGCCTTGAGCGATCGCTTCTGCCATCTGATTTTGATACTCTGGTGTTCCCAATCTAGGGTTATCCTCGTAACCACTCATATAGCCTGTTTCCACTAAAATCGAGGGCATAGAGCTTTTCCTGAGAACGTAGAATCTAGCTTTGCGGGTTCCTCGGTCTTTAATGGTAGGGATGTTTTGGAGAATGGAATTGCGAACTACTTCAGCTAAAGCATAACCACTATCATAATAATATACTTCTAACCCATTGACATTAGGACGATTATCAACCGAATTCGCGTGAATGCTGACAAAGGCAGTCGCATTAACTCGCTCGGCAATTTCTACCCGTCCCTGAAGTTCTACGAAAAAGTCAGCATCCCGTGTGAGTACCGCCTGTACACCATTTTGCTCTAAAATGGCTGCTACCCTTTTACCAATAGGCAGGATTACGTCTTTTTCTAAAAGTCCGCCTAGACCTGGGGCACCTGAGTCTTTTCCACCATGTCCTGGGTCAATTACTACTAGTAATTTCCCTCTCTTGACTGAGGGGCGCGGCTGTGGCTGGGAGATAGGACGGGGATTATCTGTGGGGTTTGGGAATTGACTTAGATTTGGCGATGGCAGAGAAGGTAAAGCAATAGGAGGTGTGACGCTACCAAAGCGTTGTAATTCTAAAGCCAAAAGCTGGTCGCCAACCTGATTGAGTTCCCCAATTTGTACTCCGGCTGCTGGTTGAACCAAGACGACGACAGTATTGGATTCTTGTGGTTGCAGGCGGACTCGCAGGATAGGACTATTAGAATCAAAAGTCGGGCCTGTAACTCTGGGGGCTAACTGAGCATTGTTGATGGTGATGCGGAACAGACCAGAAGTTCTATCCCAGCCTCCTGTAGCAGATAAAGCTTGGTCGCCTCTAATCAGCAGTTGTGTACCATTACGAGCCAATTGCACAGACTCAATGGTAGCAGGTGAGGTGTTAGTAGATGGTATTGGGCGTAGACTATTACCTCCAGGCAGCTGGGCAACGCCACGACTAGGCAGAACCACAAAACCACCAATACTGCTAGTGGTTGCTCGCCAATTTTGACTATTTTCATCCACCTGTAAAGTCATGCGAACAACAGATGGGCTTGTTTGTAGTTGGCTGAACTGAATGCGGCTGACACCATACCGATTAACCGGCAAATCGCGCTGCTCTAGATTTGGTGATATAGTAGCGCCAGTAATATCAATGTTAATTGCCCTCTGATCGTTGCTACGATTTACCTGAATCTGAGGATTACCACCATTGGTGCGGATGAAAAAACCATCGCCTGTGACTTGTAAGTTCTCAATTTGAGTAACTCTGGCGGCAAGCATTCTGTTTTTAGGCGGATTGACAGGGTTTGCTGTCACCACGTTGTAAATATTTCTTGGGGGGAACAGTGGTGGAGATGTTCTCGGTGAACTCTGTGTTGCTATAGCTTGTTCTTGTTGCCCCCCAGTATTTGAGGGGACATTTTCAGCCACTGGTGTAGGTAATTGTACCATCCAGCGATCGCCAGTTGTGCCAACAAATTGTACTCCTTTGGGGTCAAGAGTATAACCAGGAGTGAGTTCAACGACTATGCGCGTTGTTTGTTCGTCAAACTGCCCAACACGGATAGCACGAATTCCACCACCCACCTGTTGGGTTAACTGCGGACGCCCAAATGTGGTTCCTGGCAAATCAATTACTAAACGAGTGGGGTTAAAAATTAATTGTGCTTGGGGTTGAACATCCCCCAAAGTATTAATTTCCAGACGATTTTGGTTGGTATCAAAACGCCAAGATTGGAGTCTCGCGGCCATTGCCGGCGACGACAGCATGAAGATAGTTCCAATAGTACTGGATAGTAACCAGTGTAATTTCACAGTCCTTTCTCCTAATTCACATTCATGGGAGCCGTCAACATCTCAACATATTGGCAAATCCTCACACCGTCACCGCGCACACTTGAGTTTTGCGCTGTTATTAAGACACAGCTAATGGCGTAAAATATAGCACGCTCCTCTGATTTTGCCATGCTATCCATTAGTCCATATAAATTTGACTGGGAAAGCATCAGATGACGATAACAAAGAAGCTACTTCTGTCCCGCCGCAAGAATACTGAAATTGTTTTACTACTAAATTTGGATAAAAATGGTAAAGATTAGATGTATTTACTCAATAATTTCGACTAAAGTACTTATCTTCTCTTTAGATACTGAAGGATGCCACGAGCGATCGCATCTGCCATTTGATTTTGGTAAGCTGAGTTCCTGAGTTTAGCGTTATCATCTCGACCAGTCAAATAACCTGTTTCTACGAGAATAGAAGGCATGGAACTTTTTCTGAGGACAAAAAATCTGGCTCGCCGCACTCCCCTATCTCTGACATTTACATTTTGAAGAATACTGTTATGGACAGTGCGAGCTAGACCCAAACCACTGCCGTAATAATACGTTTCTAAGCCACTGACATCCGAACGCCCTGGCCCAACTGCATTAGCATGAATGCTAACAAAGACATCAGCATTCGCTCGCTCTGCTAATTGCACCCGTCCCGGAAGGGTAACGAAATAGTCAGAATCTCGCGTCATAACTACTTGTACGCCATTTTGCTGCAAAACCTGAGCTATTCTTTTGCCAATAGACAAAATAATATCCTTTTCGCGTAATCCCCCAAGACCTACTGCTCCAGGGTCTTTACCGCCATGTCCGGGGTCAATGAGGACTACTACTCGCCCATTGGTAACTCGGCCTTGTGGTTGTATTAGCGGCTGGGGATTTGAATTGTTTGGGTCTGGGAATGGCCCCCGGTTTGGCGGTGGTAGCCCAGGTAAAGCAAAGGGGGGTCTTCCGGGGAGGGCGACAATTCGCCGAGAGCCTTGTATTGGTACCAAAAGCTGGTCACCAATTTGTCTAGGTTGCCCAAGTTGGACTCCGGCTGCTGGTTGAACTAAAACAACGACTGTGTTGGGTTCTTGCGGTTGCAAACGGACTCGGAGAATGGGGCTATTGGCAACAAAAGTAGGGCCTGTGACTCTGGGAGATAACTTGGCATTGGTAATTGTGACACGGAACAGACCTGAGGATCTATCCCAGGTTCCCGTGGCAGATAAAGTTTGGTCGCCTCTAATTAGCAGTTGTGTGCCATTCTCAACCAGTTGTACAGACTCTATTGTTGCTGGGGAGTTGTTAGCAGATGGTCTGCTGGGAAAGGAGGGTGGTTGTGACTGATTGTCAGAATTATTATTTCCAGACAATCTGACAACGCGACTTGGAAGAACTACTAATCCAGCACCGTTACTATTACTTGCTCCCCAGTCGGGGCTATTTTTGTCTACACGTAAAGTCAGGCGAACGCCAGGAGGTTGGGTTTGTAGCTGGGTGAATTCAACACGGCTAACACCATGTTTGTCAACGGGGATATTATTCTGTTGCGTCAGACGTGGTGATAAAGATGCGTTAGAGATGTCCATGAAGATGGTAGCGCGATCGCGGCTCCGAATTACCCGAATCGGAGGATTACCACCACTGGTGCGAATGAACAACCCATCGCCTGTTACTTGTAAGTTCTCAATTTGAGTCGCCCCTCGTGTAGTAGTGGCAACCCTTGAAATACTAGGTTGAGGTTCAGAGTCTGGGGTAACAACAGTGTAGGCACTTCTGGGAGATAAAGCTACTCTATCCACTTCTGGTCTAGGTAATTGCACTGTCCAGCGATCGCCAGTTGTACCAACAAATTTCACTCCTTTGGGGTCTAAAGTATAGCCAGGAGTCAGTTCGACAACTATACGGGTTGTTTCTGTATCAAACTGCCCAACCCGGATCGAGCGAATTCCACCGCCCACCTGTTGGGTTAGCTGCGGACGCCCAAATGTAGTTCCTGGCAAATCAATTACCAGCCGAGTCGGGTTGAAAATTAGTTGTGCTTGGGGCTGAACTGCTCCCACAGTATTAATTTCCAACCTATTTTGATTGGCATCAAAGCGCCAAGATTCAAGTCTCGCGGCCATGGCCGGCGACGATACCATGAAGATAGTTCCAATAGTGCTGGGTAGTAACCAGTGTAATTTCACAGTCCTTTCTCCTAATTCACGTTCATGGGAGCCGTCAATATCTCAACTTATTGGTAAATCATCACACCGTCACCACCTAAACTTAACCTCTGATGCCTTTTTTTATTTTTTAAGCTGGTATAAAGACGTGCTTAAATCAGTTATCAGGTTTCACATTAGGATTAAATGCCCATGTGAAGTTTTCCACCTTTAGAGGTAGGAACTTTGACTCCCAAGGAAGCTAGAAAACTAATAACTGATAACCGTTCACTGATAACTGTTTTTTGTTTTTCGCCATCAATGTACTAAATAGATAGTTCCCATTCCAGTCAGATGATCTAGCAAAATTTATCGGTATTGCTCCCCAATTACTTGGAAATATTCAAATAAAGGTTCACAAGCCAAGGGAGATTGAAAATAAATATAGCAATCCGATTTGATTTCTGAATCACTCGTAGAGGTAAGGGACTCTTTATTGGGAAGAAGGAATAAAGCTGAGTTTTGTTCAAAAATCAAATATGAGTCCTATAACATTCTGAATGTTGGTAGAAATTATAAACAGACGATTATTTTACAATCACACGGGACGGAAATTTAGAAAGAGAAGTTTCCATTGAATAATCGCAAAATCTTCAAAGCACGGTGATAGTACTGAATTCAGAGTCCTGAGTTCTGAGCGAAAATTACTCAGAACTCAGTAAGAATTTACCCAAGACTTTGATTAGCGATCGCTAGATTCTGGGGTTACTTCCAAATTGCCACTGTCGTTTGATGCTGGCACTGTTGACTGAGATGATTCAATTACCAACGAGGTTCCAGAGGAACCATCTAAAATCAGTTGATCTGAGCCTGAATCCCCAGTTTTTGGGTCTGGAAATACAAATCGTAACAAAGGAGGGGCTAAAAAGGTTGTCAAAATAACCATCATGATGATTGCTGCCCCTAATGGTTTCGAGAGAGCGCCACTGGCTGCGCCGACACCAGCAAACACTAATCCAACTTCCCCTCTGGGAATCATCCCCACACCGATCGCTAAACGGTTGATTTCCGGTTGACCAAACACGCTTAAGCCTGTGATTACTTTACCGAGAATGGCTACTATGATCAGGAAAGTTGCCATAATTAAACCTTCCCGATTATCGGGAATTGCTGGGTTTAAAACTCCCAAATCGGTTTTTGCGCCAACAGTCACAAAGAAAATTGGCACTAACATATCGGCAATGGGACAGACTTGCCTTTGCAGTTCTTTGCGCTTATCTGTCTCTTCTAGAACTAAACCCGCCGCAAAAGCTCCTAAAATTGCTTCTAAGTGGATGACGGCGGCAAGGTACGCCATAGCAAAAGCGAAAATGAATGCTGGTATTACCAGTCCACCGCGTGTTTTGAGTTTATCAGCGATCGCCACAAAGGACTTATTGAAAATATTCCCTAGTAGGATTGCTCCCAAAATAAAACCAGTGGCGCTGATAATCAAATAAATAACTTTGCTGACATCAACTACCCCATCTTTAGCTAGGCTGGCAACTACTGCTAAAACGATGATTCCCAAAACGTCGTCAATTACGGCAGCACCCAAAATAATCTGCCCTTCTTTAGAATTGAGCCGCCCCAATTCTGACAGCACTTTGGAAGTAATACCAATACTAGTGGCAGTCAAAGCCGCCCCGGCAAAAATTGCCGGTACAGCAGCAATTCCAAACAAAGTCATCAGTCCCACAGTACCAGCAGCAAAGGGTACTACTACCCCCACTATTGCGACGACGGTAGCTTGGATACCAACTGCCATTAAGTCTTTTAAGTTCGACTCCAAGCCAATTTCAAACAGTAGGATGATCACACCCAATTCTGCCAAAACCGAAATGACCTCAGACTGCGCTGCAAACACGGCTGGAGTGGCTTCAGGCGTTAAACCAGCAGTGATTTGAAGGAAGGACATGATCAAAGAGTTAGAACTGTCTGTACCACCTTCTGGAAACACCAAAAGGTGGAAAACAGAGATGCCAACTACCACACCACCTACAAGTTCGCCTAAGACGGGCGGCAAACCCACTTGGTTTGATAACTCTCCACCAACTTTGCTGGCGAGATAAACGATTACTAAGCTTAGTAACACTGCTGCTACTACCATTGAACTGTCTGCGGCTTGTGTTGCGCTAGCCAGCAGAGGAAAAGAGAAGTTGATTGGATCTAACAAATGCATGGGTTCTCTGAAAATCCTTCTCTTTGATTTTGACGCGTTTCTGAAAAACATCCTATGGAAATGCGATTGACAGATTAAATAAATTAATTTGTCCCCAGTTCGTAGTAAGGACTTCAGTCCTTATTTGTAAGCACTAAAGTGCTTACTACAAACCCTCAAAACAAGCTTAAGAAAGTAGTAGTGTAATTTTTTTAGTTTCCAAAAATGTAACCATTTCTGCTTTTGACTATGGCAGTGTCAAAGTAAGAACATACAAATCGTATCTAGCGATCGCACCTAAGTTGTGAAAAACTTGTGATGACTGTTGACTCTCAACAGCCACCAGAAGATTGCTAGATACGTTTATCAGAAACATCTGTGGATACTTTGAGGAGTGCAAATTTTATGACTAGAGCCGCTTTATCCGGTTCTCAGTTTCCCAATGGAAACTTGTGGAAAATACTGCCTTTAGCAATACTATTATGTGTAGCTTTTACACTGCCTACATTGGCACAAGAAAAAGAGAAATTATGGCGAACTCTTAGTGTTAGTGGTCGCGGAGTAGAAACAATTCCTACAACCCTGGCGCAGGTCAGTTTAGGAGTGGAGATTCAGGGGAAAACAGCCCAGGAGGTACAGCAAGAAGCCGCCCGGAGGTCATCGGCTGTAGTTGCGTTCCTCAAGAGCCAAAATGTCGAAAAATTACAAACTACTGGTATCCAGCTTAATCCAGTTTACAGTTACACCAATAATGTGCAGAGGATTACGGGCTATGCTGCCAATAACACAGTAAGTTTTCGCATTCCTACCGAGAAAGCTGGTACATTATTGGATAATGCAGTGAAAGCGGGTGCGACACAAATTAACGGTATTAGTTTTGTTGCTAATGATGAAGCGATCGCGGCGGCTCAAAAACAAGCATTAAAAGAAGCTACCCAAGATGCCCAGCAGCAAGCTGATGCTGTTTTCAGTGCCTTGGGTTTCAAATCCAAAGAAGTGGTGAGCATTCAAGTTAATAATGCCAGTGCGCCTCCACCACCGATGTTCTTACGGGCTGAGGCTTCAAAGTTAGCTAATGCTGATGCTTCCACCCCTGTCGTTGGTGGTGAACAGCAAGTAGAAGCATCGGTGACATTGCAAATTAGTTATTAGTTATTTGTCATTAGTCATTTGTCATTAGTCCTCTCTTACAAAGTTCTGATCGCCGGAAGCCGGCGCTCAGACTTTGCGCTTTGTTATTTGTAAAGGCAAAGGACTAATAATCAATGCCCAATTAAAAATGTTCTGAAGACATATCTCCGCCCCCTTCTGAATCGCGCTTAGAGCCTAATAAATCCAGTTGATCTACTTGGATAACTGGTGAGGATCGGTTTGCTCCTGTTTGGCGATCGCTCCATGTGTCAAACTTCAAGGAACCTTTGACTGCAATTTGCCTGCCTTTACGTACATAATTACCTGCCACCTCAGCCGTTTTTCCCCATAGCTCCAAATTAAACCAGTCAGTATGTTCGCCTTCTTTAGTACGGCGATTAACAGCTAGTGTCAATCTACACTTAACACTACCAGACTCAAAATACTTAATCTCTGGATCGCCGCCTACACGACCAATGAGGGTGACAACATTGATACTCATGTGCGTTACCTTTTAGTACATGCGTACTTAATAATTTAGACTTTCATCATAGCGAATTGTGAAACACTTGAAAATAATGTGTTAAACAGTTAACAATATAGTTGATTTGAAAAATTATACATACTATTTGGAGAAACACATAAAACTATACGTATATACTAATTTAACCAGAGAATATCAAAACATACATACCTGAGACATCGTAAATATTCCTGGGAATCATATAAAAATATAGTCTAGTTTACTGAACTCAGGATATAAACATAATCAAATCAACTCTACCGTTGTAGTCAAGAAGTATCGCACATAGGGGGCTTAGAAACGCGTGGGTATTTTTAGGAACTTTCGCACATCATGGGATATGGGTATCGACCTCGGTACTGCTAATACCCTGGTTTATGTATCTGGTAAAGGTATTGTACTGCAAGAGCCTTCTGTAGTTGCTATCGATGTCAATGAAAAGGTAGCACTGGCAGTAGGAGAAGAAGCCAAAAAAATGCTCGGCCGCACACCTGGAAACGTGATTGCCCTCCGCCCCTTGCGCGATGGTGTAATCGCTGATTTCGATATAGCCGAGCTAATGCTCAAAAGCTTTATTCAGCGTGTAAATGAAGGCAAATCTTTAATTTTACCCCGGATTGTCATTGGTATTCCCAGTGGTGTCACTGGGGTAGAAAGGCGAGCTGTAATGGATGCAGCTCATCAAGCAGGAGCAAGAAAAGTTTATTTAATCGATGAACCTGTAGCTGCTGCCATTGGTGCAGGACTACCTGTTGCTGAACCCACTGGCAACATGATCATCGATATTGGTGGTGGCACAACAGAAGTCGCAGTGCTGAGTCTTCAGGGTACAGTGATCAGCGAATCAGTACGCATTGCTGGGGATGAACTGACTGAATCGATCATTCAGTATATTAAGAAAGTTCATAACTTAGTTATTGGTGAACGGACTGCCGAGGACATCAAGATTCGGATTGGTTCTGCCTATCCTACTAATGATGATAATGAGGCCATTATGGAAGTCCGAGGTTTACACCTGCTTTCTGGGCTTCCGCGAACTGTAACAATTAAAGGCGCAGAAATCCGTGAAAGTATGTTGGAACCGCTATCAGTAATTATAGAAGCTGTGAAGCGGACACTAGAACGTACACCTCCAGAACTGGCAGCAGACATTATTGACAGAGGTATTATGTTAGCTGGTGGTGGTGCTTTGCTCAAAGGCATAGATACCTTAATTAGCCATGAAACGGGGATTGTTACCCACATCGCCGCCGATCCTCTCTGCTGTGTTGTGCTGGGAACAGGTCGTGTGTTAGAAAACTTTAAACAGTTAGAACGAGTTGTCACTGAAAGCTCTCGCAATATGTAGCAAAAAAATATCAGACTTGAGTTCTATTTGAGTTCTATTTGGGTTTTATATAAATAGAATCCAAGTAGAACTTAATTTATATAAGTACATACGAGTATATATGGTTACAATACGGCGTTGGTGGGATCATAAAGGGTTACAAATCGGGTTGATAGCCCTAGTAGTTGGTAGTGCTTGGATATTGCGACAAACTCAAGGTGAATTGGTGCTTGAGACATACCAGGCAATTACCCGTCCGTTAGAGATGTTGCACTCAGGGCCAACTCCAGAAGAACGTCTCAGAGATGCTCGGATATTAGAATTGCAAACCCGTATAGTAGATTTGGAAAGTCAAAAGACAAAGCTACAAGATTTATTGGGCTATGTGGAAAAAGAGCCATTGGCATCACGGCCAATTCCAGCGCGGGTAGTAGGACGTAGTGCTGATCAGTGGTGGCAACAAGTTACCCTAAATCGCGGTACGAATGCAGGGATTCAGGAAGGCTTCATAGTCAAGGCAGAAGGTGGATTGGTGGGTTTGGTGGAGAGTGTAACTCCCAATACTAGCCGCGTATTGTTAATCAGTGATCTCAAGAGTCAAGTGGGTGTATCGGTTAGCCGCACGGCAGCTAAAGGCGTTTTGCGAGGGGATTCTTCAGCAGAAGCAGTGCTGGAGTTTTATGAAAAAGTCCCAAATGTCAAGGTAGGAGATTTAGTTTCTACTTCTACTTATAGTCAGAAATTTACATCTGGTTTGGCAGTAGGACGAATCAAGTCGCTGGATTTAAAGAAACTTCCCGCATCAGTAGCGAAAATTGAGCTTTTTCCGCCAATCCGCTCTCTCGATTGGGTAGCTGTTTATCCAAAGCCAGAAAACCAAGAGTCAGCAAATCAAGTGCCGCAAAAGTCTAAGTAAATTCTTCAAAAAAATCTATATAAAAATGAAGATTCCTGCATTTGGTGGTAGCAGGCAGAACTCGCCAAAATCGTCACAGCGAAAATCGAAATTCCGAATCCAGCCACTTTCTCGTTGGCATCCCGGTGTCCGTCAGTTGTTGGGTTGGATAGTGACGGCTACTTCTGTATTGTTATGTTTACTATTATTGCCAACCCGCTTACCGGGTATGGAATTATTGGGAATTGCCCCTAACTGGCTATTAATTTGGGTGGTAGCTTGGAGTGTGAAGCGCCCGGTGTTTGCCGGAGCATTGGCAGGTATAGTTCTGGGGCTACTTCAAGATTCGATGACATCACCTAACCCTACTCATGCTCTTAGTTTAGGTATAGTGGGAATTTTAACTGCTCTGCTCCAGAAACAGCGTTTTATCGAAGAAGATTTTATTTCGATTGCTGTAATTGTCTTTGTGATGGCAGTTTTGGCAGAAACTATTTTTGGGTTGCAATTAACTTTGATGGGGAATGAGCGCAAGGTAACAGATATTTGGACATATTACCAGCGTGTCGCCTTAGCCTCTGCCATTCTTAGTAGTCTGTGGGCACCGGTGGTCTATTATCCGCTAAATCTTTGGTGGCAACGGATAAAATTATTGGAACAATAGTCAAAGAATTTTATATTTTGGATTTTAAATTTTGGATTGACCCCGATAATCAAACAACACCGTATCATGGTAGTTAGTTGGCATTTATGTTTGATACTTTCTTTTTTGCCTTAAAAAATATCAGGTAAGTCATCTCCTGATTTACTGACGGCAGAATGTAGAAGCTTTTACTAAGTAATCTAATTGGAGAACGCTAATGTCGAAGGAAAGAAAAAGTAATAAAGAGGTTAAAAAACCTAAAAAAGATCCCAAAGACAAAAAGGAGAAAAACGACTCAAATAAATAGAAATATTTAAGTAAATAGCTTTAGCGAAGACCAAGAGTTGTATTTTTTTAATTGACAATACTTCGTCCGGTAGGATTGGGTAGGAGAAGTTATTGTCAACAATCTATTCACCCTTGGTCAAGCCTCAAAATTTCATAATTTAGGTTAGTACGTGCGATTGCAACTAAATTAAGCAGGAGTAAACTTCAACGAAACCCCATTCATGCAATAGCGCTTGCCTGTGGGTGCAGGGCCGTCATCAAAAACATGACCCAGATGACCACCACAGCGACTACAATGCACTTCAGTTCTGGTCATAAACAACGACCGATCTACAGTAGTAGCGATCGCACCTTCAATCGGGTTAAAGAAGCTAGGCCAGCCAGTACCACTGTTAAATTTGGTATCAGAGGTAAACAGTGGCAGTTCACACGCAGCACAATAATAAGTACCATTGTCGTATTCCTTATCCAATGGGCTGGTGTGAGGGCGTTCAGTGCCGTGTTTACGCAATACATTAAACTGTTCTGGCGTTAAAATGGTGCGCCACTCTTGTTCAGGTTTGGTAATTTCAAATCCACTATTAGAAGTTGTCATCGCTTCTGACCCCCAATTGATATACCTTGATAACAAGGCTGTGCCGACTATTACTGCACTAGCCTGTAAAAAATACCGTTTGTCCATATATCTATTATTTTCTATTTTGAGGTTAACTGGACAATCAACTCCAGTACGGAATTCCCTACATTAATCACTATAATCAGCGATCGCTCTGAATTCACCCTGATAAACTGATTAAAATTAGCTAAGAAATAACCAAATAAAGTCACCGTATATTAATGGCAATGTGCTTTTTTGGTCAGGTTAGCAAGTATTTTAAATATAGGGCGTAAAAAAATAAACTAAATGAAAGCGATGTCTAACGACAAGCCGCAAGCCGTCTGCGCTTCTGATTTTGCATCTATCGTCGGCGAAGAAAATGCTGTTTGTCTTTGGGAAAATATCGAATTAAGTCAGCAAAAACGTATCCAACAGGCTATGGCTTCTGGAAATTCTCCCAGTTGTATCGTCTATCCCCGCACTCAACAACAGTTAGCCGCAGTCATCGCTACAGCTCACACTAATAACTGGCATGTTCTACCCTGTGGTAGTGGCAGTAAACTTAGCTGGGGTAATTTAGTTAAGGGCGTTGATATTGTAGTTAGTACAGAACGCATGAACCAACTCATTGAACACGCTGTTGGTGATTTGACTGTCACCGTAGAAGCTGGGATGAAGTTCTCTGATTTGCAAGCACTTTTGGCAAAATCGCGGCAATTTCTTGCTATTGACCCCACAGCACCAGAGTTTGCAACCATTGGTGGTATTGTTGCCACAGGTGATACAGGTTCTCTGCGGCAACGTTATGGTAGTGTGCGCGACCAGCTACTAGGTATTACCTTTGTCCGTGCTGATGGCCAAATCGCCAAAGCTGGGGGAAGAGTAGTTAAAAATGTCGCTGGATATGACTTGATGAAGTTGTTTACTGGGTCTTATGGCACATTAGGCTTTATTAGTCAACTAACTTTCCGCGTGTATCCGCTACCAGAGGCATCGGGGACGGTGGTACTAACGGGTAGTGCTGAGGCTATATCTCAAGCAGCTGATATCCTTCGGGGTTCGGCGTTAACACCAGTTCAGGCTGATTTGCTATCAACTCAATTGGTGTCCAGCTTAGGTTTGGGTCAAGGACTGGGATTAATTGCCCGTTTTCAAAGTATTAGTGAGAGTGTTAAAGAACAGTCAAACCGAGTTTTGGAAGTAGGGCAAAAGTTAGGTTTAAATGGGGCAATTTTTGCCGATGATGATGAAGCTAATCTATGGCAGAGATTGCAAGAACGAATACATACTACTGTCACAGAATCTGTAATTACTTGCAAAATAGGAGTGTTACCTACTGCTGCCGTGGAGATTTTGACTCAGGTGGAGTTAGGTTTAATTCATATTAGTAGTGGTTTGGGTTTGTTACAATTAGAGAGTAAAAATCAAGTTTTGATAGTGCGCGATGAGCTACGCTCCGCCAGAGGCGATCGCACTCAAGCGAGTAGTGGTTTTTTAACAATTCTGTCAGCACCAGTGCCGATTAAAGAACAAATAGATGTTTGGGGTTATACTGGCAACGCTTTGCCGTTGATGCGCCGTATTAAGGAACAGTTTGATAGTAAGAATATTTTAAGTCCTGGGCGGTTTGTGGGTGGGATTTAATTTTAAATAACCGCAGAGACACAGAGAACGCTGAGATAGAGAGGGGAAAGGGAGAAATATGCAAGTTTCCGAAAATTCTGTTAATAATACGGCTAGTTTAAAAAATTTGAAGGGGTTTGATCAAAGCCATCCGCCTGACCCAAAGTTGATTGATAGTTGTGTCCATTGTGGATTTTGTCTTTCGACTTGTCCGAGTTATCGAGTGCTTGGTAAGGAGATGGATTCTCCTAGAGGACGCATCTATTTAATGGATGCAATTAATGAGGGCGAGATTGCTCTAAATACGGCAACTGTAGAACATTTTGATTCTTGTTTGGGCTGTCTTGCTTGTGTGAGTACTTGCCCTTCTGGTGTGCAGTATGACAAGTTAATTTCTGCAACTCGTCACCAAGTTGAACGAAATTATCCCCGCAGTTTACCAGATCAATTTTTTCGTCAACTGATATTTTCTTTATTTCCTTATCCTAATGTTTTACGGGTTTTATTAGTTCCGTTGTTGGTTTATCAAAAGTTGGGGTTTGCAAAATTCTTTCGCGCTACGGGTTTACTGAATAAAATATCGCCCCGCTTGGCAGCAATGGAATCTATTCTCCCAGAAATTACTCTCAAATCTTTTCAGGATAATTTGCCTACTATTATTCGCGCCCAAGGTGAAAAGCGCTACCGAGTCGGGATGATTTTGGGTTGCGTGCAACGGCTGTTTTTCTCGCCAGTGAATGAAGCAACAGTGCGGGTTTTAACAGCGAATGGTTGTGAAGTTGTGATTCCCAAATCTCAAGGTTGTTGTGCAGCGCTTCCCGAACACCAAGGACAAACAGAACAGGCGAAAGCTTTAGCAAGGCAGATGATTGATAGTTTTTCTAACACGGGTGTAGATTTTGTGATTATCAATGCTGCTGGTTGTGGTCATACTTTGAAAGAATACGGTCACATTTTAGAAGATGACCTAGAATATCGGGAAAAAGCAAAGGATTTTGCGGCTAAGGTTAAAGATGCTCAAGAGTTTTTGGCAACTGTTGGCTTAACAGCGAAACTTTCACCACTAACTGATAAACCCTTGAATTTAGTTTATCAAGATGCTTGTCATTTATTGCATGGACAAAAGATTAGCGTCCAACCGCGTCAAGTGTTGCGGCAAATTCCAGGGGTGAAGTTGAGAGAACCGATAGATGCGGCTTTATGTTGTGGCAGCGCTGGGGTTTATAATATGCTGCAACCGGAAGTTTCTGAAGAATTGGGTCGGCAAAAAGTGCAGAATTTGTTGAATACTGGTGCTGAGTTAATTGCTTCTGCTAATCCGGGGTGTACTTTGCAAATTACGAAGCATTTGGAGTTGCAAGGTAAAAAGATTTCAGTTATTCACCCGATGGAGTTGTTAGATTATTCGATTCGCGGTGAAAAGTTAAAATTGTAGGAATTTATTGTGGGGTGGACATCTTTTAATTGGTTTTAAAGTCCACGCTTAGTGGACTAAATAAACATCTCCAGAAATTAATTATGCGTTACCTGAAACCCTTGTCTTGACGTTGCATTGCAACGTCTCTACATTCATTTTCACCAGATGTCTAATGATTATAAGTAACCTTGATAAACCAGCTTTACTGCCAACGCTTTCCTTACCTCACGCGCATCTGGACGAGAGCCATAAAATCTTGTAGTTTAGCCATCGCATCCTCCAGGGCTACCTTGACTAATAATCCTGTTCTACGCCGCCTACCACTGGCTTAACTTCAGTAAATGGATCAGTGCCGCCACCCCAGTTAAAATCACTAATTCGGAAGCTGATACCCCCTAACTCCAACACCGGATTGTAACGCAAGGTAATGCCATAGGTGCGACGGCTATATTCCACAATGTAGTCGGTGCTAGTTTCTTTACCAGTATCCAAGTTAACAGATGTTTGAAAGCCTAAGCGAAAAGGGCCGTAAATTTGTTGTGATATCCCAGCGCTCAACACTTTGTTATCAACGGAGCGATCAAACAAAAAGGGTGATAATCCGTTGTTTAAGCCTTGAGAGTAACTAATATTAAAGGCGGTATAGTCGAAAAAAGGTCGAGAAAAATGACCAATTTGCCCTTGTAAGCCAATTGTACCAGTTAGGGTGCTTTGGTTATCACCATTGGTGTAATAACTGGTAGTGCCTGTAAGGTTAGCGATCGCTTGCAAGTAAGGAACTACAGGGTTAGCCGTGTATCGTAATCCCTCAGTGGCAGTGGGTGGTAATGGTTTTCCCTGCCACAGCAACAGCCCAGTACTGAGGAAAGCACTGCCTTGTAAACGACCTAGTGAGATGCGATCGTTTTCCCGCACTGGTTCTAATAAGTCTTGGCGATCGGTGTTGGCATTGATATATCGAGCGCTTCCCTGATAGGTGAGGTTGATGCCACTCTTGCCTAAAGGAATTACAGGAGAGGTAATAATGCCACCAAGACTACTCTGGACGGTTTGAAAGCCAAGGGTACCGTTGTAAAAGCGATCGCGGTAGCTATACTCCAGATTCAAAAGATGGGGAAGGGAAGTCCCTAATGTCTGGCGCAATCCTAAACTCACCCGCAAATTATCTTCTATCTTGTTCAAGTCAAAACTAGTTAACTGCCCAGTCCCCTCAATTACTGCTCGTGGACTCAAAACAGAATTTATTTTTGTCTTTACAGCAAACAGTGCGCCTAAGTCACCCGTGCCTTCTTGCACAGCTTTCTGTATTAACAACTGGGGCGTGATCGTCCAGCGTGTCTGCTCTGTATCGATCACTGGAAAGCCACGCTCAATATACAAACCACCCCGCTCATCTCCATCATAGCCGGGGGAGACTATTGCAGGTGTAACGTCCCGCTCCCGGCGGTCAATAGTTCGCTCATTCACGGGAATTGGTAACGAGATTCTTTGATCCAATACCAAACGCTGCTTCTGTGTCCTGATCCGGTCTACCAAAGGTGATTCTCGCGTCAGAGTTACTGTATCTGCACGCAACTCTAGTTCTGGGGGCGAAAAAGGATCATTGGTGATGCGGACATCCCTTGCTTGCCAGCCTTGCGGATAAAAGTCAATGTGTTCAGCTTCAAACCTGAGTCGATTGACTACACCCCCTGTTTTCGGTGCCGCGATGTTACTAGCATTTGTCTGACCACCAATTGTTACATCAATTCCTCCAGGACTGCTCACACCGGAAACGGGCTGATTGGCTCTAATGCGATCGCTCGGCGGACGTTTTGGAACTCCACCAGCAGTTATACTCGTGGGTGAAAAAGCAAAATCTGTTTGTGCTGAGGGTACATAAATTTCTCCTCTACCATTTAGCAGTTCCCCACTATCTTGAACAAAGTTATAGGTAAAGCGTTGTCCACGCAGTACTTGATCGCCTCGTGTTAAAGTTACGTTCCCGAATCCCGCAGCAATCAAGTTGTCTAAATTGACTTGCAGGCGATCGGCATCCACCACTGCCCCATCAAATCGCACAACTACATTCCCAACAGCTGTAATAATTCGCCGTTGCTCGTCATATTCTTGCCGATCTGAAGTGACTTCTACAATTCTTGGTTTAGCTGGCGCAAATGTTGTAACTGGTTGACTTTGTAGCTGATTAGTGGTATTGCCATCTGGTGTAGGCGTTGGTGCTTGAGCTTGTTGTTGGGCTTGGGACTTGAATCCTACAGTGATGGGCGATGAGAGTTGGTTTGTTGGGTTACGAGACTTGAATTTTATAAAATTTTGTACTGATTGAGAACTTGGTGCAAGATCAGCAGCAGATACAGAGATATTGTCTGCTTTTTGCTGTTTTTGCTGGGTTAACTTCTGTGCTAAAATTCTCGCCTTGGATTCGACTAACTTGTTGCTGTTTGTAGCACTTGGGACAAGTTGAAGAGGAGGCAAAGATTGGGCGATTTGGGGATTTGGGGAAACTCTATAGCTAAAGCTACCATCCAAAAAGGTTTGTTTTTCTTTACTAGAGTTGAGAGTTAGCGTAGACGCAAAGCGGCTTGTCGTCAGACATCGCTCACAGAGTTTTTGAGAAGGTTCACTTTTTACGTCTAGGTTGTCAGCTTGCACTCCAACTTTTTTTGGTAACGCAGTCGCTTCTGTTTGCGTCTCTCCTTTGCACAGCGCCGCTCTGAGAAGAATTTCCGAGCGCCGAACGCCGACGATTGGACTTGTCTTTGTGTTTTCTTTATCTTGGCAATTAGAGGTTTTAACCTTCTGCGTGGGATAACTAACAACGAGCGATCGCCCCAAAAATGTAGCAGTTTTAGAACTGTTGATGGGCGAAATTTCTGGTGGGAAGGTTTCTGGTGGATCGGGTACAGAGGGAGTTTCGGCAACTACCAAGTCATTCCGAGTTGAGTTTATCGGAGTTGGCAATGGCGGATCATTCTTGGTGTCACTCGCAATTGGCAACTGGGCCAAATCCTTGGGCTGCTTGGATTTGTCTGTCTTTTCGTGTATTCCAGTATCTACACCTGAAAGAAAATTTGTATAACTAGCAGATGAGGCGGGATTTACAGCTTGTAAAGATTCGAGGATAAAAGGCGGATCAGGCGGCAGAACTGGATGAAGCATATTTGAGCATAATCGGGCTAACAAACAGCCAAATGACGGAGGGAAGGATGAATATACATTTTGCCTTCCAACTGTCGCCTTCTGCTACCGGTAGCAAGCCACTTTGAGGAGGAAACTTACTAGGCGAAAGTTTAGTAAGTTTCCGTGGCGTTTAATATCTTCCGCCTTCTAAAGTCGCGGATGATTTATCGTTTTTTTTACTCTAAGTCCCGACGGCCGGGGTTACGAGCTGGATCGTTTGATAAAAATCCGAAGACGAAGATAGTTACGAAGAAGGCGACAACAATATAAACAACGATTTTTAAAGTCAGCATAGAAATATCTCCAAGGGGTAAAACAAAGAAAGCTTTTCTTTCAGGATCTGCCATGCAGAAAAGATAGCTCCTTTATATTACCCAAATCTCGTCCCTTTTTTAGAGGACTCTTGCCGCAAGGTGGAAGTCACGCATTCACGCATTCACGCATTCAAAAGAATTGTATTCTAAGCTCTTGCGGTTGTCTGACTTTTAGATGACCCTAA
Source organism: Nostoc sp. CHAB 5834 (assembly GCA_020829485.1). The sequence goes on along the minus strand of JAIVFU010000028.1, from coordinate 11,557 downwards.
GAAATAACTTAGAGACTAATGGCCTGTCTCATTAATTCCAAAGGGTTATAAAAGTTCGTAGTAAGGACTTTAGTCCTTGATTTGAGCGATAAATCGCTCACTACAAACCTATCAAAACTTTTGGGACAGACCACTAGTAGTCTGTTTCATAAGTTCTGATTGATTAGTTTGTTAGCAAAACCCTGTAAAGACGCGAAATTTCGCGTCTTTACAACCCCGCAAAATCACTAGTTACTCTTGTGACGTTAACTGAGGGCAAAAGTTTCTTCAAAAAGGGAACAGGTTAATTGTTACAGGAGATAGTTACCATGCCCCATGCCCCATCCCCTATTTTTCAGCTAGAAGTAATGCTTAAGTCTTTGCCAATTCGGTTTTTGATGACTCGTGCAGGTATGCCTACAGCAACGGAGAAAGGAGGAATATCTCTATTGACAACAGCTCCGGCACCAATAACACTGCCTTTGCCGATAGTAACGCCATCTAATACTGTTACTCCATGCCCTAGCCAACAATCATCCTCAATCACAATTCCTTTGCGAGTAACACCTTGGTATTTAATCGGCTCCATCGGATCGGCAAAATTATGATTATTGGCATAGATCCCTGAGTGGGCAGCAATCAAGCAGTGTTTACCAATTTTAATGTCTCCTGGCCCCTCAATACACACGTTGGGAGCAATGAAGGTGTCTTCGTCAATATGTATATACGTATTTTCCAAACACCCTATGTCAACGTTACGCTCAATAGCGACTCTATTTCCGAGATGAATTCTATTATTTTTGTGTCCTCTAGCATCCATCCGTACACCCTTGAAAATATAGACTCCACTGCCGATCTCAATACAAAAAGTACCGTTAAATTCAACACCATTTTGAATATAAACTGGGCTACCTATCTGGGCAAAAATACTACGATATCCCAAATTACGCAACTTCGGTCCCAGAATAAGTGTAGGAATATCCCCTAACACAGTAGTTACTACAAGTTCTTGCACGCGCTGCAATTTTGAAAAATATTTCTCGTTATGCATGGCTATATATCTCTTCAATCAATTGTTGTTGGGAATATTGAAAGTTGTTTTGGCTGTATCCTAATCTTCTGCCGACATCAAAATTTTGTATTTATTAATACATAAAGCTGATTTGGCAGTATTACCAAAATTTCCCCATGTTTTTAGATGGTTTTCCAAATGGTGAAAAACCAGAGTCTGGCTTTGACTATGTGAGCAATTCTTTAACTTAGTTGCAAGAGTTTTACTCAATTGATATGCACAATTGCCTTGGATCGCTAGAAGCTTTTGTACCAGTCGCAGTGCGTAAAAGTTTCGCTTCTTTTACACCAGATCAATTAACAAAACAATCTCAGTGCATTGCAGGGTCAAACCCCAGACTATTAAATTGTCTGATGGGAAAATTTGCTGGTTTAGATAGGCTACTGTTTCGCTTATCTAGCAAATTAAATAAGCTTGTTACGCAAATAGGGATAAAGTTGTTTACCTTGAGGCTACTTTCTCTCAGGTAGTTTTAGTCTTTTGAAACAACTCAGTTCCACAAGCTATTTTGCAACAAAAAATACATTTAACTAGACTATATTCAAAAATTAAATAAAATTTCTGCCTAGCATGACAATGTAATTATTGTTGGATTTTTATGGGTACTTTTGCCAAAACAAAACCCAACTAAGGTGGATTATCTCCCACATCAGCCATCACATTGAAGTTAACCATCGGTGCAAACAAGTAAGCGCTTCCCCGACTGCTATGACGGCTTTCTTGCAACGAATTTCTAGAGTATGCTGCTCCAATCATGTTGCACACAGATGATTTACAGACTAACCAATTCATGTTTTTAATTACATAAATGGTTTTTAATAACAATTGTTTTTAACGATAACACATTTTATTTTTAGTGGAGCACTCTTATTAAAGAATTTGATTTTCTGGTTGCTTGTTGTTCGTAATGGTGAGATTAGTTAACTTTTTTACTAGAGCCTACGCTACGCTACTCTAAGATATTTATACACTTATTAGAAAAAATTTATTGAAAACGGTAACTTTAAAAATACTATAGGACTAATATTTGATTTCTGAAAAAGCTCCGTACAGATCGAAAAGCCTAATTCCCTACTCCCTACTCCCCACTCCCCGCCCACATAGATAATTTCAAAAATAAAATACGATTCCTATAATAAGTGGTTAATTCCCATTTCTGTTTATATTTCTACCGTTGCTTGTTAAAGTAATTATATTTTTTTGTGTTAACTCAGAATGATATCTACTATACTGATGACACCCTCTTTGTTAAAAAGCTAAAAATTTTCCTCTTCCCTATTACTTGTATATAAAAATTTGTAAATCACCCATCCGGGTGAGCCAAGCGGGTGATGCGTGCTTGGCACTACTCATTATAAATTTTATTGAAAGAAAGCTAAAAAATAGCTTAGTTTCCAGGAGAAGTCCAGAAAAAATATCAAATGCCCAGATTGAGGTATCGGTTTTAACTCACACACTTGGTTCAAATTATGGCTTTAATTAAAGAAATTGTCCAAGAAGCTCTAGCTATCGGCTATCTGAGTGTTGTAGCCGAAGATCAACTGCGATCGCAGCTTCAAAGTAATTATGACTCAGAAGACCTAGATGCCTGGATCATTTTACAGCGAGCTATTGTCGCAGGTGATGTAAAACTTGAGTCGCGCCGGAAAAAACCTTCTCTGTCTCCTAAAGCCAAGGACGCTTCATCTAGTATCAAACTTGCTTATCAAATGGCAGCCGAGATTGCTTATGCAGCAGCTGTAGCTTTGTCAATGACAAAAAATACCAAAAATCAGCCTTCGCTAGGCGCGTAAAATAACACCAGACTAAGTTATTTTGCTGGTTTTTTATTAAAAATTTATACCAAGTAGTTAGCATAGGCGTAGCCCACCGCAGGCATCACTTTTGCTAGTTAACTGCTTGGTATTATTTTTAGACGATCTAATTTTAACTGCACCCAAGCGAGAACCGCTATATCCTAAGTCTTTCCTCTGACACTGCCTCTACGCTAGGGCGATTTTATTAAAAAATAATTAAAATTTTAACTGTTCCTTGACGCAGGTATGATTAATTTTCACCCACAGCCAAGGACTGAGATTGATCCCCGGAATGAATTCTAAAATAAATATAAATTATTTATTCAAAACTAAATTTTTTTAAGTGATACATGACAGTAAATGATTAAATTTTAATATACCAAGTACATGGCTGAAGGTAAGGCATAGAATTAGAAACACCTTAGTGTAAACTTTAGCAACTAGGTTAAAAAAAATTCTCAATGCTTAACAAAGTCATTGCTTTTTCACAAACTACTGTATAAAGAATTGGCAACATTGGTAAAGAGAGTAAACAATAACCATAGCTAAACTTGGAGTTTTGCCAACCTATGCAGCCAATTCGCACATTTAACGTATCCCCTTCACTACCGCCGCGACTCGAACCACTACGGCGGCTAGCATATAACTTGCACTGGGATTGGAACGTTGACACTAAAGATTTATTCCGTCGCTTAGACTCTGACCTGTGGGAGTCTAGCCATCATAACCCGGTGTTAATGTTAGGTACTATCTCTCAATCGCGGCTTCTGGAAGTTGTCGAAGATGAAGGCTTCCTAGCGCAAATGGATCGAGCTGACCGTCAGTTAGACGATTATTTGCAAGAGCGCACCTGGTATCAGAAACAACGGGAGCAGAAACCAAAAGAATGCTACGCCTATTTTTCGGCGGAATTTGGACTTGTAGATTGTTTGCCCGTCTATTCTGGGGGCTTGGGCGTTCTGGCGGGGGATCACCTCAAGTCTGCCAGTGACTTAGGGCTACCCCTTGTGGGCGTAGGTTTACTCTATCAGCAAGGCTACTTTGCCCAGTATCTCAATGCCGATGGCTGGCAGCAAGAACGCTACCTGCTCAACGATTTCTACAATATGCCCTTGCATCTAGAGCGCAATGCCGATGGTTCAGAACTGCGGATTGCGGTAGATTATCCAGGACGCAAGGTGTATGCCAGAGTTTGGCGCGTACAGGTGGGAACGGTTCCCCTGTATTTGATGGATACCAACATTGAACCCAACAACACTTACGACCACGACATCACAGATCAGCTGTACGGTGGCGACATCGATATGCGTATCCACCAGGAAATCATGCTGGGGATCGGTGGTGTGCAAATGCTCAAAGTTTTGGGGCTGAAAGTCACCGCTTACCACATGAATGAAGGCCACGCCGCCTTCTCTGCCCTAGAACGCATCCGCTTGCTGATTCAGGAAGAAGGACTGAATTATCCCCAAGCTAAACAGGTGGTGGCTTCCAGTAATATCTTTACTACCCACACGCCAGTACCAGCAGGGATTGACTTGTTTGCTCCTGACAAAATGCTGCACTACTTGGGGTACTATGCAGAGATATTTGGGTTGCCCAAAGAGCAATTTTTAGGACTGGGGCGCGAGAATACAGGCGATTTATCTGGGCCTTTCAGTATGGCGGTGCTGGCGCTGAAGATGGCAACATTTTCTAACGGTGTGGCCCAACTTCATGGTGTGGTGTCGCGGCAAATGTTCCAGGGCTTGTGGCAGAATGTGCCAGTAGAAGAAGTGCCGATCGCAGCAATTACTAATGGTGTCCATGCTCGGAGTTGTGTGGCCAAATCAACTCAAGAATTATACGATCGCTACTTGGGGCCAAACTGGTCATCAGCACCACCAGATAGCCCATTGTGGGAGCGGATGGACGCTATACCCGATGAAGAATTGTGGCGCAATCACGAACGCTGCCGCTTGGATATGATTTTGTATGTGCGGGAGCATTTGGTCAAGCATTTGACCGATCGCGGCGCTTCCGCCTCCGAAATTATCCAGGCACAAGAAGTTTTAGATCCTTACGCTTTCACCATTGGTTTTGCCCGTCGATTTGCCACCTACAAACGCGCTACCCTCTGGATGCGTGATTTGGATCGGATTAAGCGGCTTTTACTAGCTAACAAAGACCGGAAAGTGCAATTTGTGATTGCTGGTAAGGCACATCCCAAGGATATTCCCGGTAAAGAACTGATCCGCGACATCAATCACTTTATCCGCGAACAACATTTAGAAAAACAGGTAGTGTTTGTTCCCAATTACGATATTCACATCTCCAGGTTGATGGTTGCGGGTTGCGATATCTGGTTAAACACACCGCGTCGTCCACGGGAAGCCTCTGGTACTAGCGGCATGAAAGCAGCAATGAATGGATTGCCGAATTTAAGTGTACTGGATGGCTGGTGGGATGAAGCTGATTACGTCCGCACAGGTTGGGCGATTGGACATGGAGAGAATTACGACGATCCTAACTATCAAGATGAAGTAGAAGCAAATGCTCTCTACGAATTGTTAGAGAAGGAAGTTGTACCGCTATTTTATGAACATCGGGATAGTGATGGCTTGCCTCGTCCGTGGGTTGCCAAAATGAAGGATGCAATTCGATTGAATTGTCCATTTTTTAATACAGCGCGGATGGTAGGAGAATATGCACAAAGGGCTTATTTCCCGGCTAGCGATCGCTATCATACCCTGACTGTTAATAACTATGCCCCAGCCAAAGAACTAGCTGCTTGGAAAGAAAAACTGGGCGAACACTGGTTCGACATCAAAATCAAAGATATTGACGTATCGGCAGCTTCAGACATTGAGGTTAATCAAACCGTTGCGGTCATTGCCAAAGTTGACTTAGCAACCTTGACGAATGATGATGTGCAGGTGGAGTTATATCAAGGTGCGATCGATGCCAATGGTGATATTGTCAACGCTGTCCCAGTGGTGATGGATTACCAAGGTGAAGATGGACAGCAATTGAGTATTTACACGGGTAATATCACTTATACCGCTTCTGGTTTACAAGGCTTGTCTTTGCGTGTATTGCCGAAAAATAAAAATCTGGCTAATCCTTATGAACCAAGGTTGATTGCTTGGGCAGAATAAGAGTGCTGAGTAATTGTTGAATACTCAAGATTAGGCGTTGCTAATTTTTTAGCAACGCCTTTCATTTACTTATTGGAAAAGTACCAGACGGGAGAGAAAAATCTATGAACAATATTTCTATTAGACATCTCCAAAAATGAATGTAGAGACGTTGCATTGCAACGTCTCTACAAGGGTTTCAGGTAACGTATAATTAATTTCTGGAGATGTCTATTAAAGAACTTGAGGAGAAAATTGATGCAGGAGAGGAAGTCATTGATCGTTATTTTAACTCTGCGACAACCAGAGTCGGAACGCCTCGTGAAATGACCTTACGAAGAGGACAGGATATATAGCAATACGCTTGGGTTAAGCCCAAAAACCTTGGTAGAGACGCGAAATTGTACTTCGTCCCGCTACGCTAACGCGTCTCTACAGGTCTCTGTAGAAATTCGGTCTAAAGTTTGATTGAGAGCGATCGCAATTTTTTCGTCAAAAAAACCGATTCGGTAACTATGTTGTAATAGTCAAATGTGTTAAGCTGTCGCCCATTTAACTTGCACATCTTTTCGTGTTGGTTGTTGACTGTTGACAGTTGACAGTTAACCGTCAACTGTCAACGAACTTAGGAAGTGACTATGTAATTTAAAAGCGTAATAGCTTATGACCGCCATTACCTAGGACTTGTTCAATCTTTTGATAAATTTGCTCTAACAAGTCAGATAAATTATATTTTTACCTCTTTTGAGGCACTAATACAGGCAGTTGACGGCCACCAGCTACGGATTTGGCGTGTTGTGCAACAGTCAAAACATTAAACTGACCAGATATAAGTTCCAAACTTTTGTTCACTATTGCCAGCTTCTTGTAGGTGGGAAGGCTCATTCCAGGGAAGAATGATAGATCTGGCACATCCTCTTGACTTACAAAGTCTGTAGGATGGAATAGCAAAGAAGGCTGGACATGCGTAAGTTTACACAGCCACAGGGCAATTCTCAGGTAAAGTAACGCCACTTCCGAAGAAAATGTACTCAGATACATTATGTAACTGAAGTGAATTGGCACCTTGAAAATTGGCATGGTGGTAACAGGAATTTCAGTGAGTCTATCCTTACCCATCTTCCACTGGTAAGGTTTCAGAGGCTGCAAACCCTCTTTGAAACCGCCAAATAAGGCTTCCCGTTTCTTGCGTTCTTCCTTGCTCAGTTTACAAGTCATCAAATAATATGCTCGGGCGATGGGCCCCAAAAATGTGGGGAAAGTCGAAGCATCATATTCGTATCCCCGTCGTGCTAAGACTTTCAATACCGCAGGGGAGAAACTGTATCCAGGCCCCCGGAAGCCGATAGGATGTTGATGAGTGACGCGCTTGATATGTTGTTCGGCTAAGGCCACCTCTTCTTCAATCTCATCCTCTGAATATAGATGTAGCCAAGGATCATGGTAAAATGAGTGATTGCCAATTTCATGACCGGCATTGGCGATCGCTTGTAATGCTTTGGTGTTCTTTTCCAGCGCTGCATCCTGACCCACAATGAAGACTGTGATTGTCAAATCCCATTGCTGAAAAATATCTAAGAAACGAGGCACTGCAATATCTAAGTAAGAGGGAAAAGTCTCCCAACCCGGAGCGCCCTGATTTTTTAGAAAAGACCAAACATTATCCAAGTCCAAAGAAAGACTGGCTATTGGTTTGTTTGCTTGTCTCTTGATTTTCATTATTAGTTCAAGTATTTGGACGATTTTAAGCGTAAATATAATCTTAGGTTTGGGCTTTATCAATCAAGGATGATTTTAAGATCAGCATTCCAACGCCTAATAGCGTGTTGTAGACATCGCCTAAATTGAACACTAACAAGTGTCCCATATTTGTAAACAAATTCTGCTTGTTTACAAGATACTTCCGGGAAATGAGATAATAGGTTTTCAGCGCTCCTTTAATCTCGACTTGATCAGTCTTGCGGACAAATTTTTACCCTGATATATAATTGCTGGTGATAAATATATCATAAGTAAGACACATTTCAACGTATAAGTAAGTTTTAGCGTAGGCGTAGCCCGTCGCAGACATCGCACTAAATATACAAGTAATTCATGATTTGGATGCTCAATTTATATCATTACTTCCAATCAAAAGTGAGCATCCAAAAAATATTTTACACATCCTAAACCTGATCTAAGTTGAGAACCGTAGTTTTTGCCCTCACCCTAAATCCCTCTCCCATATCTGGGAGAGGGACTTTGAAATTCTGGCTCCCCAAATCCCAAATCTGGGGGATGAGGGCAAATCCTTTTCAAAACCGTTGAACTACAGGTTTCAAGATAGACGCGGTTTATATATTTATTTGCTGCCTCTGGGTAAAACACATTGCAATTCCCTTTTCGTAATAAGCTGCCTCATTTATAAAAATAGGCCAAACGGTAGATGCCCCTTCATAAAAAATTATTTTATCATTAAAGGCTATAAAAATTGGATCTCCTGGGTTTAAGGCTTGATAATCCTTATCCTGAAGCTCTGGATGAATCATCCCAAATATTGTACCATCCGGTTTTTTTGGATAGTCCACAACTGATAAATGGTCATACAGAATCAACGTTTCGTTAGTTGATGGAATTCCACCCTGGTTAAACCATTCTAGATAGTCCATAACTGCATAAACAAGTTTTTCTGTTTGTTGGAACAGCGTTGCTTTTAAGAGTCCTTGGGCAATAGGGCCAACCTCGATCGCAAAGCCTAATTCGCACAGAGAATTTACAAATGGGTTTTCTTCAATTGACTTAAAAGAGCAGCGATAAACCCTAACTAAAGGATTAATCTGACTCAGATAAGCAGCCAATCTCAAGTTTAAGGGATGACTGTTTACCAAAATAATTGTCAGACCCATATTAGCTGTACTGCTGTGCAAGTCTAAAATAAAATCTGCTTGTTTATCCGTGTTTGATGCTAGGGTATTCTGGATTGATTTAGCTTGCAATTCTTCATAACTCCTCAGAGTCGGATCTTGTAAATCTTGCTTGAGAAAACAACGATTTAAATCCTTCTCTACATATCGCCTCCCCGCCGCAAAAGCGTTAGGATTTGCTAACAGAGTAACTGTCTCAAAACTTTGTCTAGTAATCAAGTCGGGAAACTGGGCAAATTTTTGAATTAAGTACGCTCCTGTAAACTCATTGCCATGAGTTCCACCAACAATTGCAACTCGATTAATCTGGTTCATGATTACACCAACTCCAGAATGCAGCTATCGAGTCAAGAGGGAGGGGGTAGGGGACAGGGTGGGGTCTAAATCCCCCACTTCTATTAAGTGGTTGTCGTACCCTATGGGAAGTTGGCGCAACAGTTAGGGCGTTCACTGAGCCTTGCCATTGGCGCAGCCTCTCCAAGAGTTGTGTCGAATCCTAATTCGATTTTATCCCCCCTGCTCCCTGCTCCCTGCCCCCTGCCCCCTTGCCTCTTTTTCAATGTACTTTATGAAGCCTTGACTGTGCCGATGCGATCGCGCCCATGTGGTTGATAAAGATAAGCCATATCAGGCCCATCGGGAATAATCCCACCCGGATTGAGTGGGAATAGGTTCCCGTAGTAGTCCCGCTTCACACTCTCTACATCGCAGGTGTCAGCTACACCTGGAAGCTGATATAAATCACGTAAGTAAGCTCCCAAGTTCTGATAGTCTCGAATTCGCTGCCTATTGCACTTAAACAACCCATAGTAGGCACTATCAAACCGAAATAACGTCGTGAATAAACGGACATCTGCAAGGGTGAGATTGTCCCCACACAGATATCGACTAGTCTGCAATGCAATGTCAATCTCATCGAGAGTTGCAAACAGTTCATTACAGGCTTGATTGTATGCTTCTTGGCTTTGGGCAAAGCCGCAACGATACACACCGTTATTTACCGCGTGATAAATCTTTTCATTCCACCAGTCAATTTTTTCTTTGAGTACTTCTGGGTAAAGATCGAGCGTGGGATTGTTGGCGAACTCGTTAAACTCAGAGTTCAGCATGACGATAATCTCTGAACTCTCATTGTTGACGATGGTTTTTGTTTGGTTATCCCATAGGATTGGAACTGTAGAGCGTCCACTGTAACCAGGTTCTGCCATCTGATAAAATTCAGCCAGTGTGCGACAACCTTCTTCTTCCTCATTGAATATCCAACCGCCTTCGATGGGAGAAGGAGAGACGATGCATACTGATATTACCGCTTCGAGTTTTTTGAGCGATCGCACAACTAGGGTTCGGTGCGCCCAAGGACATCCCAGCCCAACATAGAGTTTGTAGCGCCCTGCTGCTGCTGGGTAGGGATTCCCTTCTTCTGTGCCAATGAACTTCCGAAACTGGCTATTAGGACGAATATAAGCTCCCGACTGATTGCTAGGAGCAAGCTTTGACATCATGATTTGCCACATAGTCGTCCAGACAAACTTTCCCAGCCAGATGATCAGCTTGGGAGGGAGTGTCCTGCCCTTTTTCTTGGGAAGATTCTTCTTGTTATCCATTGGAGTTGAGTTGCTCATGGCGACAATCTTGCTTTGAGAGCGATTGACGTTACAACTGTTTCTACTAAGTAGGTTTCGATTTTTACTACCCACCCTGAGCTTTACTACCTTACTTTACTACGCTTTGGCTGTGCTTTGTATCATACTCATGGCGGAAAATTTCTTAGCTTTGAGCTAATTGTCTCAAATTTGCGTAGGCAAAGCCCACCGTTGGCGTAGCATCTCGCAGAGAAGGTATCGCAGCCAAAAGCGATCGTCGAAAACGGAGTCTAAGCATTGCTTCTAGGACTTACGCACTGAAGCCTGAAACCTAGATCCCCCCTAGCCCCCCTTAAAAAGGGGGGAACTTCTAAAGCCCCCTTTTTAAGGGGGTTGGGGGATCTGAGTGCGTAAGTCCTGGCTTCCTAAAAAACCTACTTACTTTCCCCAGTTGAATTGATCCGTCTGCTGTAAGAAATTGCCAATGTATTTAGCAAAAAGGTTAATAGCTGATTCATAAAGAAAATCTTAAGGATATCAAATTGATTGCTGGGCAAGACTTTCAGAGAATAAACGCTTGATTGACTCAAATTCCTGAAACCCTTACGAATCAAAGACTTTACTCTAGTTTACAAATTAGCTCTAATGGGGATGTCGCAATCCTCTTAATTCTATCAACTATGTATTTTGTGCTGTATTATACCTATAATTAAAATTTAAACTAATTATTTTTCTTTCAAAAAATAATAAACTAAAAATATTTTAATTTGCATCCTCAAAAAAACAAATCTCTTGTGGAGTGGGCATTTTGCCCGCCTTAGTTGTGTAAATTAAATGGGTGACATCTGAGTGTTTAAAATTAGTCACAAATCGAAAGTCAAAAAAACAATTTTTTAGCTAGTAATGCCCAATGCCAAGCCCTGAAAGGTATACTTATCATATTTAAAAGCATCGTTCATCCTTTCCGAAAAACACAGTACAAGGCTTAAGTAAGTCGGCAGGAAAAATCATAACTATGTAACGAAAAGTTAACCAGAACTGTTAGAGCTAAATTTAATACGTTGTGTACTGTAGTTTCCTTTTTCCCCTCTAGCTTGAATACCACCAATCA
>JAIVFU010000289.1 GCA_020829485.1 Nostoc sp. CHAB 5834 | reverse complement strand
CCTCTTATGGGGTCGGGTATGAAGGATATGAAAATGCCTTGCCTGCTTCGGATAGGGCACTCTCACCTGATACTGATCACAGCGCTGCTGTTGACCACTGCGATTCCTACACATATCAGCAAGATCCCTCCTTATATTATATGAACGATCAAAATCATCAACGGCTGAAACTGTATGAAAAACGGCTATTGGCAAACAGAAAACAGCATAAGGAGTCTGTTAATTCTGATGTGATTTGAAAATTTTAAAAGTCATTATCCGTTCTTGGAACTATGGATGGTGAAAACCGTTTCAGTGATGGGTAAAATTCCAAGCTACTTTTTCCAAAGCTTTTTGAGCGCCTGACTAGTAACAATTTTCATGCTTGCAATTAGCGGTGAGAGTTGTCACTCAGCCCAATCGTGTGCAGTCTCTACGAGTTAACCAAATTTAATTGGCTCAATATTGCTATTTGTCTAATATCTTTTCCAAGTGGGCGAACCTATCGGTAAAATTATGCCTTGGTGTAACTGAAAATATTGTAGAGTATAGAATTGTCCTAAGTATTGCCCTACGCAACTCCCCCTATGACTACCGCACCCTTAAGCTGGGAAGAACTAGAAACCCTCACGGATTATCAAATAGATACCGTTAATGGTTTCACCAACGCTAGAGCCAGGTTGCGCTTGTTTGGTCAGCCGGAATCTGATGTGCGGGTAACGCTGTACCGTGATAACCACGGCTGGTGTCCTTACTGTCAAAAAGTTTGGTTATGGCTAGAGGAAAAACAGATCCCCTACCGCATCGAAAAAGTGACAATGTTCTGCTATGGGGAGAAAGAAAGTTGGTATAAACGTAAGGTACCATCAGGAATGCTCCCCGCAATCGAGCTAGATGGACGGATTATTACGGAAAGCGATGACATTTTAATCGCTTTGGAAAAAGTTTTTGCTCCATTGAGCCAAAGAATGGAAGACCGCGCGGTGATTCCTCTACGTCAATTAGAACGACTTTTATTTAGAGCCTGGTGCGCTTGGCTTTGCTCTAGAGCCAGTTCCTCTCAACAAGAACAACGTAACCGAGAACAATTTATCGGAGTGGTGGCTAGGGTAGAAGAAGCTCTGGGTCGCACCCCAAGCCCTTACTTTTTAGATAGCTTCGGTATCGTCGATGTCATTTTTACACCCTATCTCGAACGGATGAATGCGAGCCTTTACTACTACAAGGGCTACTCGCTGCGTTCGGAAAACCCCCGCTTGAGCGGATGGTTTGCGGCAATGGAAAGCCGCTCGACTTACTGCGGTACCCAGAGTGACTTTCACACCCATGTACATGATTTACCGCCCCAGATGGGGGGCTGTTGGGAAAATGGCGAAACCCAGATGCTTCTCAATAAAGCGCGGGTGGATAATGGCCCCTGGTTCGGGCTACCAGATGTTAGTTATCCAGAACCGGAAAACTCCCGCATGGAAGCTCTTCAAAGAACTATCGAACACCGCATCAATATTATCCGAGTTAACCCCAAAGATTATAAGTTGTTTGATCAAGCCCTACGTTGTGCTTTAACACACATGATGCTCGGTGAAGACTGTGTACCTCCATCAGGATCTGATGTTGCTCTCCGATATTTGCGCGATCGCATTAATGTACCACGAGATATGTCCATTTACGCAGCCAAGCGATTGAGGGAATCCCTGGAGAAAACCGCAGCCCTTGCGGGTGATAGGCAGCCAGCCCCCATTCCCACTAAGCATCGACGAGATCAAGACCCGTCTAACTTTGTCAAAAAGTAGGATTCAGGTATCCATCTGGCAGATCGCGCTCATTTAGCAGTAAACAGTTATCTTAGTTTCAAGCTTTGATATATATCTGTGTGAGCTACACCACCGAGTTACAACCGTCCGTGCTATGCTCATAGCGCGATTGTATCCCCTGGTTCGGTTAATATTGCTGACAACATTAAGATTAGACCCAGCACGAATGCAGCTGATTTCTGGGTTTGTGGATACGTATTTGCGACTAGACGATGCTGAAAAGCAGGTCTTCCAAACGGTTATTACTACAATGGGATTAAATGAACAGGAGCAAATTATGGAGATTGTAACCAGTTGGCAACAGGAAGCTTTGGAAAAAGTAGCGGTGAATTTACTGCGCGAGGGTATAGCGACTGAAACAATTGTGCGGGTAACAGGGTTAACAGTGGAACGAGTGCAGCAGTTACAGGCAGAACTGTCTCAAGGAAATTGAAAAAATTAATAACTCACCCCATCCATTGCACCCAATCGGGCGCAGCTGCAATCAGTTGACCAAATTTCAAAGGCTCCACATTCTCCAACTCCAGCATCACGCCGCGACGCTCACCACTCTTGCCCAAAGTATTGCCCATCTTCTCCAACAGCGATCGCCAGCCGCAAGCAGAGGCGAAAAATGCTTTTAAAAACCTCTTAGTAGGAAACTTTAGAACTTAGGTTTTTACTTGGGTTGCCACAATGGAGTGATATCAAGGTTTCCAGCAGCAGATACGGCATTTCTAACCTACGCCAGTACGGTTTACACCCCTTCGATTTTTGTAAAGTTATCGTAACATTTATTTATATAAAGCAATATTTGCTTAACCTAGCAAGCTCAAATAAAAGAGTAAGTAATAAAAGCGATGAATCAACCCATTGAATTATCTTTAGAACAAGAATTTAGCCTTAGAACTTTTGCAGATATAGGTAACGAGGGGGACGACACCCTAACTGGTGGCGGTGGCAAAGATCAATTTGTTTACAATTACAATGCCAGAATTGATACGATCGCTGATTTTGGTGGCGTAGGTAAAGGCGTAAATCCCTGGGCAGGAATCATTACCGAAGTGGACACCATAAAATTTCAACAAGGCGCAGGTTTTACTGTCCAAAATCTGCTGCTTACCCAGAATGGTAACAATTTGGAAATTACCTTTGAAGGGATAGATGGTGCCAAAGTCATTCTGCAAAACTTTGCTCTGGAAAATCTGGAAATCTTAATTTGCCACGGATGTGATAGCATACTTTCAACAATTTTAGATAGCATACCCAACCCATGAATCAAGTTCGACTCCCCAAAGTTAGCGTCGCCGTAATTGGTTTGGTAGTTGCAAGCGTATTTCATGCTACTCCCGTGCTGGGAGCTATTCTAACTAGACAAGAATTTTCAGGTGATTTTACCTTAGTCGATGCTACTAGCCCATTCCTTACGAACTCTTTGCCAGAAGAAAGCGAATATTCTGGATTCGTGGTTTACTCAGAGTCCGGGACTTTGAGCGATTGGGAGCTATCCGTCAACAATCTAAACTTGAATTTGAATCCAGGATCTACTAATGGCGGTAACTTAACCCCAGATGTTGATTTTGAGCTTGGTTCTGGGTCGAATTGGAATTTAGTAGTTGATTTTGGCATTGCTTTTGATGCTCCTAGATATACCTTAGAAAGAACTTCAAGCTCTGAAATTAGCTTGACGGGTGAAGTGGGACGGGCAGGAACATACATCTATCAAGATTCTGCTGCCAATATTACCCTGAGTTCTTCATCTACATCAGTACCAGAACCTGCTTCCCTACTAGGTCTATTGTTTGGAGTTGGTGCAATTGCTGTCTCTAAAAAAACTGGTAAGACGAAATCTGAAGCATGAATTACTCAACTCTTTAGCAAACTTTATCGAGCTACACAGCTTTGAGCCAATCGCACACCACAGAAGTACAACCGCTCCCAAAGTTAACCCAAATCTGCCACTGCCCCAGATAGCCATTCCAGTAAGGCTCCCCATCAGCAACACCGACAGCCGAGCCGATTGTGGAGACTAGCTGTTGGTAGAACTGACCAGCGCTGTCCAAACCTTGCTGCAATTTCAGTTTCAGCCCTTTCCAGCCTTGGGCAATAGGATTTTCCACCTGGGTAACTGTTTGGGGAATATGAATAGGTGTCGTGTCAATACCTGGTGTTTGTAACTCTATATTATTCGTGACTGACACCAACTCACTAAGAAACAGTTCATCCCGATTTAACCACTGCCCAAAAATAGAATCACGCTGATCATCAGGTGCAACAAACTGGTAAACGCACTCCCGATTTTCACGCTTGCCCAATCGACCAACGTAGTTCAACTTCAAATCAATTTTGGCAAGTAACTTCTGAGCGATCGCCACCGGGGTCAGTTTCTCCGATATGCTGACATTCAAGTAATTTTTGATAACGTGCCGATGCGTTACAGCCAGTGCCTTAAACTCCAGCATCTTCTCGTCACTACCACGTAACTGAACGTCTGGTGTAAGAAACTGCAACAGATTCAGACTTTCGAGTAACAACACAGCAGGCAATAACTGCCCCTTGTTAAAATCCGGTTTCCAAATCGAATTCTCTCCCGCCTCTAACTGCGCTGCTGCCCGTTTCGCATCACGGTTGGTCAAAAACTCTCGCCCCAGCGTCAAATAGTAGTGCATTCTCAGTTGAGGATACCACCCATCGTCATCTTTCTCGACCAAATCAGGGGTTACGTCAATTTCGTAGCGACGGGATAATTCCGCCTTGCGCTGCTGATGTCGTTCGGTTTTCGTTTTGGCACGTTTGTTTTGCAGTTTCTTGAGTTCGGTTGGGGAAAGTTCATCAGCTTGCGCGATCGCTTTACACTCCGCAGTATACAATTCCAGCAATTCTCATTTTGAAAAAAAATCAGAGAAAATTCTGTTACTTAAATGGATAACTTGTGTCGAAGCATCATTTTTTGACAGATAATTATCATCCAACGTTGGAGATAGAAAGGTTTCATGAAATTTGCCCATAAAAAATCGATTTCAATTGATAAATCCAGATGAAATACAACAAATTTTTTAGTTTTTTTAATAAAATAACCTTCTCTTCCTCTTTTAATATATTGACATTTTCAACTAGAATTTACTCTTTTGGATGGGTCATGTTCTGTGATAATGAATGATAATAAATGCGTCCAATTTTTAAACCATGAATATTTTAACAAGGTACGAATATCCTTAAAGAAAGTAGTTCGAGTTACTAATATTTCACGAACTTTTTGATAAGTATAATTAACTAAATCTAAAACAGTATGAAATAAAAAAGCTAGCAAATTTAAAGATAATAATAACTCGCATAAATGATTTTGACCATGACCAAAGTGTATCCCCTCAATATTTCGGGGTCAGGAGTGATTAGGGCATCTATGAGCAACCAAAGGAATTAAGAGAAGACTGCTCATGAATAATAGTCGCCAAAGAGGGAATATTACCAAGTTGAGAAATCCGG
>JAIVFU010000288.1 GCA_020829485.1 Nostoc sp. CHAB 5834 | reverse complement strand
AAGGCGCGCTCTCTTTGGCGGTCTCGCCATTGCAAATCGACCTTCGTGCGGTTGTGAGCGTAGCCACGGTGAACGTGCTTCGAGACAGGAATGCGCGGCGCCAACTCCTCTGCCTCCTGGTTTTTCGGCACTACGCTCACTGGCGAAGGAATCGGAGTCAAGCGGGGAACGAATCCTAACGCAGCGGTCATAGCGACAAAGCTGGAAAGCTTCAAGTCCGCGCCAGGCGCCTCAGCCCGAGCGACGGTCATGCGGCTGCTGCCCATCCTTTCAGCCAGGTCTGCCTGGGTAAGCCCTGCATCGTTGCGATGCCGGATGAGCTCACTCAACAGTCCTTCCTGGATTCTCTTGGTGCTGAGGGACATCAGCTTACCTCCACATTCTTGGTCTCAGTGAGCCGGGTGACTACCTGGGTTTTTATCGACACGACCTGAAAGGTTTGCCAAGGGTATTCGGACGATTGAATGGCGTCAGCGTATGCCTTGCGCACCATAGCGACAGCCCGGTTGATTTGAATGTCCGACAAGGGGTTCTGCGAATACATCGAAAACTCAGCGGCAGTCCATTCGATACCCTTGGCGTCCTTGACTTCCTCCATGAGTCCGGAATCCGCGGTGAGCTCCACCGTCGGTATTGGCCCTTCAATTTCGGGGTCCGTGACGCAAAAGAGCGGCTCGACCGCAACCGATTTCGTCAGCGAACGGGTCACCGTTTCCGCCAAGTCCCGGGCAACCTTCTCGGCAGCTTCATCCACATGCCGCCCAATAGGGCCTACCGCCACGAAGATGGACAAAAACTGTTCAATGAATCGTTCTGATTTCATAATCTACTCCTGATACATAAGTGTAGCACATTGGCTCCTGAACACACAAGTGTTTCCTATATTTTAGGAATGAAAAAGCCCGCTGATTGCGGGCTATGGAATCAATTGCTAAGGCGCAATCCACCAACGGTTGGCATCACACCAATCGTAGAGACGGTCTAGCGCGTCATTGAACTCTCCAATGATGTCGGGGGAGCCCTGCAGGTATTCAACAGTCCAATCTTCCACAGTCTGGACAAACCAATGCAGGTCTTCGTCTTCCATGCTTTCGAATTTGTCATTCGCCTGACGAATCTTCGCTCGCACCTCCTTGGCAGCGGCATGAAAACCCGCGAGAAGCTCTTCTGGCTTGAGCGACGTATCCCCGCTCTCAAACCGGGTGACAAGAGGGGCCAGCAGGGACATGAATTCCAAGTTTCCCTTCCATGGAGACAGGCCGCGTGCGGCACGCTGGCTGGCCATACGGTGGCATTCCACCAAACTTTCTACTGTTCTTGGCATCTTTGATATCCTAAAAAAATGGTCTATTAGGTGTAGCGAGTAACAGAAATCGACCCTGGTACCGGCTGCGGCCACGTTCCTAAAATACTTGACGCACACCCGCAATGCGGGTAAAATTCATTCATGACTAAAATTTTCCAGCGCTACGATGATGCCGAGGGGGCCAACCCTGAAATTGCGATGCCTCGCACTCAGATTGATGCCCGGGTATCAAATATCTGCATTTCTGAAGTGCTGGGCCGCCTTGAATCGTTTACCAAGAACGAAAAAGGGCACGCGGCTTCGGCATACCCCTGGGCGTCACGGTTTGTCATGGGCTTTCCTTTGCCATCGTGGCAGCGTCCGCCCTCTTGGACCACCGAGCAACAAGTTCGCTTCATTGAGTCCATCTGGGCCGGGGTAGACCTTGGCTCCTACATGGTGAATGACCTGTTCGAATACGTACGCGGGGGCAAAGCTGGTGACATCGAGTACCGGGAGAATTCCGAAGTCTTGCTGGACGGGCAACAACGCCTGTCTGCCATTGAAGCGTACGTCTGCAACCAAATTGCTGTTCCCGATGCCCAGGGCGTACCCCGATATTGGAGAGAACTCGGCCGGGTTGAGCGCCGGCGTTTCTCTGCTTTTCACTTTGCACGCGCCAACGTCCAGTCGTGGGACGAAAAAGAACTTCGTTGGGTGTACGACCTGCGAGCATTCGGCGGCACTCCGCACACCGAGGACCAGCGGGCCAGCACTTCTTTGGACCGAGGGGCTTTGTGACGATACGAAGCGCCATCACAGAACGGGTAACCTCGCCCACTTCTGCTGAAGTCAAAGCAGCTCGGCTTGCGGCCGGACTCTCCCAAGGCGAGGCGGCGCAGCTCATCTCCGCCGCCAACTCTAAGCCCTACCGGACTTGGCAGGGGTACGAGGCGCGTGAAGGACAAAAGGACCATCGAGCCATCCCTCTGGCTACCTGGGAGCTTTTTCTGCTGCTCACCCAACAGCACCCAACATTCAGGCTTTTGACTTAGGAGGCTGGAAGCTCCCCAGTGCAGTGCCTACACCAATAAGAACAAGCAACACACTCACTAGGACCCATGAGCTACAACATCAAATGCTTTGCTACCAACCAGACCATCTCTGAAGATAACCCCTGCCGGGTGGTACCAATCATCCAGGCCGAGGACTACCGACCCAAAGAAATAGTATTTCGCGGAACACGGCATCAGGTAAAGGCTCCCTTTGCGACAAACACGGCTCTCGACAGTTACTGGGTGCCCCTGACAGGGTTGATTTCCGGGCACTACCGGGACAGTGGATTCGTTGAGCTTGAGCTGGATGCGTTCTCTCGAACTCTTGTACTGCATTTCCTGGACCAACTGGTGACCAACGGGTGCCAAATAGAGGGAGAGGGAAAACAAGAATTTGACTTTCAAGCTTTCGTGAGCAGCAACGCCCCCTTGGTGGCCGAAACGCTGAAACGAAAGGATGAAGACAGTCCTGATGGCCCCTCAGATGCAGCCGAGCTGGATGCACAGATTCGCAGCTGCTGGGCGTACGTTTGGATGGCTGCGCGAAGCAACAATGTGTTCGTGATGTCCATTCACGGAAGCATTCGGACCCTCTCCTTCGCCACCATGCACGAGCTGGCTTACAAGCAGCTCCTCAATGAACCTCCAGTCGAGCACATCGCTGACCGACGAGCCACGTGGACCTTGAAGTCCAGAGTACAGACGGCCCTCTCAGACATGGCGCCTGCGCCCACCAATACGGGCGACCACGCTGATTTGCTGAGAAAGTTTTTTCGACATTCAAACTTTTTGAGGCACTTCGCCCCCACTGACTTCAGTGAAGCCCGAGTCATTAGCTCAGTCATTCGCGTTGCCCTGCATCACGAGCTGGTGGAAGCACTGGACAAGCCGGAACCATTGAAGGGACTGGTTGAGCTGCTGGCACCGGTCATGGACCAGTACTTGGTGCTTGCCAGCCTCAACGGCCTCAACGTCAAGCTGGGTCCGTGGGTCTATGCGGGCCAGGACTACTTCAACTCCTTGGGCAAAGACTACAACCGCCTCTGCGACGCCGCAGGGAAAGCAGTTGAGGATGCCCAGGAAGCGTTACACGCGGATTTCTAGACTGAAACAGGGCAGAACTCGTAACGAATCACATAGAAGGAACAGCCTTGAGCAACGAACAAAGATTTCACAACCTGGCAACAGCGCTGCCGTGGGTCCGGTACGCCGTGGAAGCAAACACCTTCGAGCACATGGTTCTCTGGCAGAAATACCATGAGAGCGTGAACTGGGAGCATGTGAGCTCTGGCTTCATGCCGACGGTGGGCTACGTGGATGAAAAGCCTGTAGTGCTAAGCGTGATGTTCACCATCCTGAATGGTGAGGTGGTACTTTTCTACCACCCAACAAGCCGAATGGTCGACCACGGCCTTATTGACGCTTGGCTGGAAGCACACGTCTACCCACACGCTCGTGAGTATTTCGAAAGCCGGGGCAGTATTCTGGGCCTCATCGCCCCGCAAACCGACGCCATGAACTTTCACATCTGCGTGCATGCCCTGGCTGAAGCCAAGGAGTATGAGCGCACAAAGGGTGCAAAGACAGTTTCGCCTAGCCCTGAAGTAGGGGCGTTGACACAGGACTAGCAAGACGGCAAAAGAAACCTCCGGGACCCGCCAGCCTTGAACCGGATTCCGCGAGGCAACCACTGCACCGAACTAAAAATGATTACACGCCAACATTAATTGGCTAACCCCTTCTGCGCAAGCCGGAGGGGTTTTCTTAATTCTACGAACTCGGAGAACGACCATGACACCAGAAAAGGAACAACGTAGCTACGAACTCACCGCTCACTTGGTGGCCGCGCTGGCGGGACAATGCGCTGGCGCCCCTAACAAAGTCATCGACCTGTTGACCGGATACCTATGGGACAGCGATGAAGCAGAGCGACTGAAGCAGACAACTGCCCTCAACGGCAATCGGGCCGGGGGCTAAAAACACTGCGCTTCATCTCGGGACTGGAGCGCTTCGCCGCGAGCACTCATTTAAAGACCAGGTCGATGCCAAGTGCCGAGGATTGAACCGCGGCCTCTTGAATCACTTGCAAAGTCTGGTTAGCTATACGCGGGGTCACCTTTACCTGGACCCCTATGAAAACCCCCTCCTGGACGTCACCGTACACCCTGACCGCCTTTGCTTGCCTTGTAGTGGGCACCGGCGGCTTTTTGTTTGGATTGACCAATGCTGACACCTTAGCGCTGAGCGAAAAGGGCTACTACCTCACGCTCTTGGCCTTCGGTCTGTTTTCGGCCATCTCAGTTCAGAAAAACGTTCGAGATGCTGAAGCGGGACTGCCAGTTCCGCGCACCTATGCCGTTCTCTCGTATTTCGCAGCGGGCCTGGCGCTGTTTCTGCTCGGTCTCGGGTTAGTCAATGCCACGCTGGCCTTGAGCGAAAAAGGCTACTACGGCATGAGCTTTTTGTTGGCGCTCTTCAGTGCCATCACGCTGCAAAAACACCTTCGCGATATTCGCGTAGAGCCCTCTTCCCTACCCTTTTCCGACAAGGAATAATTAATGAAAAACCGCAACCTTCTTCTCGCTGCTGTAGTGCTGGCCGCCACTTCTCTTGCTGCACAAGCCCAATCGGTCCATGACGGCTCTCAAGCGTCTGCGCTGAGCACTGCCGGCCTAAGCGCTGCTGTGGCCTTTGTCCCTTTGTCTGTGACGATTGGAGGCTCAGCTCTGGCCTCGATGACCATGGAGCACCTTTCCCGCTTGCTCTCGGAAGAAACCGAATGGATTGTGGACCAGGTCCAGGGTAAAGGCCCCAGGACGGAACCTCAAATAAATTTGTTGAACATCCTGAAGCCGCTACTAAGCACAAGCAAAGCTTGTTCCGCATCTCTCACGAAATTCGGACACAGTTGAACTCGATGATTGGGTTCCTGCGCTTATTACTTGATGAT
>JAIVFU010000287.1 GCA_020829485.1 Nostoc sp. CHAB 5834 | reverse complement strand
TACGCTCGACCTCAAGGAGGCGATCTCGTAGATCGCGTCACGCGTCATCGCTGGCGAACGGCTCCGTCTCCAGCACCCGCCCGAGTTCCTCGGCAAACTTGGCCGCAGCCACCGGCAGGGCCCGGCCGCGCAACTGTCCCATCGCCAGCCGTCCCGGCCTGATGTCGCGGATGTCGAGGGCGCGCGAGACCAGCCCGTGGCGCTCGCGCAGTTCGCGCGGCGCGCCGATCTCGATCTGGAAGGTGATCGCCTCCTCGTAGCGGACATAGTTGCGCAGAAACTCGAAGGAGTTCGATTCCAGCGCCGGCTCGACCCGGATCGCGGCACGCGCCAGCGCCTCCTCGATCAGCATGCGCCCGCCATAGGTGCGGTCCGGCAAAGCGAGGGGATAGCGCGCGCAGTCGCGCAGCCGCAGGCTGGCCCGGCCGGCCAGCGGATGGGTTTCGGACAGGATCGCGACGACGCGCTGCTCGGCGGTGGCCAGCGTCTGGAAATCGGCCATCACCGAAGGCTGGAAGACCAGCGCCAGGTCGACCTCGAAATTGGCGAGCGCTGCCTGAGCCTCGCCATGGTCGCGGACCTGGACGTTGAAGTCGACGCGCGGGAAACGCTCGCGATAGGCGGCGATCCGCGTCGGCAGGATGTGATAGGCCAGCGCCTGGCTGCAGGCGATCGCGACCGTGCCGCGCCGGAATCCCGACAGATCCTCGATCTGCGAGCGCACCCGGGCGAGATCGGCGATCTGGCTGCGGATGTGGCGGATGAAGATTTCGCCAGCCGCGTTCAGCCTGACGCCGCGCGGCAGCCGCTCGAAGATCGGGGTGTCGAGTTCCTCCTCCAGATCCTGGATGCGGCGGTTCAGCGCCGAGGCGGTGAGGTTGAGCTGCTCGGCGGCCTTGCGGATCGAGCCGGTGCGGGCGACCGCGTCGACATAGCGCAGCAGGCGGACATGGCGCATGGCACGAGCTTCCTGACGTGGGACCTGTCCTGGCGAGGCGCGCCGGGCCCGCAAGGACGGCGGCAATACCTGATTTGTCGACCGGTGAGTTTTTCGTGCCGGTCGCGCACAGGAATAGCAGAAGACTGCAGCGCTTGTCGCGGCCTAGCCTCCTGTCATCACCGAAACCGGAGATGGGGACATGGCGCAGACGATCTCACGCAGGGCTTTCACCGCCTCGGCCGCAGCCGCGCTGATCGGGTCGGCCCTGCCGCGCCCGGCGAAGGCGCAGGCGCCGACCAAGCTCAGGCTTGTCCTGAACTGGCGCTATCAGGGGCCGCAGAGCTGGTTCTTCCTCGCCGAGGACAAGGGCTATTTCAGGGAGGCCGGCCTCGAGCTGGTGATGGACCAGGGCGACGGCTCGGGCGCCGCGGTCGGCAAGGTCGCCTCGGGGGCCTATGATGTCGGCTTCGGCGACATCAACGCGCTGATCCAGCTCGTCGGCTCCAAGCCCGCCGGGGGCGACACGCCGCTGGCGGTGTCGGCCATGTATAACCGCCCGCCCTTCTGCATCGCGGTCAAGGCCGACGGACCGATCAAGACGCCCAAGGACCTGGAGGGCCGCCGCGTCGGCGGGCCGGCCAATGACGGGGCGCTCAAGCTGTTTCCCGCCTTCTCCAAGCTGGCGAAGATCGACCCGGCCAAGGTCGAGCTCTCCAACATGCAGCCGAGCCTGCGCGAGCAGATGCTGATGCGCGACCAGGTCGACGGGGTCTTCGGCTTCGTCAACACGATCCGCTTCTCGGCCAAGCTCGTCGGCATCGACCCCGACAAGCAGCTGCGCTTCATCAATTTCGGCGATCACGGCATGGATCTCTACTCCAACGCCATCATCGTCTCGCGCAAGCTCGCAACCGAGAAGCCCGATGCCGTGAAGGGCCTGCTGCGGGCGATCAACCGCGGGCTCGCCGAAACGATCAGGGATTACGACGCGGCGGTGGAGTCGGTCGCCCGGCGCGAGCCGCTGATCAACAAGGCGGTCGAGAAAGAGCGGCTGATCGCGACGCTGACCGACGAGATGAGCCATCCCGAGGCGGCCAGGATCGGCAATGGCGATGTCGACGACGCCCGCTTCAAGGCCTCGATCGCGATCGTCGCCGAGGCCAACGGGCTCGCCCGCACGCCGGCGCCCGAGGAGATCTTCAGCCGCGCCTTCCTGCCGCCGATGGCCGAGCGCCTGACCAAGCTGATCTGAAAGCCGACCATGGATCTGATGCTCAAGGGCCGCGTCGCGGTCATCACCGGCCCGGTCAAGGGCATGGGCGAGGCGGTGACCGAGGCCTTCGCGGCCGAGGGCTGCCGGCTCGCGCTGATCGGCCGCGACACCGCCGCGATCGCGCCGCTGACGCAGCGCCTCGTCGCGCGCGGCGTCGAAGCCCTGACCATCGCCTGCGACATCACCAGCGGGGCGGCCTGCGAGGCGGCGATCGGGCAGGCCCTGTCCGCCTTCGGGCGCATCGACATCCTGGTCAACGTCGCCGGCGGCTCGGGCCCGATCGGCAAGACCGGCTGGGAAACCACCGAGGCGGAGTTCGACGAGATCGTCGACCTCAACATGCGCGGCTGCTTCAACACGATGCGCGCCTGCCTGCCCGCGATGATCGCGCAGGGCTACGGCAAGGTCGTCAATGTCGGCGGCACCTTCGGCATGCGCGGCCGGGCCGGCCGCATGGCCTATTCCGCCTCGAAATGGGGCCTGCGCGGCATCACCAAGAGCTTTGCGCTCGAGGCAGGGCCCTACAACATCAACGTCAACTGCGTCGCGCCGGGCATGGTCGACGGGCCGCGTTTCCGCGGCAAGGTCGTGCCGGAAATGGCGAAGCGGCTCGGCATCTCGGAAGAGGCCGCCTTCGAGAAGCACGCGGCCGACTACGCGCTGCGGCGCGTCTCGACCGGGGAGGACGTGGCCCAGGCCTGCCTGTTCCTGGCGTCGGACGTGTCGCGGCAGATCACCGGCGTCGACCTGCCGGTCGATGGCGGCTGGGCAAGCCTGTGAGAGCAACCATGACCACGCCCACCTTCACCGCCGATCTGGTCCTCGCCGGCGGCACCGTCGTCACCGGACGCAGCCGTTTCCGTGCCGATGTCGCGATCAAAGACGGGCTGATCGTGGCCGTCGGCGCGCCCGAAGCGATGCCGCCGGCCACGGAGACCGTCGATGTCTCCGGCAAGCACATCCTGCCGGGCGCGATCGACGTCCATGTGCATTTCCGCGAGCCCGGCTACACCCACAAGGAAGACTGGGAGACCGGCACGGCGGCGGCCGCCATGGGCGGCGTCACCACCGTCTTCGAGATGCCCAACACGCATCCGCCGACACGCTCGATCGTCGAACTGCGCGAGAAGCAGCGCTGCGCCGAGAAGGCCTATGTCGATTTCGGCATCTACGGGCTGCTGGCGGAGGATAATCTCGACGAGTTGCAGGGCCTGATCGACGGCGGCTGCAACGCCTTCAAATGCTATATGGGCCAGACCTTCGGCCATCTGCCCTCGCCCTCGACGGGCGCGATGCTGGAGGGGTTCGAGTTCGTCGCGACCAGGGGCCTGCGCATCTCGCTGCATGCCGAGACCGCCTCGATCATGCATCGGCGCGAGGCGGCGCTGCGGGCGGCGGGGCGCAACGACGCGCTCGCCCATATCGCGGCACGACCCGCCATCGTCGCGGTCGAGGCGGTGAGCCGGGCAGCGGTGCTGGCCGAATGGACCGGCGCGCGCATCCATATCCTGCACATCTCGTCGGGCGCCGAGCTTGCGCCGCTTGCGGCGGCCAAGGCGCGCGGCGTCGACATCACCGGCGAGACCTGCCCGCATTACCTGCTGCTGGATTCGACGCATTACGGCCGGCTCGGCTCTGTCGTCCGGGTCAACCCGCCGGTGCGCGAGCCCCATGATTCCGTGGCGCTCTGGGCCGGCCTCGCCGACGGCACCGTCGACATGATCGCGACCGACCATGCCCCGCATATCCCGAGCGAAAAACGCAAGGACGTGATCTGGGAGGCCGATTGCGGCTTCCCGGGCGTCGAGACGCAGATGCCGCTGATGCTCGACCAGGTCGCCAGGGGCCGGCTGACGCTGGAGCGCTATGTCCAGCTCTCGGCCGAGAACCCGGCCAAAAGCTTCGGGCTCTGGCCGGTGAAGGGCCGCATCGAGGCCGGCGCCCATGCCGACATCGCGGTGGTCGACCTCGCCCACTCCGAGACGATCGCGGCCGAGAAGCTGCATTCGCGCGCCAGGATCACGCCCTTCGAGGGCACGCCGGTGACGGGGCTTCCGGTGCACACGCTGGTGCGCGGGCGCTTCGTGCAGCGCGACCGCCGGCTGGTGAGCGAGGCGAAGGGCTGGGGCCGGCAGGTCACCGCCATCCAGCAGATGCCGGCGCCGGCGCCGCGCAACACCGACCAGACGCTGGCCGCAGCCTTGCAGGGGCCGAAGCCAGTCACACAGGGACAAGCGGCGGAATGAGCGGCGACGCAGCGATCACGACCCGGCCCTTCATCGAACTTCAGGGCGCCAGCATCACCTATGGCCGCGGCGCCAAGGCGGTGGAGGCGCTGACGCCGACCTCGCTTCGCATTCCGGAGGGCGATTTCGTCGCGCTGGTGGGACCGTCGGGCTGCGGCAAGTCGACCATCCTCAAGATGGTCGGCGACCTGCTGCGGCCGACCACCGGCCATATCTTCGTCGCCGGGCGCGAGGTCGGCGCGGCGCCGGTGCGCATCGGCATGGCCTACCAGAACCCGACTTTGCTGCCCTGGCTCACCATCCGCGACAATGTGATGATGCCGCTGAAGATCGTGCCGCCCTTCCGGCAGAATTACCGCGCCAAGCGCAAGGGCGAGTACCGCGACCGGGTCGAGGCGCTGCTCACGCAGGTCGGCCTGTCGGGCTTCGGCGACAAGTTCCCCTGGCAGCTTTCGGGTGGGATGATGCAGCGCGCCAATCTCTGCCGCGCTTTGGTCCACGATCCCGACCTGCTGCTGCTCGACGAGCCCTTCGGGGCGCTCGACCAGTTCACCCGGGAGGAGCTCTGGGCGATCATGCAGGACCTCTGGTCCTCCAAGAAGCTCACCGTGCTCCTGGTGACGCATGATCTGCGCGAGGCGGCCTATCTCGCCAACCGCATCTGCGTGATGAGCGCCAGGCCCGGCCGGATCCTCGACGATTCCGTCGTCGACCTGCCGCGGCCGCGCACCATGGAGATGACCTACCTGCCCGAATTCGTGGCGCTGACGCAGCGCCTGCGTCAGCAGATCGTCAGCGTCCGCACGCCGACGCCGGCCGCAGCGGCCTGAC
>JAIVFU010000286.1 GCA_020829485.1 Nostoc sp. CHAB 5834 | reverse complement strand
ATCTATAATCTGGGTGAGGTGAGAATTTTTCCCTATGACAGTGCCAACGGTCTCAACACTATTGATGTTCTCAATACCCTCAAAACTGAATTTCCAAATCACCCAATGACATTAATTTGGGATGGTGTTCCTTATCACCGCTCACAGATTGTTAAAGATACGGCCGCAACACTGGATTTAAAAATAGAACCATTACCAGGGTACAGTCCCGATTTTATGCCTGTAGAACATCTTTGGCATTGGTTACGCTCAGATGTTACCTATCATACTTGCTATGAGCATCAGTCTGATCTAATTGAACAGGTCTCGGCATTTCAACAACGAATTAACGTCTCTCCCAATACAGTGGCGGATCGTTTGTGGGTGACAACTCATCTTAAACCTGATGAGGAAAAACTACGGCTTTCAACTTAGACGAGGTTTATATCAAAATTAGAGTGCGTTCCAACTACTACTTGGCCGGAGTGGTTGCTGTTTCCACAATCCAGCCAAAATAGTGATGCTGGCTCATTTGCACTGTTTATCTTAAGAACAGAGTGAATTTTGCTCCTGGCGGCGCTGTTATCCACACAACCAATAATTACTGTTAGGGTGTTCCATGAATTGGTGGTGCGAATCATGTCTTCTTCAAACCAGTCGCAAATGGCTGTAATCTCAATTCCATACTTGGCGCTGCATCTTGCAACCAGTGTTTCTACCTTTGGTAGTCCAATTTCAGCTTGTTGATAATTTTGGCGGGTGATATTCTTAAGTTCGACAGTATCGCCATCGATGACTGAGGCTAAGGAAAGTAATCTCCGAGCGTTTTGCCCCACTTTGGTCGATAATAGCAAGGTTGCTTTGTTCTACTCGATTGGATATCTTCTGGGCAATTTCGCTGCTGTTACTAATTGTTGCAGAAGCGAATATGTACTGCAATTTAGAAATATTGTTACCAGCAGATTCTATCATGAATTGAGTTCGCCGATTAAGTAGGGCAAAGTGCGAACCGAATATGCCTTGATAGAAATGCGCTTCATCACAGACGAGGATTGAGATTTTTCTAATTGTTTCTCTAAATCCCCAGTTTGAGTCAAACTGATAGTTGTTCAGTTCGTGGTTCCATACA
This sequence comes from Nostoc sp. CHAB 5834, assembly GCA_020829485.1. The sequence goes on along the minus strand of JAIVFU010000286.1, from coordinate 4,220 downwards.
TCGGGTGTCACGCATAAAATCGAGGGTTGATGGCTGTAAAGTTGTTTACGCTCATGGGGAGGAATATCACCATTAATATTGAGAACTTGGGGGCGAATTTCTTCATCTAAATGGCTAACAAACGAGCGAATTTTCTCTACCTGATCAAATGCAAGTGCTTTCAAGTTAAAGAATACTAAAGCTGATTTACCTTTTAGGCACTCGTGAACGATTGGAATTAAAAAGGAGATACTTTTACCACTACTGGTAGGAGTTTGGAGAATGATATCTTCCCCTTTTTTGTAAGCCTCCCATGCTTCGACTTAATGAGAATATAGTTGTGTAATTCCTGACTTATTTAAGGCAAGTTTAACTAGAGGGTGAATATCATCTGGTATGGGAGAAAGTTTAGCTTCTTGAGCCGGAATTACATCACAACTTTGTAGTTTTCCTGAGCCATCAAGAATAGCTGCTATTTCTTGGTAGAGAATACTTTTACCTGTTGGTGCTTGGTTAAGAGGTAATAAATTACCGCTATTTACCTCCTGCTCCCAGTCAAAAATAATTTGATTTACACTTCCCTTTTTGAAGTAAAGATTTTTCTCGATGATAGCAGCGATATGGATAACACCATGTTCTTTAGAATAAACCTGTTTATTTGCTTGTAACCATTCAAGCTGGGTCATAAAAAGTTACCTACTTGCTGTTTTAGCAGGTAGGCGTTAGTCAAAAGTAGTGGTTTTTGTTATTGCCATAACTGACTAATTAACCACAGATACTTCTGACAATTTGTAGAAACTCCCGTAAAACAGGTGTCATATCCTCTTGTCGCCACACTACAGCCGTTTCTACTAATGGTGTTTTTTCTTCTAAAGTACGATAAACTACACCAGCCCTTTGAAGATTTTGCAAAGAAGACGGTACGATCGCAATGCCCATTCCTGCTGACACTAGCCCGATAATTGTCTGCATTTGGATTGCTTCTTGAGTCACTTTTGGGCTGAAATTTCCTTGCTGGCAAAGACTCAGGATTTGATCGTAAAGTCCGGGGCCCAAATGGCGGGGGAACATAATAAAATTTTCGTCTTTTAGCGATCGCACTGAAATATTTTTTTGTCTAGCTAATAAATGAGTTTCTAGCAAAGCTACAATTAGTCCTTCTTGTTGAATGCATTCTTGATTGAGAGTATTGTCTTCTAAAGGTGGATGGGCAAAACCTACATGGATGCGGTGATTGAATAGCGCTTCTTCTTGCTGAGTTGTCGTTAATTCCTGCAACACTAACTCCACCTCTGGAAACTGTTCTCGAAACCGCCGCAAAATCACAGGCAGCAAATCGTAAGTTACCAAGCTGGTGAAACCTACTCGTAGTTTTCCTTTCTCGCCCCTACTTGTCCGTTGAGTCAGATCAATTGCCTTGGACAGTTGAGCGAACAATTGATAAGCTTCTTGCAAAAATACTTGTCCGGCTTCCGTTAGCTGCACCTGTCGTTTGGTTTTGCGTTGAAAAAGTTCTACTCCTAGTTCTGCTTCTAGCTGCTGAATTTGCTGGCTTAAGGGCGGTTGAGCGATGTGAAGTCGCTCTGCGGCTTTACTAAAGTGCAGTTCCTCAGCTACAGCAATGAAGTAGCGCAGGTGTCGCAGTTCCATAGTTTTGATATTTTATAAGTCTCAAATATTCATAAATATATATTGGACATGTCAAAAATTGCTACCTATCATACTCATACATGCAAGTCAGAGGATGATGTAACTATGTCAGAGAATTTAAGAAGCCAAATTGTAACGCAAGGGGTGCAGCGATCGCCTAATCGAGCTATGCTGCGTGCAGTTGGTTTTAAAGATGAAGATTTTAATAAAGCCATTATCGGTATTGCCAACGGTTACAGCACCATCACTCCCTGTAATATGGGAATAAATAAACTGGCGCTCATAGCAGAAGCTGGGATTAAATCTGCTGGGGCGATGCCGCAAATATTCGGCACGATTACCATTAGCGATGGGATTTCAATGGGAACTGAAGGGATGAAATATTCCCTAGTATCGCGCGAAGTTATAGCCGATTCCATTGAAACCGCCTGTACCGGACAAAGTATGGATGGTGTGCTGGCCGTTGGTGGTTGTGATAAAAATATGCCAGGGGCAATGCTGGCGATCGCGCGGATGAATATCCCTGCTATCTTTGTCTATGGTGGCACAATTAAACCCGGTCATTACAACGGACGTGATTTAACTGTTGTCAGTTCTTTTGAAGCCGTTGGTCAATACAGTGCTGGAAAAATTGACGACAAGGAATTATTAGAAGTCGAAAGTCGCGCTTGTCCTGGCGCTGGTTCCTGTGGGGGAATGTTCACGGCTAACACCATGTCTTCAGCATTTGAAGCCCTGGGAATGAGTTTGCCCTATTCTTCGACAATGGCAGCAGAAGATGCTGAAAAAGCCGACAGCACGGAAAAATCGGCTTATGCCTTAGTCGAAGCCATTCGTCAACAAATCTTACCCCGGCAAATTATCACCCGCAAATCTATAGAGAATGCTATCTCTGTGATTATGGCGGTGGGTGGTTCGACCAATGCAGTATTACATTTTTTAGCGATCGCTCGCGCTGCTAATGTAGACTTAACCCTGGACGATTTTGAAACAATCCGCGCCCGTGTTCCCGTTTTGTGCGATTTAAAACCAAGTGGTAAATATGTAGCTACAGATTTACACAAAGCTGGTGGCATTCCGCAAGTAATGAAGATGTTACTTGTGCATGACTTATTACACGGTGATAGTCTCACCATTAGCGGTCAAACCATTGCAGAGATATTAGCAGACATCCCAGAAGAACCATCCGCCAACCAAGATGTGATTCGGACTTGGAATAACCCGATGTATGCTCAAGGACACTTAGCCATCCTCAGAGGTAATTTGGCAACGGAAGGGGCTGTCGCTAAAATTACTGGGGTGAAAAAACCAGTAATTACCGGGCCTGCAAGGGTATTTGAATCGGAAGAAGCCTCTTTAGATGCAATTTTGGCGGGTAAAATTCAAGCTGGTGATATTTTGGTTATCCGCTACGAAGGGCCCAAGGGTGGCCCTGGAATGCGAGAAATGTTGGCTCCCACCTCAGCAATTATTGGTGCTGGTTTGGGTGATGCGGTGGGATTAATTACCGATGGGCGCTTTTCTGGTGGTACTTACGGCATGGTGGTTGGTCATGTGGCCCCAGAAGCAGCAGTTGGTGGTGCGATCGCTCTTGTAGAAGAAGGCGATAGTATTACGATTGATGCACCTGCACGCCTCTTGCAGTTGAACATATCTGAAGAAGAATTAGCTCGTCGTCGTGCTAATTGGCAGCCTCCTGCACCATGTTACACTAAAGGCGTGTTGGCGAAATACGCCTTTTTGGTATCTTCTAGTAGTCTTGGGGCTGTGACAGATTTGGATTTGTTCAATAACTAGTTATTAAGCCAATAGCCATTTAAGGGGTCTTGTCCACTTTTGGTGATCTAGGGTGGGGATATTAGTTTAGGCGATCACAAAAACAAAAGATGAAATAATAACTGTGAAGACCGCAACCGACAGGTATAGTGGGCTACAGTAGCATAGCTACCAGAGTAACCACGCCGTTGAATTTCCCCAAACAGCCCTAAGCTTTGCCAATTAAGCAGTTTGTAATTGTTTACGTAATTTATGCCGGGGCTTGCTCATTAATAAGCTTATTGATGAATAAGAGCTAAAAGAACAGTATTTATACTGTACAAACTTAGTTTAATCAAAGTTAGGTTTATAGTTTAGATAAACTATAAAGTTTAAGAATTATAGTCATGTTTATTATGTTAGCCATTGGGTCTGTCATTTTATCGATTTTTGTTGCTAGTATGCTGCAAAGTACGCCTAGCCTGAGTTGCCAAGAAACTAATATTCGCTCAGCAATATTTATGTTTTTCTTTTTGATACTTCCACTGTTTTTATTGTATCTACAAACCGCAATTACACCTTGGACAAAAAGGTTAGAATTTGCAAGGAATATTAGTAAACCTAGTTCTTTAATGTATGCTATGCAAGAAAATCCAGTTATTTTATTATGTAGTTTTATATTTTTCTTAAGCATAGATATAGCTTTTGCATGTATCGGCTCAATAAGTAGGGGGAGGAGAAAAAATAAAGTCAGCGAGGGACAAGCAATATAATAAAATATGATACATGACGCAAAAGCTAGATTCGAGGAAAAAATCGGGAGAAGAAATACTGCA
>JAIVFU010000285.1 GCA_020829485.1 Nostoc sp. CHAB 5834 | reverse complement strand
AGACTGTCTCTATTTGTTTTCTTCGATTTCTGCGAGTCGATGCAGTTGTAGATGGCCTTCACTTCTTCCAGGGTCTCGGCGTCGTAGACGACCAAGTTCACGTGAGAAGGCAAATCGCAGCTATTGCTCGACAACCAAAAGCGCTTACGGGTGTTGCCATCCGCAAGGTACCACGTACCCTTAAATCGAACCAGGTGAAAGACGGTCTGAGGGAGTTGGAACTCCGCCAAATGCTTCGCCAGGCCGTTCGTCAGGCGGTACAGGTCATTTCGTTGAACCTGCACTGCTTTCAAGTTACGGATTGCCGTCAAGAACTTTCCGATGGCCACAGTTTTCACCGCAACGCGGTTGCTGACATCGATAATGTTTCGTCCTTTGGTCAGAGACGGGTCGGCTTTCACGTTAGCAAAAGTGGACAGGGCTGCAGCCAGGGAGACAGAAGACTTCGTCATATAAATATTCCTAGTAGAAAAAACAAAATAAACCTATTTCGTATAGGCTAAAAAATTGTTTTTTGTTGAATACAGAAATATTTTGTGAAAACTCTAGCAAGCCTCAGCCTTTGTCGCTATAATTAGTTTATCGTTGTAATTCCGGTGACGTTGAATTTTCGGGGCATCAGGGTTCGAGACCCTGCACCTCCACCATGAGTTTCTTTTGCCCAAGGGTATTCATGATGGGGGTGAATTGGATTCGACGCGGGAAGAATGCTTAATCGGCAACGCAGGCAGGCGTCTACCTGGTTGGAAGCAATTCCAATAAAACAAGCAAAGGCATAACTGCCAATGACGACCAAATCCGACTCGCTGCGTAAGCTTGACGGTGGGGCTTAAGAGAGCCTTGTTACCCAATCTCTTCGCGGTTCATGTAAAAGTCTACCGCCTCTCAAGCCCCCTCTTGGAAACAGGAGGGGGCTTTCATTTTTTAGGGTGACTCTGCTTGACTGGGATGTCGCTAATTTCAGTCCATGTAACGGACAAGGACTGAGATTGGCTACATAGGGCCGCTTTTCAACAGATAGCCGCCAGCCCCTCTCGCGCCAGACCCCTCCGCAAAGAGTCAGTTGTGGCCGCTTAAGCTAACTATTGGCCCACATCTGACCGTTTCTAACAACGCGCTGAAGTCTGGCTGAGTGGTATCTAATGCTTGACAAATAGTCCCACCCGCTACGGCACCCAGCCTTCCTGCTGCTCACCGAAATTCCGAGGCCCTTACCGGTCGAGCGTGCGCGGGGTGCTGCCCGGGATACCCTTGCTGAGTGCTTAAGGGGCGTCGGTTAGCGAAACGCCCATCGCCGCCAGCCGTTTCCTCAGCTCATCGGCCTTGGCCCAGTTCTTCTGCCGCCGCGCTTCGTTTCGCTCCTTAATGAGCGCATTGATTTCAGCCGAATGCTCAACAGGGGAGGGCGCCGGTTTATGCGCATCGGCCCAGGCCTTCACGTCGACGCCCAGGAACCGCAGGGATGCGGCTACGGTGGCGTGTTTGCCGGCTTTCATCTGCGCGCGCAACCAGACAAACGCTGCGGGCGTGTTGAGGTTTTCGTCGAGCTGCTGAACCAGAGCCGTGGCGTCAGTGCTCTCCAGGTGTTCTGAAGACAAGTTCTTTGTGAGCAGCTGCAGCTCTGCAAAGGTGCTGTGAAGCAGGGTCGGCGACCAATCAAGGGGCTTCTGCCAGTGCGCTTGCAACATGGCGATGCGCAACAAATCGCCGCCGCGGCCGGGCGCCAACGCCTCTGCTTGGTCCAGGGCTTCTTGCCAAGTAACGAAGTTGCCCAAGCTCTTGCTCATCTTTTGGCCTTCGCTCAGGACAGACCCGTTGTGCATCCAAATGTCCGCAAGGGGCTTACCGAAAACAGGCTCGCTCTGGCGGATTTCCGCGTCATGGTGAGGGTGCTTGAGGTCCACGCCGCCCCCGTGAATCGTCACGCTGCCACCAAAGAGGGCGCCAATCATGGCGGAGCACTCGATGTGCCAGCCGGGGCGCCCCCAGCCCCACGGAGACTTGAAGCCTACGTCGGCATCTCCGGTACGCTTCCAGAGCGCGAAGTCGCGGAGGTCCTCCTTGCCGCTGCCATCCACCCGAGTGACCCCTTGCTCCGACAGAAGAGAGCCCTCTTTGTGAGGCATGAGAAGCCGACCCTTGAACGACCGGACTCGGTAACGCACGTCCCCCGTTTCAGAGACGTACGCCAGCCCCAGCCCGAGCAGCGCTTCGATGAGTTGGAAGATGTTCGCCAGGTAGTCGCTGGCTTTGGGTTCCAGAGGCACCTGGAGCCCTGTCTGGCTCATGAGCCCCCGATTCAGCTCCGAGAAGTGTGCGGACAGCTCATGCCACTCGATGCCTTGCTTGGCGGCCTCGTTGATGATTTTGTCGTCAATGTCCGTGATGTTGCGCGCCAGCGTGACTTCGTGGCCTTGAGCACGGAGCACCTTTGCGAGCAAGTCGAACACTACGTAGGTCCGTGCGTGGCCCACGTGCGATGCGGAGTAGGGAGTGATGCCGCAAGCGTAGATGGATACGGAATGCGGAAGGACGGCCTTATTTAGGCCCGTGAGAGAGTCTTTGAGTTTCATGATTCATTTCCATAGGCAACAGTTGGTCGAGCGTTGGTAGCAACGCGGCATTGAGCTAACGACAACAACGGAAGCGCAGGAGAATCATGTTTAAGTCAGAGGTTATTTTTGAATAGGATACGCCGAAAGGGGCAGCGTGGCATATTGAATAGCTACCGAATTTAGCCAGAAGGAATTTTTTGTAGAGCTAGGCGAGCGTTCCGGGGTGCAGCCAGAAGTTCAATGCGGGAAATACCGCCGATTCCCGATACTCCTGTTTGCGTTGAACCGTCCACCCCGCTGCTTGCAAACCGTTGACACCTAGGTAGGTCCGGGTTTTTAGGTCCTGCAGGACATGTGCAGAGCCACCATCGTACGAGTCGGCTGGGAAAAGCCACTCATCAGGCAGTCCTATGGCTTGCGCAGCGGCGTATTGCCATGCGGTGGCCTCCGCTTCACCACTTTGCAGGATGGCCCTGCTCAGGGGGTCCTCGGGCCACTGTGTCAGACCGTGGGGATTGTTTTCAATGTACTTCGTCATCGCATCCATCACCGCGGACAGAGAGTCCACCGCCAGGGGCCGAAAGTCCCCGGGGATGACCGCCAGATGCCCGGCTTCGTGAAGAATGTCTCCCGGGAACACTGCTCCGGAAATGGTCAGCCCGCCCGCTTCGACCCGCACATAGGGGATGAATGTGTCCGTCAGGTCCGCGTCCTCCGTGATTGTCACAGGCAGGCCAAGCCCCTGAACGAATTCAATTGCTTTGGCTACCCAATACTCGCGGCTATTTAATATTTCAGGCATGGTTGTAACGACTCTTATGTGTCAATTTTAGCACGAGCGATTGTTTGTAAATAACTTTGGCAAGGGTTTTTAAATCTAAAATACAGAGGGTGCTTGTTCCTATACTAGGCATCAATTTTTCTTCATTTGTTGTATACTATGGCTGTGCTTCCGTTTGCCTCTCCCCGAAACTTTGTTGCGGTGATTTCGGTTACTGACAAGCCCTTTTCAAGTGCTCGGAGAATATCTGGATGTGGAGAAGACGAAGCTGAAGCTCTGGTGCATTGCAAGGCCGCTGCTCAATCACAAGGCTGGACACCGCCTCGTTGGTGGCAAGCCTGGCGTTGGAGCGATTCCCGCGCTCCTGTGGTGCTACCGATGAGCTGAAAGATTCCCAATAACAGCGTGCAGCCGCCCACAAGGCGGACCGCAGCGCAGAACGAAGAAAGTTACCCATGGCTGTAATCAACCCCGGATTTTCCGGACTTCGACAGCAAACGAAACGGCCCGCTATCGCTCGGCCTATCTTTCGCTCGGACATCCGGGAAGTAGAGCAAGCCTTCGGCTACCTTACCGATTGTCTCTTGGCCACCATTGAGGGGATGGCTCTCGCTAAGACCCGGCCTCAAAAAATCCTTCGTCAGCAAATCGCGTGCGCTCAGCTTGCGCTGGACGTATGCATGACCTTTGAGCGGTTACCCGTCAGCCGCGCTACCGAAATCATCGGTGCTGGCCAAACAGTCATCCAGTGGGCCGAACTCATCAACTTGGGAGCCCGCATCGACTCAGCCGGCACCTGCCCGGGCTCCGCTGCGGCCGAGCCCCTCAACAAAGTCCTCTGTGAAATGACGGAACTCGCGCTGCTGGACCTTCTGCGAGTGGCCCGTGAACGCAAGCGCAAGGGCCCTGACTATCGTCGCTTCGAGTTGATTGCTCAAATGGGTCTCGACTGGATTCGGGTCATGAAGTATCCCTGCACCGGGTTGGTTGCGGAGCTGATTGCTGCCAACAAGAAAGTCGAAGCGTGGGCTCAGGAGTTCTTGCCACCCTCTGCCGCGACTGCTCGAAGTGCGGTTGCTGCCTGACGTTTTTGTAAACAAGGGACTTGGAAACTCAAATTCAAATCTAGCCGAGGCTTCGTGCTCTAGCTAGATTACATACAAATCAAGGGCTTAGCGCACTTCCATGTCTAAACCGGCATGTCTAGCGCTTCCTTAACCAACAAAGCTAGACATGAACACACCCGCGCTGCAAACAAAGACCTTGGTCGACAACCGCCAAGCCCGTCACCTCTATGTCATCGAAGACACCTTTGAAGCAGGGGTGATGCTTATGGGCTGGGAAGTGAAGGCCATCATGGCCGGGCAGGCGAACTTCAACGGAGGTGCCGCCTACGTCCGCTTGGAGGACGGCGACGCCTTCCTCCACGACCTGACCATTACGCCCTTGGCCAACTCCGACAAAGGACTGCTCGTCGAGCGCCTGCCCGTCCGTCCCCGCAAGCTGCTGCTGCACAAGGCAGAGTTGAACAAGCTTAGCCGCAAGGTTTCGGAGCGGGGGTACACCATCGTCCCCCTGGAGCTGACGAAGACGCGCAAGTTGAAGGTGGTCATTGGACTGGCGAAGGGGAAGAAGCTTGTGGACAAGCGGGCTGCTCTCAAAGAGCGCGACCAGACACGCGAAACAGCACGTGCAATCAAGGACTTGTGATGAGCCTCATTTCATATGGGTTTGTCCTAGTCAACCCTCGCACCGAAATTTTGCTGGGCCACGTGACGGGGCAGGACTGCTGGGACATTCCCAAGGGCGGAGCCGACCCTGGAGAGCAACCGTTGACCGCGGCGCTGCGCGAGCTGCAGGAAGAGACTAGCATCGTATTGGCAGAGCCCCCGGTTGAGTTGGGATTGTGCGCATACACGAAGCGCAAGAAGCTTCACCTGTTCACTGCGAAGGTGGGGCTCGACGCATACCCGGTCGAATCGCTCACCTGTCTGA
>JAIVFU010000284.1 GCA_020829485.1 Nostoc sp. CHAB 5834 | reverse complement strand
TTTTGTTTTCCTCTTTAGTCAGAAATACCCTCAAACGAGCGCCCATATTTTTTGTTACCTCGGTAGATATATTCTCCGTATTTATTTATTGTTACATAGTTTCGTTTTTTCCTGCCGACCTACTTACGTCACCATAAATGTAGTCCTCAATTTGCCCTTTTATAGAAGTTTCACTAAACTCGTTCACGTTATATATGCGTTTTAATGGTATTTCATTGATCGAATGCTCAACTGAACCTAATTTTAAAGACAGAGTATAGCTATACCCGATAAAGTTACGTTCGTCATCATAACCATTCAGGTCTTCGTGAATTTGGTAGTTGCTCAAACCTATCGGTAGTTTGAGCATCGCCAATAACCAAGTAGTTGGATCTTCTGCAATACTAAATTCAGATTGGCGCGTGTACCAATTATTACTTTTAGTCTGTTTTAACTCTTGCACAAATGTTCTTAGTCCTGGTGTTGACAACAAGCAACGAGCATCATGTGCCAAAGCATCAGTAATTCGTTTGAGTTCTATTGCTTGTGCTTCTACTAAGCTCTGTTCTGCGTCACGAATTTCTTGCACTCGTGTAATGACCAACTCTTGCAAAGAAGCAATTTGTGGATCGAATTGGCTGGAATGATCTTGTACTAATTCTTCATACAAAGAAAATAGGGAATTAGAATCTGCCATAGCATTCCTCAATTTGGAAGTACAAAATATTAATAACTATTGCAGTTTGAAGCTGTTGAACCTGGTTTGATAGTTCTTTTGTACTAATATACCACTAACTCTTTCAATCGATGCTTCAACGCAAAATTATTTTTTATCCAGCAGTTGCTAGGAGGATTTTGATGCCCAACTGGAGTGCGATTGAAGCTAGTTTTTTACATCTAACCCAACCACAGCAATTGGGTGAATTAGCATCAAGTCTGGCACACTTGAAGTCTTGGGTACAAAGTAGCGATTGTAACCAAGTTATTTCAGTATTGTTACACGAAAGTTTGTTGTATTTGTCTTTAATACAGCAAAACAGTGAAATCTATAATGTTGAATTAAACCAACTTCAAGACTTGTTACAAGATTGGCAACGCAATTGGGATACCATCAAGGAGCAATCAAGCCAAAGGGTAAGTATAGCTGATGTTGCTTCTAATTGGTCAGAACGAGTTTTAAATATGTCTGGTTTATTGAGTTCTTAATCAATTAGCCCCTAGTCTGAGCGATTGCACCTCAAGAGTACACTGGGATTGTCCAAACTCAGAATGTGATTGGATAGACGATACTGTGTAGAAATCTTTCAACCCATTTTTCACTGTACTAATATATGCTTGTGATAGAAAGCTTTAATTACAGCGTCGGTTTTTTGATTCATCTTCATAATACATAAAAGAACTAATTGATATTAAATTGTATGACAATTAATCTCCCTATCGACGAAGCTTTGATTCAAGAAGCTCTAGCTCTAAGTAATCAACAAAACGAACGTGATGTAGTCGAACAAGCCTTACGTGAATATGTACAACGTCGTCAGCAGATGAAAATACTTGATTTGTTTGGAACAATTGATTATGACGATGATTACAATTACAAACAGCAGCGACAAAAACAATGAAAGTTGTTGTAGATACCTCTGTGTGGTCGTTAGCGTTACGACGTAATACGCAACAACAAGCTTTACCTGTGGTTCAACGGTTACGTGAGTTAATTGCAGATGATAAAGTCGTTTTACTAGGTGCTGTCAGACAAGAAGTCCTTTCAGGTATTCGTTCTACTGAACAGTTTACTAAGCTTAAAGACTCGCTTCGTGCTTTCCCTGATTTGTCGTTAGCCATCGAAGACTATGAATTAGCTGCTGAGTTTTATAATACGTGTCGCTCAAATGGTATCCAAGGAGCTAACACTGATTTCTTACTATGTGCAGTAGCTTATCGTCGTAGTTGGTATATATTGACAACCGACCTAGATTTTAGAAATTTTCAAGCATATCTCTCTATAAATTTACTCGATTAATCAGAAAGTTGGCGATCTTATTGATTGTAATTAAATACACTCTTCCACTGGATTAAACCCACAAATCCAATAGTTATCTTTCGCAACCCACACCATCCCCATCTCGATCAAACCCATGAGGATCGGGTGGCAGCACTTTAAACCTTCGTTGGCTAATATCTCGGCAATTCAAATCAGGTGAATTCTTTGGAATACAAAAATCCGGGTAAGCAGGGTCGCAGTTATTCTGTTGCTGTCCTTGAGTTGGCACTGAAGTTGCCCGTTGAGCAGCTTTGTGGCGAAAGTCCCAAGGCATCACAGGATTAGACTGGCTCCAAAAAGCTAAACGCTGTTGTTTAGCGGTGTTTTCACCCTGCAACAAACTATCTTTAGATTCTGGACAGCTTTTTAGATACTGGCGATAGACCACAGCCTGTCCCTCTTGCACCATACTCACGTTGACACTGCGATTCTCGACAAACACCTCTGCAACCAGGCGCTTATATTTGTCAGTCTCAACGGGGCGTAGAGTAATGGCTTGTCCTACTGGTAGGAGTTGTTTGAGTCTTGCTGATGATTGCTGTCCCCAAGGGTTTTGCTTCATCTCTGGTGCATCAATACAAACGAGGCGGACAGTCACAGTTTTGTTACCCGTTCTCACCCGTATGGTGTCACCGTCACCTACGCTTACAACTGTGGCACTAAGATTATTAGCAACAACAGGTAACGCCGTTTGAGCTAGAAATAGAATGCTAATTACAACAAAGGGAATTTTCTGGAGCATCTGTAGTAATAATCACTATATAATACTTATGATACCCAGACAACTAATTAAAAGTAGCTAATAAAACCAGTAACGTTAGATTAATCACCCAAATTGTTAGTTAACTTGGGGCTGCTCTTTTGTGCTGTGGACGCAATAGTAAGCGATGTCACTCGAGAAGCCGCTTGCGCGTCTACGCCATCTGCTCATCAGCGCTCTATCAGCAGTCACCATATCCTTTGGCTAGCAAGGTCTGGTCAAAGTTACAATTTCTCAAGTGTTTGGTTGGCTAAAAATAGGCAGTTAGAGAAATAGATCACAGAAGAAAAAATTATGTATTGCGATCGCACGCAAGTCAGTTGATTAGTAATCAGGGGGCAGTGTAACCACCATCCATCAGGTGGAAGCTGCCAGTGACGAAAGAGGCTTGCTCGGACAATAGGAAGCTAACCATGTTTGCGACTTCCTCAGTTCGTGCAAGGCGACCTAAAGGGTGCAAGTCAGCCATCTGCTTTCGCGCTGACTCTGGCAACTCTTGCATCTGGGGTGTATCAACATAACCTGGCCCGATTGCAGTCACCCGGATGCCCTGGTTTGCATATTCCAATGCTGCCGCCTTTGTCAGACCGATAATGCCGTGCTTGGCAGTGACATAGGGAGCAATACCCGCCACTCCGACCGCACCAGCAGCAGATGACATATTCACAATTGCCCCACCACCACTTTGGATCATTGCTGGAATTTCGTATTTCAGTCCAAAGAAAATGCCGTTAAGATTAGTCGCAATCACACGATGCCACCATTCAATCTCATAATCGGCGGTACTAATCCCATGCGGCCCAGTAAAGCCAGCATTATTGACTGCTAGGTTCAACCCGCCAAATAGCTCCACCGTTTCGGCTACCATTGCCTCCACAGCCCGATGGTCAGACACATCAGTTTCAATAACGTGTGTCCGCTTGCCAGATGAATCCAACCGCCTAGCTACTTCCTGCGCTCCTTCGGCATTGATGTCTGCCAGAACGACCCGCGCACCGTTTTCGTACAGGTTGACGGCAATGGCTTCGCCAAGACCTCTAGCTGCACCAGTGACAATAGCTATCTTGTTTGCGAACTCGGTCACTGGCTTATCCCCCAGAGCAAACGCATCTAAATTACTCTTGCTCACGGCCAACCATAAAAACCAAAGAAAAAGTCAGTATTTCTCGTTTGATTTATTTTTCAAGCCTTAAAGCAATGCCTGCGGCGGGCTAGGCTAACGCCTAAGCTGCTATCAATAAGTATAGCTTAATGCGATTGTATTTGAGCTTATTAGCAATAAAGCACCCCTATTGATTCTGATGTGACCGCCCTGCTTCAGGTACACAACTGGTATCAATCCAATAGCCAATGTCAGGGGGACTAGTGATAATCTTGGGTGCTTCAATTATCTCTGCGATCGCCTCCGGCGGGCGGTTACGCCATCGCACTCTTGGCAAGGAAGTTGGAACAATTGCGGGGTTTGGCGGGGTCAACAAAAGAATCCTACTAGTCCTCAATTAGTTCCGGTATTGTCTCCCCTTGCAGGGTAATTAGTTAGGCATTTCTAGAATTTAATGAATATTTCAGGTAGGAAAACATTTACCAAATGCCTGAAGTAGCTTAAGAGAACCACTAACCCGAATTTTACATCGCAGCAGTGCCCAAATTAGGTTTTGTTCCTTGCCAAGAAAACCCAGCCAAGTTTTGCTATCTGCCGTGACAGAAATATTTGCTTTCCCAAGATGTCCTTCTTGAACTTGTACCATTTTATTTTGAATCGTCACTGTTGCACGACGAGACTCAGAGCCAGTGAATGTGAAATGGTAAATTGCACTCAATCCCTCCGACTGATTGCGTTGAAATAACAATGGTAATCCAAAGAGAAATCCTTGAATCGATTGAGGACGAATGCCACTGCTCACAAGCTTCAGCGTTTTATTGGGAAAATGTTTGACAACATAGTTTTCGGCATCCGATCCCGGCACCACATAGATGGTTTCGGTTTTGTCCTGCAATGGCTTGACCACATCTTTAATAAATGCTTTGCGATCGCTCAAGAATGGAGCAATTACATCTTCTCCCGCCGGACATGCCGCAATACAGTAGGCTGCTTTGTAGTTCGGCTTGAAAGACAAGCTTTGCCACATTGAGGCTGATTCAGAAGCACTGACTTTTTTTCGATAATCACTAGCACTTTTGCTGTCAGCGATCGTCTCTGTCCAATCTGTGAATCCGCCCATGAACTCACGATAATTATGAGTGTAACAAGCTGAAAAGCTAAAACTACCATCAGCCCCGATCGCGCCTACAGGACAAGCCGCAACACACAATTTACACTCAATGCAGGGATTGTAATCGATTGGGTGGGCGTACTCCGTTACTTCTGTATCGATTAAAACTGTACCCAGGGCAATGAAATTACCAAACTTAGGATGAATTACATTTCGATGAATTCCTATAGAACTCTTGCATAAATATTTTGTGGTATGATTAGGGGTTATTCTAATTTCAGTTTTTGGTAAGAATTTATAAATTGTTTCGAGCAAGTATTATCAGGCGATTCTTCGAGAACAGCGCAGGCATC
>JAIVFU010000283.1 GCA_020829485.1 Nostoc sp. CHAB 5834 | reverse complement strand
CCGATGCAGCGGAGGCGAGAGCCGGTGAAGCTGCGTTGAATAAGGGCAGGCCTTCAGGCCTGACCGAGGCTGGATATGGCCTTCCAGATGTGGGAATCCCCTTCCTTTAGGGAGGGGAGGATGTCAATAGTCCAAAGCCTAAGTGAACCTCGCGCGGAGCTCTTGCCGCATCTTTTAGCGCGACGTGGCCAACCGTTCTGTTTCACGCGCCCCCTACACCGTTCAACGTGAATCGCACCCCGGGTGCCTATACGCGTTAGGACCTTTTAAACAACCTGACCAAGGAGTCACTATGCAAAACGATATGATGAATCTCTCTCCCGCACCCCAGCCAATTTCTTCGGAAGTCCTGCTGGAGAAGTATGCCAAGGGTACCGAAAAAACGGTGTCTGACGTACAGGCGCGCGTTGCGCGTGCTCTGGCTAGCCGGGAATCCGAGAGCGAAAAGAAGTTCCACGAACAAGAGTTTCTTCAGGGCATGCGCGATGGCTTCATACCTGCCGGCCGAATCATGTCTGCCGCAGGAACAGAGCTGCAAGCAACGCTCATCAACTGCTTTGTGCAGCCCGTGGGCGATTCTGTTTCGAGCATGCAAGACGGCAATCCAGGTATCTATGATGCGCTGCAAAAGGCTGCTGAAACGATGCGCCGCGGTGGCGGCGTTGGCTACAACTTCAGCCGCATTCGTCCCAAGGACGCGAAGGTTAAGGGCACTGCTTCCAAGGCCTCGGGCCCGGTTTCGTACATGCGTGTGTTCGACCGCTCCTGTGAAACGGTTGAGTCCGCTGGCGCGCGCCGAGGTGCTCAGATGGGTGTTTTGGATGTATCCCATCCTGACATCCTCAGTTTCATCGCGGCCAAGCAGACCCGTGGCGAGCTCACCAACTTCAACATTTCCGTGGGGGTCACTGATGACTTCATGCAAGCAGTTGAATCCGGAGGCAAGTTTGAGCTGACACACAAGGCGGAGCCTTCTGAAGAGCTCAAAAGCAACGGTGCGTTCTTGCGACAAGATGGCTTGTGGGTCTACAGCAGTGTGGACGCACGTAGCGTGTGGGAAAAAATCATGGAATCGACGTACATGTACGCTGAGCCCGGGGTTTTGTTCCACAGTCGAATCAACGCCGAAAACAATCTGGGGTACATGGAGTACCTGGATGCAACGAACCCCTGCGGTGAGCAAAATCTGCCTGCCTACGGCTGCTGCTGCCTGGGCTCTAACAACCTGGCCACGATGGTCATCAATCCTTTTGGGATTGCTGGAGAAATCGACTTTGATTTCAACAAGCTGGAGCGGGCTACACGAGTAGCCGTGCGGATGCTGGACAACACACTCGATGTGACGGTATGGCCATTGAAGGAACAAGAGGCTGAGGCCCATAACAAACGTCGCATTGGACTGGGTATCACCGGCCTCGGCGACGCGTTAGTAATGATGGGCCTGAAGTACGACAGTCCTGAAGCTCGGCAAATGGCGCGACTCATCATGGAGCGCATGACGCTGACTGCTTATTGGGAATCCGTCGAGTTGGCAAAGGAGCGAGGTGCTTTCCCCGCTTTCAATGCGGAAAAATACCTGCAAAGTGGTTTTTCTAAGCGGTTGCCCGCAGAGCTGCGAGACGCCATTGCCCACCACGGCATTCGGAACAGCCACCTCATCAGCATTGCGCCTACCGGCACAATTTCTCTAGCCTTTGCGGACAACGCCTCTAACGGGGTGGAGCCGCCCTTCAGCTGGACTTACAACCGCAAGAAGCGAATGGCGGATGGCTCATCCAAGGAGTACGCAGTTGAGGACCATGCATACCGCATGTACCGGATGTTGGGTGGCGATGTAAACAATCTGCCTGACTACTTCCAAAACGCGCTTCAAATCTCGACCATGGGGCACTTGCTGATGGTGGAAAGCGTCAAAGACTATGTCGATGCCGCAATCTCGAAGACGGTGAACGTTCCTGCCGACTACCCCTACGAGGACTTCAAGCAGCTGTACCTGGAAGCGTGGCGTCGTGGGCTGAAAGGCATCACTACCTACCGCCCCAGCGGAAAGATTGATGCAGTGCTGTCAGTTACTCCGGTAACTCCGGCTCCGACCGAGAAGGCTCAAACTGTGGCGCCCGTGGTCCATCTGGACGAAGCGGACCAACGTTTGGTTCTGCAGAAGGAGGTTGCTCCTGCGCTGGAAAGTCTGCGTTGGCCCAATCGCCCACGTCTGCCTCAAGGTGCCTCCGCATGGGTTTCTGATGCAGTTCATGCGGGTAACGACGACTTCGTTGTGTTCGTCTCTGACCTGGCGGGTAAGCCTTTTGAGGTGTGGACCTCTGGTGCGAAGCCTCCGCGTGGGCTTGGTGCAGTTTCCAAGCTGCTGAGCGTGGACATGTACAGCGAGGACAGCCAGTGGGTGCACCGCAAGCTGGACATGCTGCGCCGTACAAACGGCGCGAGTGTCTCGATGGTGGACCCTGCAACAGGTGAACAAGTGACTGTGCCGTCTCCAGTGTCTGCGGTAGCTCGACTTGTCGAGTTCCGCTATGGCGCGCTGGGTGCTGAAAACTCTGAAGACAACTCTCCAATGCTGGAAGCGCTGATTGCTCCGCGTGAGCCCAAAACGGGCACAAATGGAACGATGGCCTGGGCGGTAGACGTTCTCAACCCGGTGACGCACGATGACTTTGTGCTGATGCTCAAGGAACTGGAAATGCCTGACGGCTCGAAGCGCCCGTACTCCATCTGGGGTGCCGGCAGCTACCCACGAGCATTCGACGGTCTGTTCAAGGTCTTGAGTCTGGACATGCGCATTGTTGACCCCGCGTGGATTGGTATGAAGCTGCGTAAGCTGCTCTCCTATGCCGAACCAGGTGGTGACTTTATGGCGAAGGTGCCGGGCAGTGAGAAGATGGAAACGTTCCCCTCTACCGAGGCCTACATCGCGCGACTGGTGATTCACCGGTACGCAATGCTGGGAATCTTGGACGAAACGGGAACCCCTGTGAAGGCCATGGGCGTAGTGCAAAGCAAGGAAAAGGACCTGTCTACAACGGCAGCCTCCACTACCTCCGAATTGCAGGCGGGCACGGAATGCCCTGAGTGTCATGCTCGCGCGGTCATCAAAAAGGACGGTTGCAGTTTCTGCACCAATTGTGGGCACACCGGCTCTTGCGGCTAAACCCTACTTTTAATTAACAAGACGTCAACCTCGGTTGACGTCTTTTTAACTATTCAAACAGATATACAATGTGAGCCATGAGAATAGTTTCAAAGTTCAGGGATTACTACGATGGCGTACAGGCTCTTGGCCAGGACAAAAATCGGCTGTTTTTCCGCACTGAGCAATCGTTTGAGAGATATCCCCTTGAATGTGACCCCTGGAAAACTTCTTCTAAATTTCCCTTGGGGGTATCGGGGCTTTATGCTAACTTTGTAGAGGTTTCTCCTCAGACCCTATATAAGAGAGGACTTTTTAGGGTCATGCCTCTTTGGGTGCTCTTTGCGGGAAAGGTGTACCCAGCTGCCTGCGTTGAAAAGACTGAAGGGCTTACTCGAAGCAATGAGTTCTTCTATGACCTGGGCCCCCTCAGAGATGTTTTGATAGCGGAAGAGTTCAGCGAGTCCTGTATCGAGGATGCGACTAAGCCCTCTCGCAAAGGGGCGCCTTCTTGGCATCAGTTCTTCCAGGTGGGCCAACCTACCAAAGTCGTCGAACTCCTCGTAAGCGGACAAATCGCAGTTGCCGTTGCTACCCGAGCTTCGCTCACATTGAACGCGAAGCTCGCAGACTTTGAGTTCTACAAGCGTCTCGACGCTTGGCAAGCCTATCAAGAGCTTGGCATGTTTTTCGGAAACCTCACTGCGCCCGAGAACAATTCAACGGAAATTCCCGACAAATACCGCATCCCCCAGCACGGATTCGATGAGTGGTCTTTCCGAAAGCGGCCTTCGGATTGACATCCCCCCCTCCCTAAAGGAAGGGGATTCCCACATCTGGAAGGCCATATCGTACCCGTTTACAAAGCAAAAGCGTTGCCGAGGAGGTTAACGTGGCGCCTTATATCCCCGGCATGAATGCCGAGGTTTTACGGCGCTGGGGGATAAAAATTTACGCAAGGAGATTTTCGAGCAATAATGGCGTGGCCTTGCCCATTATTTTAGAAAATGCAACTCATTCGAAACGCCTACTTCGAGCGAATTCTCGTGCCCAACTCATCGGGAGCTCAAATCATTTCAGGCAAGCCAGGAATCCTGTGCGTGCTTGTGGAGGAAACTGACGGTGTGCCTCCAATACTTTTGCTCCGAGACGAGCGGCACCTCAACGAAGGAGCCTCCGTCACCAGCGTAGTGGAGCACGTAGTGCGGTACCTTAAGCATCGGTTAGCCGGCAGCATAGACCTCACCTGCGTCAACATTGTCGAGCATGACTCATCCGGTCATTACGAGCACATCCACCTGTCCTGGGCACGGGGTAATCCGTCCTGCGTGGACTGGAGCCCCGTGCGATGGTTAGGAACAAAGCCAAAGTC
The DNA here is from genome assembly GCA_020829485.1 of Nostoc sp. CHAB 5834. The sequence continues at coordinate 871 of JAIVFU010000283.1, read as the reverse complement.
AGAAGCAGCTTTCAAGGGCGTTTTCGGAATGCAGGCAAACGCCGCTCTTGAGGTGCTATCTTGCCTTGGCTTGCACGAGCAAAGTTAGGGTCCTTCGAACCGCTGAGCTGTTGTTAGCAAACTTTTCTTTGCCTCCACGGCCCCCGCGGAGTACGTGGACCCCCCTTCCACGGGAGGACGGGACTTAGCCACCTCAGCGGTCACAATTGCCGCATTTCCCGCCGACAGCCAAATCATCAGGCCAACCAATAAACCCCGCATAAAAATCTTTTTAGATTCTGTCTGTATTGTAATACAGACTGACTGAGTGTTCAAGCAAATTACACGGCGTGTGGTTTGCATTTACTCAAACGTTTTACCAAGGCTCCAAGAGTGGTGGCTTGAACCATCAAGCTAAACACTACAACGATGTAGGTCACCCCTATCACCATGGGACGGCTCTCGAACGCTGGCAGAGACAGGGCGAGGGCAATCGATATCCCTCCACGCAAGCCACCCCACGTCATAATCGTCACGCTGTGGGGGCTCATCTCCCTGAATCGCTTGAGGGCCATCAGGGGGAGCGCAACGCTGACAGCACGTGCGAGCAGGACAACGGGCACCGCGGCAAGGCCAAGCCAAATGAGGTCCATGTCGAAAGACAGCGCGCTGATTTTCAATCCTTTGACATCCTCCCCCCCCTAAAGGAAGGGGATTCCCCCCTCTGGAAGGCCATATCCAGCCTCGGGCAGGCCTGAAGGCCTTCCCTTATTCAACGCAGCTTCACCGGCTCTCGCCTCCGCTGCCTTGGAAAACTCGTTCTCCAGCCAAGCCAACCCCCGGGCCCTGATGACCCGCGCACTGTTGGTGTCCCGGTCATGCTCCGCCCCAC
>JAIVFU010000282.1 GCA_020829485.1 Nostoc sp. CHAB 5834 | reverse complement strand
TACTTAGTTAATGGAGGCAATTATTTTTTTAGCTATCTCCTTTCTCTGAAAAACTAGTTATTTTGTACTACATTTTGAATTTCAAAATGGGGTTAATACTCTATTTATTTCAAAATGAGAATTGCTGGCTCGCACGTATTGATTGATCTTCAAACGAACGATCGCGCACTTCTCCCAAACGGTGGAAGAAGACCGCTCTCGACAACGAGTTTTTCAATTCCCCCTTGTTAAGTTCGCTAGTAGCTTTACGTCGCAACTGAGGGCTTGTGAACAATGTCCTCTCAATTCTTCCTACTTCCCGCAGAGCGATCGCTAATTTGTTTTGGCGAGGATGGGACGCTAACTTACGCATGATCAAGGAAGCCGTAACTGTTCCAATTGAAACGGAAGTAGCCAGTCGGAGAATATCATCCCAGCAAGCAGCAATTAATTTGACATTAATTTTCTCACCTAAAAACGGTGACAAAGGTGAATTCTGATTAACACCATCAAAAAAGTGTAACTTTTTAGAAGCTAAATCACGCATCCGGGGACAAAAACGAAACCCCAGTAGATGACATATACCAAAAACATGGTCAGTAAAACCGTTAGTATCAGTAAAATGTTCTTCTATTTTTAAGTCAGTTTCGTGATACATCAAACCATCCAGAACATGAGTTGCATCCCTATCAGTTGCATAAATCACGTTAGTGTGGAATGGTTCATACTGGTCGGAAATGTGCGTGTAAAATGTCACGCTTCTATCAGTTCCATATTTAGCGTTAATCTCCTCATTAAAGCTTTTAGGACCAGCGGCCTTAAATCGCTGACCATCGCTTGAAGAAGTTTTCCCATCACCCCAATAGGCAGAAAATGGAATTTTGGTATGAAAATTAATTATCTCTGCTAGAGCCTTTGAGTATGTTTCATCACGTATATACCAATCATCAACCCACGCTAATCGCTCGAAAGTTAAATCGGGTGACCAAGCTTGAACCCCAGGAACAACAAGAAGTGTGGCTAACGGCAGTAGAACTTGCTGGTGGGAAAGTGCCGACTGGTAGAATCGTCAAAGATGTTGTGCAGCGCATCCTGGAAAGGACGAAAGTACCAAACACCTACCAAATCGGTGAAGTGTGCCAAATCCTTGTTAAAGACAATCCCGATCTGAGAGGCAAGGGCGGGTGCTGGGCGATTGTCAGCGCAGTGAATGACTTTAGTTGCACCGTGAGAGTCTGGGATGGCGAGTACACCATTGGGTTGCAACACCTGAAGTCCTTCAACTACTTACCCCAGGAGTGTCAGCAGATGCAATCCTTGAGCGATCGCATCAGTCGGGTGTATTCGAGTGGGCTGGAGGAGACAATCAAAAGTCTGTTGCAGTTATTGGGGAAGGTGAATCGCCCTTATCTTACTGCTGTGGAAGATAAATTGTTGAATCTTCTGGAGTCGGAGTATGGGAGAATACCCTGAACAATTTTGGCATTTTGGCATCCAGTGGAGCGATCGCTCTAGTAATAACGTAGCGTGAGCAAGGCGTACAAGCAATCGAGCGATTCATGGACGGATGCTAGGAGCGGGGTAAAGCGCCTAACAGAAATTGTTGAACTTTATTATTCCCCTACCTCGCGCACAATTATCATTTTCATTTAGATTTTTTGAGTATTTTAACTGATTGACAAAATGTACTTTATCTTTACCTCTCACAGATGCTTTAGGCGCGAATTCCGTCGCCTGAAACCTTCGTAACTTCGTTGTTCCAATTTCATCTTATGTGCAAACCCACACTAATTTAGTTTTTATGTTTTTATTTGAATATTTTATTATTTTTGTTACAAATAAATCTAATCAGCCACTAATTTTGCTTTGATATACACTGTGTGTGATAACACTGAAGCTCAAAAACAATATCTAAAGTTTATAACTGCCCGGCAGCTAGTACAAAAAGGCAAAAAACAACAATCAGCAGTGAGAATGCTTTATTCTTAAAGTCTTTAGTCCATTTCCAAATAATGGCTTTATTTTTGTTGAATTTGTACTAGCGTAGATGTGATTGCTGAGAGAGAGCGAGAAAATAGCATTTTTTTAGGGATGGAATGAATAATTTTCGTATGTGTACCGTAAACTCACTGGGTAGAGTGCTTCGCGTTCCATACGGACATGATAATTGACCAATAATTCCTTGATGGTAACAAGCCTCGGATTTATCGATGAAATCAATCGAAAATCCTAAATCCAAAATTGTCTGACAAGTTATAGCAAAGTGGTGTTAGCGGTAGCGGGGCGTTTAGCCCGTGCTGAGTGCTGAGTGAGAGAGTAATTAACTTTCGACTTTCGATTTCATTAATTGCAGTGGAGACTATTTGTTATGCCGACAACACCAACATATCCAGGTGTATATATTGAGGAAATTCCCAGTGGTGTACGCACAATTACAGGTGTAGCCACATCAATTACTGCTTTCATTGGCAGAGCTTTGTGTGGCCCCACAGATGAACCAATTACCATCAATAGCTACAGCGATTTTGAAAGAATTTTTGGTGGTTTGTGGGTAGAAAGTAGTTTAGGTTATGCAGTACGGGATTTCTACCTAAATGGTGGTTCACAAGCGATTATTGTGCGCCTATACGAAAAAAAAGACACAGATAATGAAATATCTAGACTTAACGTTGCAGGATTAACATTAGAGGCTGCCTATAAAGGAAAGTGGGGAGAAAAACTACAAGCCACCCTTGACGTAGACGTTTCCGAAGCAGTTGCTCAACAAATGGGTCTAGAGAAAAAAGACTTGTTTAATTTAACGATTCGGGATCTGGCTCCTGGGGGGACGCAAGAGAAGTTTTTAAATTTAACAATCGCCCCCAACAAACCCCGTAGTATCGATAAAGTCTTAAAAAATGAATCAAAACTGGTTAGTTGGAAAACAAAAGACACATCACCAAATGAATTAGAACCACTACTAGCTGATTTGCCACAAGACATTAAAAAAGCTCATGAAGAATTGGAAAAACTGATTAAAGCCAAGCAAGCACTAATAACTGCCAAGCAAGCTAAACCACAAGTACCAACAGATATTGATAGTGCAACTACCGCATTAGATAATGCAGATAAAATTTACAAGAATGCTATTAAAAAGCTAGAAGAAAACACTGAAACTACTGCTAAACAAGCATTCGATGGCAAAAATCTAACTACAGCCAATTTTATCGGTGACAACGCTCAAACTCAGAAAAAAGGACTTTACGCCTTAGAAAAAGTTGACTTATTTAACTTGTTGTGCATTCCACCTTATGCAGATGGCGATGTAGAAAGTAGTTTAATTGGAGAAGCTGCTGCTTACTGCGAAAAACGTCGGGCTTTTTTGATAGTTGATTCGCCAAAGAACTGGACGACTAAAGATGATGCCAAAGGAAATATAGATAACGTCGGTACACGCAGCAATCATGCAGCCGTATTTTTCCCCCGCCTGAAACAGCCAAATCCCCTACTTGGTGAACAAATAGAAGATTTTGCCCCCTGTGGAGCAGTAGCCGGAATTTTTGCTAGGACTGATGCACAAAGAGGGATTTGGAAAGCACCAGCCGGACTAGAAACAAATTTAGTTGGTGTACCCCAGTTGAGTGTACCCTTAACAGACCCGGAAAACGGCGAATTAAATCCCTTGGGAATTAACTGTTTAAGAGCGTTTCCTGGTGTGGGACGTATCGTTTGGGGTGCGCGTACCTTACAAGGAGACGATCGCTTCGCCTCCGAATGGAAATATATTCCTGTCCGCCGCACAGCTCTCTACATCGAAGAAAGCCTCTATCGGGGGACACAATGGGTAGTATTTGAACCCAACGATGAACCTCTATGGGCGCAGATTCGCTTAAATATCGGTGCCTTCATGAATAATCTTTTCCGCCAAGGAGCATTCCAAGGACGCACCCCACAAGAAGCTTATTTTGTCAAGTGCAGCAGCGAAACCACTACCCAAACCGATATTAATTTGGGAATTGTCAACATCGTAGTTGGTTTTGCTCCTCTCAAACCGGCAGAATTTGTCATCATCAAAATTCAACAAATAGCAGGTCAAATTGCAGTTTAAATTGGGGATTGGGAAGATCATCTATTTTCTTTTGTCCTCTACATCTTCCCTTTCTCCGGTCTTCTTAAGAATTATGAATTGGGAATTAGTGAACAAGGAGTAATTAATCATGGAATTTACAGTCAATTCTCAGCGATTTGATCCCTATAAAAACTTTAATTTTCGGGTGAAATGGGATGGTAAATACGTGGCGGGTATTAGTAAAGTTGGAGCTTTAAAACGGACAACAGAAGTTGTCAAACATAGAGAAGGCGGTGATCCTAGCACATCACGTAAATCTCCAGGACGCACCGAGTATGAAGCCATTATGTTAGAACGTGGTGTTACCCACGACCCCGAATTTGAAAAATGGGCAAGTAAAGTTTGGAATTACAAAAATGCCCAAGCTGGAGCAGATCAAAGAACCAAAGAAGTATCACTCGCCGATTTTCGCAAAGATATTATTATCGATGTGTTTAATGAAGCAGGTCAAAAAGCGATATCTTACAAAATTTATCGCTGTTGGGTTTCCGAATATCAAGCTTTGCCAGATTTAGATGCAAACGCCAACGCCATAGCCATCCAAAATATTAAGTTAGAAAACGAAGGTTGGGAACGGGATGATGAAGTGAAAGAACCCAAAGAAGAAAGTTTCTAAAATTGTTGATGGTTGATAGTTGACTGTTGACTGTTAAAAAGGATCTTGGTGTTGGGTTGCGCTATTGCTCCACACAATCTATTTCTCAAGTGACTACTTCTCAAGTTACTCTCCGCGTATCTTTGCGCTTACCTCCGCGCCACTTTGCATTTTGAATTCCTTTATGCGTAGACTCTCATCTCAGGAATTGTTAACAACTTGGGAGCAGGGATTGACACAACAACCCCTGCAAAAAGCATTGATTTTGTTAACTGCGGCTTGTCCAGACAGTCAAAATTTAGCAACCCTGAGCATCGGTCAACGCGATCGCCTATTATTCACATTACGGGAGTTAACTTTTGGTTCACAGGTGCAGAGTGTTGCTGCTTGTCCCAAGTGTGGGGAAAAATTGGAACTCAATTTTCAGATTGCAGATATTACCGCCGCTGCTATCACACCGACAACAGACACTTTGCGATTGCAGGTAGAGGAGGGAGAACTAGAGGTACGCTTACCTAATAGTTTAGATTTAATAGCGATCGCTACTTCATCGCATCAACTAAGTCCCACCGCACTACTAGAACCCCTAGCTATCTAATTGGTGTTGTTTGCAAGTAAACTGAAAAACACCTACCAGCAGACATTCCTCCGTGATAGTAAAGTTACCTAGCCACCGCCCACAAAGACATTTCCCAGATGCCAAACGAA
>JAIVFU010000281.1 GCA_020829485.1 Nostoc sp. CHAB 5834 | reverse complement strand
AGAACAAGGGGCGCGCGCCGACCAATTGAACCATCTGGCCACAGCGGCTTGGAATAGCTTCTTCAAGACGAAGAGGGCCAACGCCTTGGCGGTAATGGAAAATCTCGAAGACCTGTATGAGCGGTATCCCGTTTCGTACAGGAAGAAGTCCTCTCCGGCTCCTGGGCTGGGCAACTTGGAATCGTTTGGAGCTCTCCTAGGCGAAGCCCTTGCCTCCGGCAAGCGGCCAGCGACACTCCTAGTATTCAAGCCCCATGAGCCGGGCGTTGGCCCCGGCGGCCAACCTATTTTCCCTGCGGAGGTCAAGACCCCGGGGCTCAAGCTGGATAGCATCCAAGACGAAGTTCGCGTCGAGCCTATCCTTGAACCCGAAGATTACGCCAAAGAGGGGCCACCTAGAAACGCGATTCAGCTCTTCGACCCCAGTAGAGCGGTGCACGAGCTGCGCGCGCTGGGCCCCTCACAAGCGGAATCTGGAGCGCAGCGACGCACTCTGGCCCAGATGGGGGGCGAACGCGGACTTCGCGAGATGGGGTGTACCCCGTCGGGATTTTCTCTGAAGTCCCTTTATGAGCGCTTTCCGCATTTCTCGGAGGTCTTGGACTTCATTGAGGGCTCTTTGGCGCTTGCCGGCTGCGGTGCTGAAGGCACACGCATTCGATTCCCTGCAATTTTGCTCAAGGGCCCTCCCGGTACCGGAAAAACATACTTCGCACAGGAGCTGGCGCGCGCTTTTGGAATCAAGTTTGTCGAAAGGGACCTTTCCATCACCAGCGAAGCTTTTGTGCTGACCGGACTCGACCCCAGCTGGAAATCCGCCAAGCACGGCGTTGTGTTCGACACGTTGGTCAACGGGTCCTACGCGAACCCGCTCATCTGCCTCAACGAAGTCGACAAAGTGGGACTCTCAGGTCATAAAAACTCGCCATTGGCGTCGTTGTTTTCCCTGTTGGAGCCCACCAGCGCGGAACGATTCCGGGATGAGTTCATTCCGGTGGAGATTGACGCGAAGTACGTCAACTGGGTGCTCACCGCCAATGATGGCCCCTTGCCCGACCCAATCCTGAGCCGGCTAGAAGTCTTTGAAATTGCGAGTCCAAACAAGGACCAGTGCCGGGCAGTCGCCGCCTCAGTATGGAAATCGCTGTGTGAGGGTCACTTTCCCCGAGGGCATGAGTTCCAGCCCACCCTACCCGCGGATGTGCTCGATTGGATGAGCGAGCTCAGTCCTCGCTTCATGCGCAAAGCGCTCACTACTGCTGCCAGCTCTGCGGCGAAGTCCAAGCGCTGGGTCCTGCAGCAAGAGGACTTGACCTCCTCCTTGAAGCGCATTGAGAGCACCCAAAAGAAGTCCCCTATGGGGTTTACCGCGCAAATTTGACTCCGAAACCTAAGATTCCGTCGCTATACACGCTATGAAACTCAACATGTTGCCCAAGAACTTGGCTCGATTGGCTACAGCCGCCCTTGCCGTTGCATTACTTTCCGGTTGTGCCGGACCCTTTTACGTAAAGCCCGAGGAGAAGTCGGTCAAAGAGGTCGTTCAACGCTGGGCTAAGGAAAATGACAAGTCCTTGAAGTGGGATATCGAAGATTTAGGCTTGGTAGAGGCTGAGTTCAAGGCGCTCAATGACGAGCTCTACGGTTCTCATGACATCACTGAAGCGGTTTCTCGCTTTCTAAATACAGCTGAGCGCGGGCGCCTTCGCTTGGCTCAGGTGAACGGAGAGCCTCGGCCAGACTCAGTGATGGCTTGCATTTACAACAATTCGGTGCATGTGACCTATCACCGTTCAGCAGCGATTCCATGCAGCAAGAGTATCACGGCCACCTTTAAATGATTGAATTTTAGGTTGGCAACTGCTATAATCCAACCACCTAAAGAAATTGACCTGTTGAGGCAATGACTTCTAACAGGTTTTCCCGCCCTAAAAGGGCCTTGAGAAAGCCAAAATGCTCGCAAAAACAAAACCCTCCTTCGACCTCATCGTACGCAGCAGCATCGTGCGCGGCGAGCGCCCCACTGACGGGCTGGTCGCCATCCCCGCCCCAAATCCAAACCTGATGAATCGCATCATCGGGTATCTGGATGACGGCCAAAAAGTCGTTGTTTGCCAACGCCCCAGCAAAGGGGGTATGGACTTCACAAAAATCATGGGCGGCAAGGTGTACGCAGTTGCTGCCGACGCGCTTTCTCCCGTTTATGAGAAGGGTCCGGACAGGCAACCGACCAAGACCCTCAAAACAGAAGATGGCTTGCCGGTGTACTCCAGCAGCGGCTTCTACATGATGTCCAGCAAGGAATACCCCGCGCTTGAAATCAAGGAGTACTACACCCGACTCATCAACAAGGGGCAGCATGTGCTGCTGGTCACACCCGCACAGGTCAACGGCAAGCAGTCTCATACGCTGGAGAGCGAGTTCGACCTAGAGCTGCTCACCATGTCGTGGCAAGATGCACTGGGGGACGAGCACAACCTCATGGCCCCGTTCGACGAAGACATCAACAAATCTCGCAAGCGCAGCCTGCAGCGGGCGCGTGAAGATGCTGAAGACGCGAATGAACACTTTGAAGGCCCGGAATTCTCAGAGTTAGCCGTCAGTAAAAAGGATGGCAATCCCTTCATTCACCTCTCATGGCACGACGAGGCTGGTCACCATTTTGCTGGCGTTATGCGCGAAGGTGAAGAGGTCAATGACGACGGAAAAGTAGTCACCGTGTACTACTCCCCGGAAGAAGCCATTGCAGCCTTCATGAATAGCCGTGCTTGCAAGGCCATTCTCACCTCCCTGGAAGCCGGAAAACCCGTTTCGCTATCGTGGATGCAAGGCCACCTGATGCGCACCAGCGTTTCGTTCAAACGCAAGGTCGAAAACCTGTTGAAGGCCCCGCCTGAAGCACCTGTGTATGGAGACTTTGTCTACATTCGCGGCGCGATGCAAACCTGGTGCAAGGGCTTGGTGACCCTGATGCACTCCCATCATCCGCGATTTCCAAAGGCGGACTACGACGCTCTGCACTATGTAGCGGCGCCACGCCAGGCGGATATCGGCATGAACAAGCTGGGGGACAAATACAGCCCCCCTGCCATCATTGATTACGGCGACCTGTTCATGTAAGCGTCGCAAAACACGATAGAGGGGCCATGTGCCCCTTTTGTTTCGCATGAGCCGGGACACCTGCTTACTATGCAGGGACAAATACACTAAGCAAAACAAAAAGCTGTTTGAGTGTCTAAACACTCAAACAGCGGGTTAATAAATATTAGGCCTAGAGATTTTCTTCTGGCAAACTCAATCGAGATGCAATCTCCAGACATCGCTTCCTAACGGATGCTTGCGTAGCCTCTTCTGCGAGCCTTCGTGCAGTCTCAACCGCAAGATTAGCTGGCATGACAAGCCCTTGCCATTCCGTCACTTCAATCGTAGTTAATTCAGGTTGACCGGGGGTTTTTCCGAAGAAAGCCACCCCTTTGCGGACCCATTCGTTCCCATTGAAATAAGCCATATTAAGCCACCAGGCGTTTGAGGATGGCGGTGTGCGAACACGATACCAACCCGGCTTATCCGGCAAACAAGTTTTCGTTAGCCTCCAAGAAGTAAACAGCTGAGAAAAATTGTTAATGCGCATATCGTCTATTCAAAGTACCTCACTTTGTGTAGGCAAAATTTACATAAACATGTTATTGCACCTTACATTTTTGAGAAAATACTTTAGTAGAGTAATCGACTAGTTTGGATGTTTTCCAAAAACGTTAAAAAAGCGGCTGTCGCCGCTTTATTTTTTAGTTGTCTCGGCTGGCGAGATACTTTTCACCTGCTGCTTGGTAGCCCCTGACAATTGCCAGCTGCCCGTCCTCCACCGCAATAACCTTGTGGTTGGGGTAATACTGCTCGATTGTTTTCCGGTACACCGCGCCGCCGCCCCCAAGCAATATGATGTTATCAACGTCAGAGCCGTCTCCCAGAATGTTGCGCATGTAGTTTACCGCGCTTTCGAGCACTGGCTTTGTGTTCCGGATGTGTTCTTCTAGAGGCTCTTTTACCCCATTGATTTTGATGTATCGGCGACGCAGCCCCGCATCAATTGCACTCAAGTTCTCATACTTGATGTTGAACTTAGCGGAAATGGATTCAGCGATGGAACGAAGAACCTTCGAAACGCCCCCTGAATATGCGCTGGAACGATTTTCAACAACCTTCTCACCGTTAGAGAGCAGGAAGTCGAAGGTGAGAAAGCCCGGGTCGATAACCAGGTTCATCTCCTCTTCAATGAACTCCAGCTCGGGAATGCTTTCCTTCTTGGAGAAGCAATGGACCAGTCCACCCAGAGGCTGCGGCAGAACAAGGGCCTCTTTAACGGTCACTGTCAAAGTGTCGTGAACCTTGTGAACGCCTTCCATGAGCTGTTTCAGCTTATGGGCGTTGTGCATGTTGTTCAGAGGCAGTCCAACCACCAAGAGGTCGATTTCAGGCTCTCCGATGTAGTGCAAAGCGCCGAGGAACACCGCCTTGTATTGCTCGGTGTGCATGTAGGCGTCATTGAGATTACGGGAGGCATCATTCGTGTCCAGGTCGCCACTGTCCGGGCCGACTTCGTATTTCGTGCCGTCGACGTTCACCACGACGGTGTCACGCTTGCCGAGAATGGACATGGACAGGTCAACCCCCGTATGTCGGGGGGCCAAAGAAGGGAAGGACAGGTATTCAAGCTCCCCTGTTTTCTTGTTGCATCGTGACAGCTTGGTGTAGCCCCAGCCCAAGTCAACGGAACGAACAATATCTAGAATCGCATCGGACAAAATTTACTCCTGAAAGGAAAGCATTCGTCTACATGTAGATAGAGGTGTTTATCCGAAAATGAAAAATATCACTGAATCCAGTGGTATTTTTTGTGTACTCCGCGTTCCTTAGAGGGACGAACGCCGGACCTACTCCGAGGCAGGTCAGCTACATCCGACGATAGTGCTTCTATGTGCAAACACTACGGGAAACGGTACCCCTTCAAAGTATCCACCAAAGGGACCCGCGCTAAGCCGAAAAGAATCGCACTGGCCCTTCTTCTTTTGACTACCTTTGAAAAAACGCCTAGGGGTTCCGCAAGAAAAACGCGCCCAGCCTTTGAAGGTTAGGCGCATTTAGTCGGTCAATTGAAGCCTTAGCTACTCAGACGGTACTTTCGTTGTAGGAGGCTTTTTAGTTTCTTCCCCATTGGACATTTGCTGAGAACAAAGCATCCTCATTAAACACAACCTTGAAGTGAAGCCCGTCCCAAACACTGTACTCTTGCGGATAAAAATCAACAGAGAAATAGCACGTCTCCCCTGGCACCAGAGAGCGGCCTATCTGGCAGCCTGCTCCGGGGACAGGCTCGTAGTACGTATCTCCGTAGTAGTAGGTCGCGGGATGCCAGTC
>JAIVFU010000280.1 GCA_020829485.1 Nostoc sp. CHAB 5834 | reverse complement strand
CCCCATGGCGTGTGGTTAGATGCCGAAAAGTCCAAGATGGGGCTGACCATTGCTTTGCATTCTGAGGGAGAAGCGGGGCTCAGCAGCGGTATCGCGCCCTGGAGCGAAATCAGAAAGTTTGTCGAAATGGGTCAGCAACTGCGAAAAGACGAGCAAGCTCTCCGCAAAGAGGCTGACCTCGCGGCCTAAGGCAATCGATTAATTCCTGGCCGTTCAAGAGACATCTCTTGAGCGGCTTTTTTCATGGGACCGCGCTGACGGCTGGTAGCATGGCGGCCCTTCTCCACGCTATAAGAACCCATGAAAGCACTGACACTTCAGGAAAACCGTTCTCCAGAAGACTTTGCGGAATTTCTCGCACGATTGAAGGCTGAGCTGGGGCTCAAGCGAGAGCCCTCGTTCACGTCCAAAGGTCTGCGTGAGTTCCTGCACCTGCCGGGAGAGCCCGCCTTGGCCGTTGACGAAGAAGAGCGCTTCCTTGCAGCCAAGTGGCACGAGATGAGACAGGGCAACCACCTGGTTCACGAAGCCTATTTTTTGTGCCCCCGGAATATGCCGCCCAAAGCTGGCTACCGGGTGCGATTAATTGCAGGAGCGAAGCCCACGCCCCAGCTAGAGCTAACTCCCTCGAAGTTCTGGGCATACTCCAAAGAGCCCTCCTCCGTTGCCCAATTCCCGGGCTTCCTAGAGCTTGCAGTCCTCCTGAGCGCGTCTTCCTCGGCCACCACAGCCAACCCTGAGCTGATGAAGCAATCGGCCCTTCTTCAGGAGGACGCCGACTACCTCCAAACACTTCTCAACCAAGTTACCCAAGAGCTGCGCCGCACCAAAGCCAAGGTACATGCTTTGACCACGCAGACAGCAGAACGCACGGACTCCCGGCAGCAGCAAGACACCGCTGAGCCAGCGTTTCAGGACCTGGCGAACCTTCCCAACTGGGCCGGAGAGAACCTCGACCGGATAGTGGTGCTACCCCGCGCGCTCAATGGCGCCAAGAAATCCCGGTACGAGCGGCCCGACCTGGTTTGCACGGCCTTGGAGCTACTGGCCGGGGCCTACCGGGAGTGTCGAACAGGGAACATCAGCCAAGCAGACCTGGATGCGTTGTTTGCGCCATTGGGCTTCAAAATTGAGGGCTCCGTCGCTCCCAGCGTGGCCGGCGAACAGGGCGACACCTACTTCGTCAGATGGGGCGGCAAACGCAGATTCTTAGACCTCCACCTGCTCAAAGGAGGTGGCCGAGACGAGAGGTACTGCATGCGGATTTACTTCTTTTGGGACGCAGAAACCTCCCGTGTGGTGGTGGGCTACCTGCCCGCTCACCTGGACAATTCGCTGTCTTAGAAAAGAGGCTGCCCTCCGTTTTAGGGTCGGGGACTCCGATTGAGAGAAATGATGTTTTGGCTATACGAAGTAGACCAACTTCAATATCGGAACAGCAATGCTCACCCCCAATATGCGCGCTCCCTATGAGCGAGCCAACCCCACCGTGGAAGGCCTGGATGGCGAGGACATGAAAGCGTTGTTTCACAAAGCAGTGACCTTGCATCCAGAGGGCGTCCGCAAAACGGACTTTCTTCCTCTCCCTACCCTGGGGCCTGACTTCATGCTCCGCTACTTCTCGCACCGCGGCTACGGAAATGATGTCGAGTTCGCCATATTTGTGAAGACAGCACGATACGCGCGTCTCACCCTCGTGGTGCGCAACGACGGCCTTGTCCACCGAGAAATCCGTGGAACCGTTCCCGACAGAGACCGCTTGCCGAATGAGCCACAACTGCCTGAAGACCTGTCACTGGTCCTCAAGGCCATCGACGCGGCGCTTGTCTGAATACAGGGACTTGATTGAAAACAAAGGGGTTCAGGCAGCTGAATCCCTTTTCTATTTGTATGAGGAGTTTTTGGGTCTCACCCCCGCTAAACTGCAAGCAGGGCTTAACGTGGAGACGGATATGCGGGACTCTTATTTGGCGTACGTTGAAGAGGATGAGCGCCTGCTTAAAGTAGTGGAGCCAATCCTGCCGCACCTGAAGACGCTTCCCAAAGAACAGGTGGAAACTCTCGTCTTCTACCTGAAATCCCTTCAGAGCTACAGCTCATCAAGCGCAAATGAACTCCAAAACAGATTAGCTTTCGAGGAAAAACTTGACGCAATCCGCAGCAGCTACGCACAAACCGAGCTTTTAAGCAAAGCGCGTTGGAAGCTCTTGCTCGGAATTTTTCTTTGCCTAGCAGCTGCAGTAGTGGCGGTCCCGGGCGTTCTGGAATTGTTAGCAGGTCGAGGAGCCACAGCTGCCACATGGGTCCTGCCTGCAGGCGGACTTCTGCTTTCTGCCCACTTTCTTTTGATACTTCCTGCCATTGAGCTCTTTAAACAACAAGACCGTCGCTATTTTCTTGAAAGCATTCGCGCAGCGAGGTCGTGTAACGAGTTGGATTGGGCGGGGCTGTTCGCTTACAACGGAGCGACTATGCCAGGGGCTCAAAGCGAGAAGGCCCTCGACCAGGCTGCCCATCGCACTGCAGAACTGACAGCCCAATTGCGAACAGCACTTTACAACGATGAATACCTGTCCTACTCCAAGCTTGATGCCGGGGGATAGCTAACGAAAAAAGCTGATTCAGACCTCCAGTACAAGCTCCGGCTGGAACTCACTGTTGGGTTCAACCGGAAGGTAGCCGCGGGGGTTGCACACAATTCGGGTGCCGTACAACTCCGTGTCCAAGTTGTCATGGGTGTGCCCATGAACCCAAAGCTTGGGAACCCCAAAAAGGTGCTCCAGGCGGCTGGCATACGAGGCACTCAAGTGCGTCTTTTCATCCTTGAACCGAGGATGGATAGACAGTTCGGTAGGGCTGTGATGCGTAATCACAACCGTAGGGCCGTTGAAAGCCTGCTCAAAGCTTTCTTCAAGAAAATGTTTGGTCGCAGCATGACGCTCCAACAGCTGATGCGGCCGAATTTTCCGGTACCGGTCATCCCGAATGCGAGAAAAGTCAGTGAGCCTGCTCATTGCGTCGAGCTCCGCAAGGGGTTGGTTTCCAGTCAAACGATAGTCTGTCCACAACGTCCCTCCTAGAAAGCGAACGCCATCGAGAACGACCGCCTCGTCGTGTAACACCTGAACATTTGAGCCAGCGGCAGCCTCCTTCAATTTGCGAATTGTCCGCGAAAGTGAGTTTCCGTAAAACTCATGGTTGCCCGCCACCATAAGAACGGGCTTCTTGAAATGCTTTTGAGCCCATCGCACTCCATGCTGTTTTAGATGGATATCTCCCGCCAAAACAACTACGTCAGCATCCGTCTCTGGCGGCTGAAAATCCTGGAACTCCAGGTGCAAATCGGACAAAAGATGTATTTTCATGGGAGCTAGGGGTCAGGGCTAAAACCAGTATTACTTTGGGAGCTTAAATTTCGGTGAGACTCAGCCGTAGCTTGGCAACACCGTATTTATGGCACTGGGCATCGCTTTTGCCTTTGTTTGTTCGAGGGTCGCCACAAACTCCATCGAGGTATATCTTCCGCTAAAATGAATTGGATTATCTCAGCAGATTATACCCTCTACCTGCCAGGCAGCGTTTTAGCACAGTAATTCTGTCAGCATGTTTGCTAGATTTCCCACCCAAAATACCCAGAGTGGCTCGGTCGACTACGGTATTTACGGCATTGGCTGCGGCATGGGTGAGGTCCAGCTGCTCCTGGTTAGCGAGCGCTGAACAGTCTCTGAAATCCACCACATACTGAATCTGGTCCACCTTAAAGGGGTCCACCAGGTCGAACCCTTCAGCCGGGAGCGGCGCGATTTTGGGCTCAAAAGTGGCCGAGCACGCGGCGACCGCGACCAAGGGCACGAGGAGCAGCAGGCGAGCCGCTTTGATAGCAGAGGTGTTCATGCCCCGTATAGCGCCGCAGAAAATACGCGTATTGGGAGGCTCGCGCTCGAATGGCTATACGTCTCAGTACATCAATCAGGACATCTATGTCGAAGAAATCTTCGAAACCAGCACCTACGGAACCGCTGAGCCCTGCCCAAGTGCAGTGCCGGCTAAAGGAGGGCGACATCATTCTCTGGCCCTATCGCAACAACGTCGAGTCCGGCAACGTTCTGTATACAACGGAACGTGGAGCAGAAATCGTATGGTTAAACGGCTACAAGTCACACAACGACTGCGTACCGTTTGACGAAGTGCTGAGCATTGCTGACAAGGCAGGACCTGAGCACACAATTTCAGGGTTCACAGGTCGCGGATATATTACTGAAAGTGGCAATCGTTGGAACGAAGCCAACCCCTCACAATAAGGACATCTCATGAACAATTCCGTCATCATCAACAACTGGAGCGACCTCAAGGCTTTTGGCATCAATTCCTTGACCGGTGAGGCTTGTGCCTTCTCGCTTCGCGTTCTTTGCGACGTGAATGCAGCCGGCTTGGAAAATCTGCGAGAGTTCTTCGGACTGCTGGAGCTGGGCGTTGCCCCTCAGATGAACTCCCAGGTCAA
This sequence comes from Nostoc sp. CHAB 5834, assembly GCA_020829485.1. The sequence goes on along the minus strand of JAIVFU010000280.1, from coordinate 924 downwards.
CGAGGAGCCTTCGGTAGGCTCGCTGATGTTGCCTCGTGGCATCTTCAAGGACCTCTGCACCTTCCTTCTCTGGAGCGACGGCGCACTGGCGGTCTACGAGACATCCAGTGGCGGCTACCAGGGCGTGTACTCGGCCGACTATGTGGAAAAGTACAGCAAAATTGAGGGCATCTCCTTGTGGCGCAACCCCCGCCCCACAAGCACCAGCCCCCACGTAGGGTCCCGAAACATTCATGCGGCCACCGGGCGCATAATGTGAACTCCCCTACAGCTCACCATGAGCTGATTCGCCCCTGGAACCAAAATTCCAGGGGCTTTTTTCATTGCGAGCCCGGGTTCTGAGTTGGCTATCGCCGCGCAATAATGTGTTGATGTCCAAACTGTCCACCTTTGAACAATTAAGTCTTGAGCCACAAGCGCAGGCTTCGGCGTTGAAGCAAGTCCATGCAGGCAACGCAACCGCCCTGCAGTACCAAGTGCAGGTGTTCAAACGTATGGACGCCGCTTTGGCCCAAACGAACGGATTACAGGGGCGAACTCTTGCATGCAAGCCGGGATGCGGCCTGTGTTGTCACTACCACGTCAACATCGCACCGAGCGAAGCATTGGCCTTGGCTGAGCACGTGGAAACCACTTTTTCAGAAGCTCAAAAGGCGGAGGTGAGACGCCGCTTGAAAGAAAACACAGACCTGGCAGCTACTTTGGGGCCCGAAAAACACGTCTACACCAACATTGCGTGCGCGTTTCTCACCGAGGACCAGAAGTGCGGGGTGTACGAGGTTCGGCCGGCCGCGTGCCGTCGGCACCACTCCTACGACCTTAAACCCTGCGAAGTGACGTTTGAAGACCCTACCGCGCCAGACCAAGGGCTACCACAGTCCCGAGAGTGGGTAGAAGTATCAGAGTTCTTCATCCTGTCGGGTC
>JAIVFU010000027.1 GCA_020829485.1 Nostoc sp. CHAB 5834 | reverse complement strand
GGTTGGAATGAAAAGTCAACCTTGAAAATTATCGCAAAGTGCCAAATTCCAGATGACAATTTTACCAGCCAAATAGACTTTGCGATCGCAGCTTAATTTCCGCACCTTTTTTATGGTGACGTGTACTTAGCTAACTACAAAATTTACCAACTTTCCAGGCACGACAATTACCTTTTTAATCTCCTTACCTTCGATGTAACGTTGGGCAATTTCTGATTCACGGGCATATTTCTCCAACGCTGCTTTATCCGCTTGTGCTGGTACTTGAATCGCGCCGCGAGTTTTACCCATAACTTGAATCACTAAAGTAATTTCATCAGCTACCAAAGCAGCCGGGTCAAATGACGGCCAAGTTTGAGTGTGAACTGAATTACTTTCACCCAATAAATGCCACAATTCATCAGCAATGTGTGGTGCAAAGGGTGCTAATAATACCACCAAAGTCCGAATACCTTCTGCGTAAATTAGTGAATTTTTCCCATCAGCATCAGTTAGAGCGTTACTTAACTTCATCAATTCTGATATAGCTGTGTTGAATTGATATTCGTCTTCAACGTCTTCTGTCACCGCTTGAATAGCCGTGTGAATCGCCCGTCGCAATTCCTTTTCTGCCTTAGTTAAATCAGCGAGTTGGGCTTTCTTACGGGATACCCCAGATGCAACATAATCTGTCACTAAACGCCAAACCCGATTTAAAAAGCGGAATTGTCCTTCCACATCGGCTTCATCCCATTCCAGGTCTTTTTCTGGCGGCGCTTTAAATAAGATGAACATCCGCGCTGTATCTATACCGTATTTGGAAATTACATCTTCTGGGGCTACACCGTTGCCCTTTGATTTAGACATGGTGGCGTAGAGACGTTGCAGTGGTTCGCCTGTCTGGGGGTCGCGGGGGTCAGCAGAATTTACCAGATTAGAGGGAATCCATTTATCTTTGCCGCCCTTGTTGGGATTTAGGTAAGTTAAACCCTGTACCATACCTTGAGTTAACAAGCGTTGGAAGGGTTCATCAAAGTTTAACAAACCGCGATCGCGTAGTACCTTAGTAAAGAAGCGCGAATACAACAAATGTAAAATCGCGTGTTCAATTCCACCCACGTACTGATCAACTGGCATCCAGTCGTTAATTTTACTGGAATCAAAAACCTGTTGTTCATTTTTCGCGTCAGGGAAGCGCAAGAAATACCACGAGGAATCAATAAAAGTATCCATCGTATCGGTTTCCCGCTTTGCCGGAGTGCCACAAGTTGGACAAGGCACATTTACCCAGCTTTCCAACTGAGTCAAAGGTGAACCGCCACGTCCAGTAAATTCCACCTCTTCCGGCAACTGTACAGGTAAATCTTTGTCAGGCACTGGCACTATGCCACAGTTGGGACAGTGAATTACAGGTATCGGTGCGCCCCAGTAACGCTGCCGCGAAATTAACCAATCCCGCAAGCGATATTGCACCCGTACTTTACCAAAACCTTGTTGTTGGGCGTATTCAATTATCGCTTGTTTAGCATCTGTGGAAGCCATACCAGTAAAAGCCCCAGAATTAATTAAAATTCCTGGTTCAGTGTATGCCTGGTTATATTCAATTTGGATAAGTTGTGTGACTTCATCAATCTCTGATGCTGGAGTTAAGTCAAAATCGGCAACATCATTCGGGGAAGCGATGACAAAATCAACTGGCAAATCGTAATTTTTGGCAAACTTAAAATCTCGGACATCGTGCGCTGGTACACCCATCACTGCCCCAGTACCATACTCATACAGTACATAGTCAGCAATCCAAATCGGCACTTCTTCCCCTGTAAATGGGTTAATTGCCACCCCACCTGTGGAAATACCCCGCTTAGGTTTATCTTCAGAGGTACGTTCCAACTCACTTTGATTGGAAACCTCTTTAATAAATACTTCCACCGCCGCTTGTTGTTCTTTTGTGGTGACACGCTTTGTTAAGGGATGTTCTGGTGCTAACACTAGATAACTGACACCATAAACGGTATCTGGACGTGTGGTGTACACGGCGATTTTTTCATCTATCCCAATAATGGGAAATTCTAAGTAAGCGCCTGTAGATTTGCCAATCCAGTTTGCCTGCATCAATTTGACGCGTTCCGGCCAACCTGTTAACTTATCCAAGTCATTGAGTAATTCTTCAGCGTAATCGGTAATCTTGAAAAACCATTGCCGCAATAATTTACGCTCAACTATTGCGCCACTGCGCCAGGAACGTCCTTCGTTATCAACTTGCTCATTTGCCAATACAGTTTGGTCAATGGGATCCCAGTTTACTGCTGCTTCTTTTTGGTAAGCTAACCCCGCTTGCAAAAACTGCAAGAAAATCCATTGCGTCCACTTGTAATAATCTGGTGAACAGGTAGCAAGTTCACATTCCCAATCAATGGATAAACCAAGACGCTGCAATTGTTGCCGCATCTGGGCCATATTCTGATAAGTCCACTTTGCTGGCGGTACACCACGGTCAATGGCGGCGTTTTCTGCTGGCAAGCCAAAAGCATCCCAACCCATTGGATGTATTACTCGATAGCCTTGCATTCTTTTAAGGCGGGCAATTACATCGGTAATCGTATAATTACGGACGTGACCCATGTGTAGGCTGCCTGATGGATAAGGGAACATGGATAAAGCGTAGAATTTTGGCTTGTTGCTAGCTGTGGGTGTTTTATCTAAGCCAAGTTCTACCCATGTTTTTTGCCATTTTTCCTCAATTGCTGCTGGGTTATATCGAGAATCAACAGAATCACGTATTTCCAATGGTTTCATGCCTGTTACACTTTACTTCTACTAATTTTCTAGTATTTGACCCTTACTAGTACATTTGAGCCACTATCTTAAGGGAATTATCTGTCTAGTAATTTTCTAAGGGACTTCCAAATAAAAAAATACTCAATTACTTGTTGTGGGGTGGGTATATGGGCGGGCAAGATGCCCACCCCACAAGATTGGGTAATTTATTTGTTGGAAGTCCCTAATTTAATTTACAAAATCAATTTACTATTTCTTTCTACCCCCTATTTGTATCTATCTTATATCTCTAAAGTTCAACAAGTTGAGGTACATAGGACATAAAAAAGTCCCTAGGCTTAGGATGCTGGGGACTAGATGTGTTATGCTTCTAAACTGATTTACTGGGTTAGCAGCCCGATCGCCATTTCAAGGTGTATCTTAGCCTTGTGCAAGTTAAGCAAATTCTCTTGGTCGTATCTGTCAGGATAGCTCATGGCTTTTTCTTCCATTGTCAGCTTGATCAGGGCGGCTTGCTCATCAGTGGGTGAATTCATCTCATCTACCACCCCTTCAAGGAATTGAATAACGCTAAAACCTGGTGACTTCAACCCTCTTCCCTGTCTTAGTTGAGCGAGTGCTATCTGTGGGAATGCCATCAATGTGACAATCCAACTAGTTTTGTAGCCTCCATTCCCAGTAGGCTTTAACTATTACGCCTACACAAGTCTCTCAACTCAGCAGTGGTTTTGATTTCGAGTTCTGACCTTGTGAACATCAATACCTTTGCCAATTTACGAGGGTAAGTTTATGTATTAACGTCCTTTCCTCTAGGGTTGGGCAAAAACAATAAGCCCTAAAAATTCCTTCCCGATTTATCGCAAGGCTTTTTTTGGCGTACTGTCGTATTATCAAGGGTTTGAGCCTCTAACCTACCTTGTAAGCTCAAGGCTTATGTATCGGTTATTTTGCCATTTTTGCCAAAATTTTTTACCCTCTTATTTTGGCGAAGGTATTGGAACATAAAATAGAATTAACCATTTGTAAAAGTGGTATCGGTGGTGAACCATTTACCAGGATGAAAGCACCACCGATTTAAAACTCTATTTGAATGTTAACGTTGCAATCAAGCTATATTTACTTTTCGCAATAATGCCTAATCCTAAAGGTAATCCTCAGAATTTAGAACCTGCACCGTCAGATAGAGAGATTAAGTTAACCGAACAATTAAATTTTCGTGTCACCAAGGAAATGAAGGAAGAAGTGAAGGCGCAAGAAGATCCTCCTGAATTTTGTAGAGAAGCTATTCAAGAGAAGTTAGACAGGAATAAGGGCAACAGTAGTACTTAATTGCTTAACTATTAATCTGAGTAAATAAAAATACCTTTAGAATTAATATCTAGAGGTATTCACTATGCACGGCTATTTCATTCTCATCTAGCCCGCCTCAGAATAAATTCTGAGGCTAATAGCAAAAGTCGTCTAAAGACGACTAAGAAAGGCTTTTAGTCCACTTTAGTGGACTTAAGCTATGAGCCGCGGAACTTTAGTTCTGGGCGGTTTATGTTTAGAACGAAATAGCCCTCATTCACTATGATAGGTTTTTATTGGTGTCAATTCAGATGGCTGAATCAAATATAAATAAAATTTTCTGATTTGGTGCGGGTTTTTGTCTACGGCACACTCAAACCCGGTGAAGCTAACTATAAAAGATACTGCGCTGGCAAAGTAGTTGATTTCAAAAGAGCCTTTGTACAAGGCAAATTGTTTGCTTTGCCAATGGGCTACCCAGCGATGACGCTAGGGGATAGCCAAGTTCACGGATATTTACTATCTTTTTCCAACCCAAAGATTTTAAATGAACTAGATGTGCTGGAAGATTACCAGCCTAATAGACAACCACCAGAAAACCTCTATAATCGACAAATTATCGAGGTTTATGAGCCACAGTCGCTCTCTTATAGTTGGGCTTGGGTTTATTTAATGACTCTAGATCGAGTTAACCAATTAGGAGGCTTCCTCCAACCTGACGGCTGGTGGAGTGGCTGTGGTTTAACCGCAAAGTACAGTTATGAGTGAACTGTTAATGCAATTAGTTTATGTCCTGTTTGGAGTCGTGCTGTTGCGGCTGTACCGGATAAATTGGATTTTCTGGAGAAGCTACTGCTGCTTTCGGAATTTCAATTACCGGGTTATTTAGTCCCACCATCAACGGGGAAGGTGGAATTATCGATGCTGAAGATGTTTGTATGGGTTCTGTTTGTGGTCGTTGTGCCAGTTGTGGCGCTCTCGAACCAATAGGTACTAAACTAGATACTGCACCGATTACACAAGCAGCAACGGCTGCACTTCCCGCCATCCAGTTTAAACGGGAACGGCGGCGCAAACGTGTCAAAACTTGCCCAAGTGTTGCTTCTGGTGACTGTTGGGCTGTTGGGACTGGGAGAGTCCGCAAGCCTTGGCGCAGCTTTAAAAGTCGGGCATACAAGCATTGAACTGAGGCATCATTTGCCAGCCATTCTTCTACTTGCCTGCGTTCTGTAGCTGTGACTTCACCATCGAGATAAGCACTCAATAACTCGAAGCGATCGCGCTTCACCATATCCATAAGACCCGTTGATTCATTGGTATGCTTGCCCATTCCATCTGGCAAATCTTGAGGAAGTTGCAAAGGTGAACGGTCGAAAAACTGAGAATCAGTAGTCATCTTAACATTATTACCAATTCATACACGGGTAAACTGGAGGAAATTTCGGAAAAATTGTCAATTTAACTCCTAACGGCGGAAGCGATCTATACCTTTGGTAGTAATTCTTAATCAATGCTTAAATTCTGCCATTGAGCAGAGGCAAGATGCTGTAAATTATGAATCTAGATAAGTCTGCAAGTGAGCTTGCAGCCTCGTTCTAGCTCTGGCTATTCTTGACTTTACAGTTCCTAAAGAAACTCCAGTGATTTCGGCAATTTCTTCATAAGCCATGCCTTCGATTTCTCTCAGGACAATGGTAGTACGAAACACCTCTGGTAAATCCGCGATCGCTTCTCGCAGTTGCTCGTAAAATTCTCTAGTTGTCAGTTCTTCTTCAGGGCCGGGGGTATCGCCAGCGATTTCCCAATCCATCTCGCCGTCCTCTAACGAACGGGGAGCATCCAGCGACAAAGGACTCATAACCCGCTTGCGTTTCCGCAACTCGTCGTAAAACAAGTTGGTAGCAATGCGGCTTAACCAGCCCCGAAATTTGGCAGGCTCTTGTAATCGGTTAATATTCCGATAGACTCGAATCCAAACTTCTTGAGCTAAATCGGCTCTGTCAGCCCAATCTGGAGCCAGGTGATATAGAACTCTATCAACTTGACTTTGATAGCGGCGTAATAGTTCTGCAAACGCAACACGATCTGGTCGCAGTCCCGCTTGACAGCACAAAATTAAATCGTGGTTAGGGAGTTTGTCAACTTGCACTGATGCTTCTGGATACTTTGCATCAATCGTTGACCAGGATACAGAGATCGACTGACTCATAGATCGTACTGGCTCTAAATCATCCCTATCTATTAGACCTGCTAATGGGACAGAAGTTCCATGCTAAGGTGACGGATTTCTGACTGGAACACTGAGGTAGACAATTTTGGCTACATTTATAGCAATAAGCAGAGCCACTTTTTCCTTATACTGCTGGCATAGTTGCCCAAGACCTATTAACTAATCAAGGCGCAGCAATATGCACATTTTAGTATTTTTCGCAACTGGGTATATACGCTTGATAAAAATAATTAAATCTGGTTATAAGGATGAAGATAAAAATTTTGTAATTCAAGCTTCTTGATACCTTTCAAGTTAAGGTATAAATTTCTGGAAGTTGAGTTACTGCGGTGACTATAATGGTAATTTATTTTTTTGGTTTTGTTACCAGAATTGTTGATTGTTCTGGTTGTAAACCGTAGGTAGCACCATTATGTTGCTCTAGTACGCGAACTTGAAAAAGGAAATTGAGGGAAAATGTAATTGTGACTGCTAAGAATAGTTTTTCAAACATGGTTTTTCTCCCATCCACACCACTAATAATTGATTGCTACATTTCAAAAGTTGCACCAGAAAGTCTAAGTATTGGCTTACAACCCCCAGAACTTGGGAGGAATGAGGTTGGTCACTTGGAGTTTTGCTGCTGGGAAAATTTGCATAGTCTTAGTTTGCCCAGAGGTATTGGCAGATTTATAACGGAAATGATAAGTATTGATAAATTTTTGATAATCGGATGATGAACTCATCCAATTGCTCGGCTGGATATGTCAGGGATAAACAATAGGCGATGGCAATGGTAAGAAATGAATCTGTAGGGCGGATGGTAATGTTGCTCTGTTTTGGCACAGCATTTTTATCTTTAGCTGTCCATTGGCGCATTACTACGGCAGAACGGCAGTCTGATAAGTCTGCATCTACTGCGATGCGGCGAGATTCTACCCTAACCAATCCTAAGGGAAGCCGCCCAGAGGGAGTCTACAAGAATCTTTCCCAAGTAAGTTTAGGGGAAATTGCACTGGGTGCATCTGTGCCACTTGATGAAGCCACCCAAGGCTCAACTGCCCAAAAGGTGTTTACGCCAAAGTCCTCTGCTATTAAGCCTCAAACTAAGTCGAAAATAATTAAGAAGAATGTAGCGAAGGCAACTACTCGGAAGGCTTCTACACTCAAGTATTCTGCTCTAAAGTCTCAAACTAAGTCGAAAATAATTAAGAAGAATACAGCAAAGGCAACAACTCGGAGGGCTTCTACACTCAAGCCTTATCCTATTAAGCCTCAAACGCAGCCCCAAACCATTAAGAAGAATATAGCTAAAACCGATCTACCAACAACTAAGACGCGGCTGGTGGCGCAAACAGAAAAACAAAATCCAGTTGCGGATAGTTGGCCAAAAGCTTTATGGTCTAAGGCTTCAGCCCAACAAGTACCATCTAATAGGGTAGAAGATGCCAAGACGCAAGTGGTAGTTGATTTAAGCGATCGCCGGACTTATGTATACGCAGGAGATGAGGTGATAGCCAGCTACCCAATCGCTGTAGGTAAGAAAGGTTGGGAAACGCCCACAGGTTCTTTCCAGGTGATTCACATGCGACACTATCCAATTTGGCGTCACCCGATTACAGGCAAAGTATTTGAGGCTGGTACGGATAGTCCCTTGGGAGACAGATGGATTGGTTTTTGGTCAGATGGACGGAATGAAATTGGCTTTCATGGCACGCCGGAAATTGACCTGGTAGGAACGGCTGTATCCCACGGCTGCTTAAGAATGCGTAATTCTGATGTTCGATTGTTATATGAGCAAGTGAGTTTAGGGACAACAGTATTAGTGCGTGATTAATTAGTCAAGAGTCATTAGTCCTTTGTCCTTTGTCTAAAACAAATGACCAATGACTAATGACTAATGACTCTTAAAATTATAATTTTTGCTCAAAGTTAGGTGCATAAGTTTGGAGTAAAGCACTAACTTGGCGTACAACCTCATTTCCAGTGTTTTTACCCAAAGCTTGCCGTTCTGGGAAGAAATTGGGTCGATCGAGGTAACGGTTAATCGCCTCACTTACTTGCTGAGAAATTAAGTCTTGTAGTTGTTCCTGAGCCGTTTGGCGCTGGAAGCTAGCACCTTCTTCTGTAGTAGCATATAAAGGTGGTAGCCTGTTAAGGGCGTAGGCAGCAATATCGCCGACATCTAAAGAACTTTCGCTGGTAGCTTCGATTTCTGCGACTCGGGCGATCGCTTCCGTCAGTACCAATTCTTCCATAACGTTAATGAATTGTTTGCGAGGTACCGCCACTACCTCACCAGTCAATAGCGCTCCCATCAGCCGATCCAGCGCCATATACTCTTCAATTGAGAGTTCCGAGGCGTTGTCACAGATTCTACCGACTTCTGCTTCCATTGCTGGTGTTAAATAACCATCCTGGAGAGCTTGTTCTACAATTTTTTCGATACTCATAATGCTTATCATCATTTATGTTAGCAAAGCTTGGTAGGGACGGTATCAATCCAATTTATTTTGTGTAATTCTCAGCAAACAAAATACAAATTATGTACAGACGCGATCAACTCCGCCTCTACTACTTAACGACCTTAGTTCGCCAAGGTGTTGGATCAACAGATTGTCCGTTGACATACAGACCCCAGTGCAAGTGCGGCCCTGTAGAAGCACCTGTTGAACCTACTGCGCCAATTAGTTGACCAGCTTTCACAAAATCACCTTCTTTAACGTTAATACGACTTAGGTGCATGAAAATACTGGTTACTCCTTGACCGTGGTCAATGCCAACTACGTTACCGTGTACCCTAAACCCTTGGGATACCCTACCTACCAAAGCAACTCGCCCAGAGGCTGGGGCAATTACGGATGAACCGGTAGCACCAGCGTAGTCAAGACCACGATGATAGTAGTCTTTTGCAAATGTACCATTATAGTAGCGACGTACACCATAGGTTGTACTCATCCGCCCTGCATTTGGCTTCAGAAATACTCCATTCCAATACTTTTCTGGTGTTTGTAGTGTCTTGAAAGCTGCCACACGCTTAAGTTCATGCTCTGTGGCATTCACTCCGGCTTTGCCAGGTGGCAAAGTAATCCGTTGTACGGGGAACTTGCGATTAAGCACATTCACTGTCAAGTTTTGTACTTGACCATCCCCTGTAACCCGAAGTGTTCTAGTTCCAGCTTTTTCTAGGGGAGTTGTGGGAACAAAAGCCCGATACTGATTGGGAGCAATTTCAAATGCTGGGTAAGTATTATTACCATTAACTACTGTTGGATTTGTACTCTTATTGGGATTATCTAGATTAATCTCTACCGAAAGCGTATCCCCTAATTTAGGATTAGTTGGAGTCACCTTTACTTGTAAAGCTTCTACAGGCAATGCGAAGGTGAGAGGGAGAACAGCAAATATTCCCTTTAACATATTTATTGCATGGCGATTGGCTGTCAAACTTTTGACATCAAAACCGAGCAACTTCTTGTTTGAACTACTAGCGCTATTCTCAATCATCATAGAGCTACAAAAATCCCTTGCTTGTGTTGCAAAATAGACTAGCTTATTTTTGCTAGTGTTTCCTGTTTTAAGTAGATGTTATTGAAAACCATAAATATTGGGAAATCCATAAGTCACTTATGGATAAGGTAAAGGCAGGGGGTAAGAGACAAGGGAGAGTGATTTGTAACTGTAAGGGACTTCCAAGTAAAAAAATATTCCATTGCTATTGTTGACCGTTGACGGTTGACGAGTTTTCAGTCAACGACTTTAAGTGGAATAATTTATTTTTTGGAGTTCCCTAATTTAGTGAATTGGTATTAACTTTAATAACCAAGGTGTATTAGATTGGCAATAATCTTAAAATTTAACTAGATTTATGTCAAAGATGCTCTCGTAGCTTGCTATAGGTATAATTTGTTAAGCAACAAATGAAACTTGTTAGCGTTTAACGATTAGATAATAATACTTGAATAAATTCTTGGAATCAACTGGACACTTGTCTAACTGGACACTCATACTACACTGTTAGGTTAAAGTTGGTGTAGTTAAATTACCAAACCAGGTAAAGCAAGAGCAAGGGGAAAGGGTCAGAAATAACCCCAAAAGATTTAGGCAAAGCTAGATTTGGTAAGCTGTTGAGCATTTAATTTGCATAAGTAGGGTGGGCATGTTGCCCATAGGTGTCAACTTAACGTGAAACCCTTGTCGAGACGTGATATTCAGTTCTCTAGCTTTCCATCACTCACCGCGTCACCCCACCCTAACCCTCCCCTTTCTAAGGGGAGGGAACTGGATTTCTTTTTTCCCCCGATTTATTGGGGGGAAAAAGGGGGGTAAAACGCCTGTGGGACATGCTATTTTAGCTTAAGTTGACACCAATGCAACATGTCCACCCTATCATAGATTTTATTGATGTATAGTATAAATTATTTCTAGGATTTTCAGTTTATATAGCAATCCGATTTGATTTCTGAATCACTCGTAGAGCTAAGGGACTGGGGATTGGGGACTGGGAAGAAGGAATAAAGGTGTACTGAGTTTTGTTGAAAAATCAAATATAGGACTAATATTTGATTTCTGAAAAAGCTTCGTACAGATCGAAAAGCCTAATTCCCTACTCCCCGCCCACATAGATAATTTCAAAAATTAAATACGATTCCTATATGAGTCCTATGTAATCGTTAATCTTCGTTTATAGACTCGTAACAGATATTACTAAGTTGATATAGGATGTCGGGTGTAAAATAACAGTGATTTTACCTAAAATTTTCTCATTCCAAGTTGAGAAGCTCGATTAATAAAGGCTTATCAACTCTAAGCTGATAGTTTTAGTTTTGGCTTGAGTTTGCCATCTTCCATGTGAACGATGCGATCGGCTATATCTAGGATGCGGTTGTCATGAGTAACCATCAAGATGGTACAGCCTTGTTCTTTTGCCAGTTTATGCATGAGATTGACTACATCTCGTCCTGATTGACTGTCAAGGGCGGCTGTGGGTTCATCCGCTAGGATTATTTGAGGATGACTAACTAAGGCACGAGCGATCGCTACTCTTTGTTTTTGTCCCCCAGACAGTTTATCAGGATAGTAATGCAAATGATTTCCTAATCCTACCTGCTCTAGCATTTGGGCTGACCTAGCTAGCATCTTTTTTAAGCCAAGATGTTTATGCAATTCCAAAGCCATTTTGACGTTTTGGAGTGCTGTTAAACTACTATGCAAGTTATGTGATTGAAAAATATAACCGTTACAACGTCGTACCTGTAGTAATTGTTCAGCACTAGCACCACAAAGTTCTCGCCCCAACACCCGCAAACTACCAGATTGGGTAGAACGCAATCCACCCACTAAGGTCAGCAAGGTAGTCTTTCCAGAACCAGAGGGCCCAGTCATAATAATAATTTCACCGGCGTTAATCTCCAAGTTGATGTTAGATAAAACTTGCTTACGGAGTGAGCCTTGACCAAAATGGTGGTCGAGATTCTGGATGGAGATGATGGATTGATTAGTCATAAATAGATCGATTACTCGTAACGATCGTCATTGGTCATTTGTCCTTTGCAAATGACAAATGACAAATTTAAAACATGTCAGCAGGATCGGCGGCTTGGAGTTTGCGGGTTGCGATCGCACCGGAAATTGCACACATAATGATAGTCAGCACTAATACCTGCAATGCTCGAATCACAGTCATGTACATGGGCAAATTTGTGGCACTGCGAGTCAGTTGGTAAAGTGCTAAGGACACTCCTAATCCGGGGAAGAAGCCCAGTGCTGCCAATATCAACGATTCTTCAAGTACTACACCTAGCAGGTAGTAATTGCGATATCCCATTGCTTTGAAGGTGGCATATTCCCGAACGTGGGCATTAACATCGGTGGAAAGGACTTGATAGACGATAATCACGCCCACCACAAAGCCCATCGATACACCCAGGCTGAAGATAAAGCCAATTGGGGAATTTGTTCTCCAGAAGTTATTTTCAAATTCAATAAATTCGGCGTGGGTTAAGACTCTGACATCATCTTTGAGATAGGCTTTCAATGTTGCTGCTACCTTTTTCGGGTCATAGCCTGGTTTTACCTTAATCAAACCTAAACTGACACTGCTGGACTGTCGCCCAGAAAATAGCCGCAAAAAGTTTTGATCGCTGGTAATCAAATTGCCATCAGAACCAAAGGAAGCGCCGACTTGAAATAAGCCACTAATGGTAATTGTGCGCTGTTCTATTTCGGTAGTTAGGGTTTTACCTTGGTCAATTTGAGCGATCGCTTTTTGATAATCTCCTCTAGCACCGCGATCGAACAAGACAGCACCTGGTAGCTTGATTGTCTGCAATTGCTGGTTAACATCGGGTAAATTAAAGGCTGGCTTATCTGGATTAAACCCGATAACTAACACCCCCGTCTCGCGGTGTGTTTGGGGATTTTTCCAGATTGTGTTGTTGAAATACATTGGTTCTGCTGACTTCACCCCTGGTATATCCATTGCTTGGTAAAGTCGCCGCCGAGAAAATGTAGACAAGCTTGGCAGGTTACGGGCTTGGGGGCTGGTTAAAACAATGTGTGCTTGCAAACTGCGATGCAGTCTAGTGTTACTGTCATACAGCGCAGTCTGAAAGCCCAGTTGCATGAACATGAGAAGATCGGCAAAGGCAATCCCTGACAATGCCACTAAAAGACGGCTTTTTTCATGATTCAGTTGCAGCCATCCAAGAGGGGTTCGCCGTCGCAGTTGTTTAATCACATTATAAAAAGGGGGGAGTGGGGAGTGGGGAGTGGGGAGGCAGGGGGAGAATAACTAATACCCTATTCCCTATTCCCTATTCCCAATTCAATTACTGCCTTAACTTGCATATTGGTTAAGGTGGCGGCTTTTTGGCTGGAGGCTTCATCTAGTCGGATATGGACTTCGACTACTCTGTTATCGATATTGTTAGCAGGATCTGTGTTAATGACATTCTGCCGCCGCACTTGTAAGCCTTTGCGATCTACGATTCCCTGGAATTCAATGGAGAGGGAATCACCAAATACTCGCGCTTGCTGCCCTGAATGCACTTTGTCGATATCGCTTTCGTAGACTTCGGCTATGACATACATCTGGTTGGTTTGTCCGATATCAGCAATGCCATCATTTGATATTAATTCGCCAGGATGGGTATGGATCTCAAATACCTGTCCATTTTGAGGCGATCGCACTTCGGACTGTTTTAAATTTACTTTTGCCAGATTCATGGCTGCTATGGCACGATTGACTTCTGCTTGGGCAGCTTTTATATCCACTCCGGGCACTTCGACGATTTCATCGAGTGTTGCTGTGGCTTCTTTAATCTTTTGCTGGCTAGTTGATTGAGTCCGATTTAACTGCGCTTGTGCTTCTTGCAGGTTTTTTTGGGCGGTTTCCAAGTTTAAACGCTTGTTATCTCGTTGGGAAGCGGAAATTGCGCCCTGTTGATATAGCTGCTGATAGCGCTCATCTTCTGCTTGGGCATTACGCACTTCGGCTTGGAATCGCTCAATTGTCGCTGTTTGGGTATTAATATCACCTTGGCGTTCTGCTTCTAAGCGAGCGATCGCAGCTTTTTGGGCGGCAATTTCACCGGGTTTAGCACCTGCTTGGATGCGGTTTAGGTTTGCCTGGGCTACTTTTACTTGTTCTAGTGCCTGTTCTAATTCTGCATGAGCGCGATCGCGGCTGTTCAAAATCGCAATCACCTGTCCTGCTTTTACCTTATCCCCCTCTTTCACTAACAACTTTTCTACCCGACTTCCTTCCGCAGACACCGCAGCAGAGAGTTTAATTACTTTTCCCTGTGGTTCAATCCGCCCTAAAGCTGTTACCGTTTTTAACTGTGGCAATTGTGTTACTGGCACTTGTGCTTCCGAATTTGCATAATTTTGCCAGTTTTTTAGTATATAAAAACTTATTCCGCCAATTGATAAAAAAGCAATTATACTTATACCAACGGATAGACGCAGAATAGACTTAGGGAACATTCTGTACCCCAGCTTTGAGTTTCGCACCATAGATTACCTCTTAACTAGTGGCGCAGAAAAAATTAAATAGTTATTGTTAATCTTTCGATTCCAAATTCATTAAAAATGGTAATTGTTGATAATTTACCAACCTACTGCGATTTAGCTGGGATAACAACAAGTCACTCTCCAGTATTAATAGACTTATATTTTTGATGAAATACTTTTGTTTTTTTAAAGTACTCAGGTATAGTAAATGTTTTCAAACTCACGGGTTGTAACAGCGCCAACAATTAGAGACAAATTCATTCAAAAGAACATTTTTGTCATAAAATACAAACAAATTAATTCAAATTTATAAATAATATCTTTAAATTTGAGATTTATATAACCTTGGGTGATTATGGCGGTTCCCAATTGCATGGAATACAGACCTAACCCCCAGCCCCTTCCCTTCTAGCGTTGGGGAGTAAGATTCAAAGCCTCTCTCCTTTTAGGAGAGAGGAATGGAAGTGAGGTCAAAACTGTACTGCACCCAAGCGAGAACCGCTATATATTTAACTCCTGAAAGCTATTTTTCTGAATTGTCTTTTAAATTGGACAATTCGTTTGCTACCAATAACATAATGATTCCCACAGTCAGTTCTAATGAAGAAGTCAATTATTTTAACAAAATGATACACAACACTTTCATTTGTAACGGATAGTTTTCTAATGATACTTTTTATTTATCGTGTGTGTTTTGTACTTTCTCCTGTGATATTTCTGATAATAGGGTAGAAGAGAAAATTTGATTGTCTACTTTATATAAGGTAGGCAATCACTGCTTAGCAATTTGTCCGCTATGGATAGATAACCCAGTGAATAAGTTGTTACAAGTATTTACAGGGAGCAATGCGATTTTGTTAGATCGGACTTTGATTCTCAGTTAGAGAGCTAAATTCTCAATAAAAACAGTTGTTTGGCTGCGATGCCTACGGCGGGCTGCGCCTACGCAGCCCTAAATAGGTGATTTAGTACCGGAATTTTAAGCACCTCACTTTGGAGCATTGCTCCCGTATTTACATTCCTAGTGCAGTGAAATAGGAAAGCCCAAATCTTCACCCAGCAGGCTCAAGATTTGCACAACACGTGCCGATTTATGAGGCTCACATTGAGTAACACAAGGAGCGATAGCATGAAGAACCCAATGATATTTCTACGATCGATTGCCACTGTTGCGGTGACCGGCATGATGTTTTCCAGCACCGTTGGTGCGGCGCTAGCCCAAAGTAACAAAGTGACGATCTGTCACCGCACGGGGTCGGCAACGAATCCGTACGTGCAGATCACGGTCAGTGAGAATGCCCTCCCCGCGCACCTGGCGCACGGCGACTTTCTCGCGACCCCCGGCTGCCAAGTCCCGCCTCCCAACCCGAACGAAGATTGCGTCGTCAGCGTCGGAGTTGTACAGCTCGGTAATACCGTCATCGGCACTCCCGGCGATGACACCATCGACTGCACCAATGCCCCAGAAGCCAAGATAATCAACAGCGGCGACGGCAATGACACCATCACCGGCTCGGCATTCAACGACATCATCGACGCCGGTGACGGCAATGACACCGCCACCGGCGGTCCCGGCGATGACACCATCGAGGGCGGCAACGGTAACGACACCCTCACCGGCAGTGACGGCAACGACACCGTCACGGACATCGGCGACGGCGAGGACACCATCACCCCTTAATTGGACTTGTGGCTCCAACCCCCTGTAGCGAGCAGTTAGAGCCCCGGTGCGAAAGACGATTAATAAGCGGCTCTATCAATACCTTCGCCAAAAAAAGAGTATGAAGAGAGAGCGCGCTTTGTAGTAGAGTTGTTGTCTTCCCAAACGACAACAACTCTACTACCAATTCGCCCATGTTGGACATCCTATCACTGTTACAATGCTTGCTACCGCAGATCAACGCTACAACGATGCGTCGAATGAACCAGATCATCGTGGCCATGTTGGCATTGAGCGGCCGAGTCACTATGCCCTTGAATTTCTCGTTGGACAGGCATTGGTGGTAGTTATCGGACAATGTTGAGATTTTTTCATACAGTAATACCTTGGGCAACGTTGTTTTGGCTGTTTTTTCGTAAACATTTATGGCGAAAAAATGAAGTATATTTGCTTGCCGGAGATGAAGTTGTAGTCAGCAAATCGGGTAAACAGACTTATGGGTTGGATAGATTCTTCTCTAGCCTCGTAAACAAACCTATATCAGGGCCAATACTGCTCGGTTAAGCATTTTTAACTCGGCATTGGGTTTGGGGAAAAGGTTAAAGGTTTTTCCTTTCCCCTTAACCGACAAGTATTGATATCAGGGCTATCTTTCTTTGTCTTGTCGTTAGTAAGTGTTGAGCAAAGACAGTCATTTCCTTTTTAATTTAGAACAAGTAATCAAGAGTGACACTACAACAAATATTCACTTGTCAAGCGAAAAAGTAAAAACCAAAGAAAAACGTGGACGTGGACGACCAAAAGGGAGTAAAAACAAAAACAAAAACAAAACCGAAGTAATATTCAGCCCAGGCTTTTAATGTTAAAAGGGTTGGTAGAAACCGCATCTATACAAAAAAACCCGCGCAAGCGGGTTGTAACAGGAGGCTTAATTGACTGAAACTTTAGCTTTTTGTTACTTCCAGCTTCTGGGTATTTTAAAGTTTTCTGGTAAGATTGTGGTGCGATCGCCAATTGCCTGTTCAATCTGTTGTAATTCAAGGTTTTCACATCCGCTCAAGTTTGCTTTAGAGAGGTTAGCTTCTTGGAAGTTTGCATCTTGAAGGTTAGCTGTACTGAGTAACACAGCTTCTAAGTTGGCTCCAGCAAGTTTTGCGTTTTGCAAGTTACTACCAATCAGGTTTGCATCTTGAAGGTTGCTATCCTCAAAGTTTACTCCTTCCAAGTTGGCATCACAAAGGACTGCTCCTTCTAAGTTGGCACCACAAAGGATTGCTCCTTCTAATTTGGCATCACAAAGGATTGCCCCTTCCAAGTTGGCATCGTAAAGGATTGCCTTTGAGAGGTTCGCTTTTCTGAGGACTACGCCTTGAAGATTGGCTTCTGGGAGGATTGCTTTTTGCAGATTGGCTTCATAGAAGATTGATCCACAAAGATAGGTTATTGATAAGTCTGCCTCTGAAAGATTTGCTCGGGTAAAATTGACCCATTGCAAATTAGCTCCTACGAGGATTGCCCTAGAAAGGTTAGCTTCGGTTAAGTCTCCATTACTGAGGTCTGTATTGCGTAAATCTAGTTTCTGATTTACCGGATCTTTATGTGAATCGCGTCGTCCAATGACAGTCAAGGCTGTTTGAATATCTGTGGGAAGTTTTGATGAGTGCTGTGACTCTTCCTCATCTTTCTGATTCACTGGGGCATTCTCGCGGATAAATGCAGCAAGAATTTCCATAATTGTCCAATGGTCTTTGTGAGAATCTTTGGCAATTCGCTCTAAAGCATAAATTGCGGCAAACCGCGTTTCGATTTTTTCATTTCCTAACTGCTCAATTGCTTGAGAAAAACGTTCTGGAATAATTTCTTCTAAAGTTTCTTGGGTGTTCTTAATGTCAGTTACGATGTTGTTATCCCAAGCTAGTGCCCCAGAAAGAAGTTTGATTAACACACTCTGATTTTCACTAAAAGAGAGTCTGGAAGTATAGTAAGCATTAATAATTAATGCTAATCCTCCAATGATTATGGCAATAGTTGTTAATGCTTGATTAATATATTGTATTTTTTCATTCTTTGAAAATTCTGCAATGTTTTCAAAGAATGAAAAAAGTAGAGTTAATGTGAAAATAAATATAATTGAGAGAAATACCAAGAAAGTCGTGAGTCCATTTGTCTTTATGAGAGACATGTGATAAGTCTTCATATCTGACTCCTTACGGAAGTAAATTTAGGTTGATTTTAAGACGATATCCAAGGTTATGATAGAGTACAAACACGTAACTACTTGACACAGCCTTAAATCTACTTCATAGAAATTATCTATAAAATCTTCGATAAGTTATTTTTCAAACATCCTCTGAACTGCCGTGGATAGTGGTAGAGACATAACGTGGTTGTGCCTGAAGCGAAGCGATTCCACGCAATTGAAACGTTTGTATTAGCTATAAAGCAATACGCTTGGGTTAAGGGACTTCCAAATAAAAAAATATTCAATTATTGATTGTGGGGTGGGCAACATGAGCGCCATATAAACTGGGCGCTCATGTTGCCCACCCCACAAGATTGGATAATTTATTTCTTGGAGTTCCCTAAGGACAAGACTTATCCAAGCAGAGGCTTCAATCGCTAATTCTTCAACTAATGCGGCAGAAACGGCATTGCTGATTGCGGTATGAAAACGATTGTGCATTCCGGTGAAAATCCTTGTAGAGACGTAAAATTTTACGTCTCTACATCCAAATTCATACCTCGATTCAGCAACGCCTGCGGCAGAAACAAAGATAAAAGGAACCTCTGGAGTGCGATTTTGGGCAATTTCTAAAGCAGAAATTCCATCAAAAGATGACAGCGCATAATCGGCAAGAATTACATCGAAAGTCTCTGCTTCCAAAGCAGCTAGAAAATCAGCGCCAGTTTCAACTCTTATTAGTTCGCAATTAATTCCCCCTTCGGTTAACGTCGCTTCGGCAAGCTCTGCATCTAACAAACTGTCTTCCAAAAGCAGGAAATTATCTTTCTCTACTAAATCAGGAGGAAGGGGCATACCGTAAGTATCCAGCATTTAGAAGTTAGAACGAGAAAAATTAAATTAGCATTGCGATAAAATAAGTCAAATTTACTTTTTTGTCAAGTACCTAAAGGTAGTTGTATTAGAGGTATTTTTCAATGAAACTATCTTTAGATAGATATTTTATCTACCTTAGCCTGTTTTTTTCACAAGTTGCATGAAAGTTGTTTACAGCCGATGGCCCGTGATGCAATACGGTTCGGTTAAGATCCCCCCGCCTACGGCGACCCCCTTAAAAAGGGGGTAAATAGGAGGAAAAGCCCCACTTTTTTAAGGGGGGTTGGGGGGATCTTCGAGAGCCAAATATACTAACCGAACCGTATTGGGCCGTGATGGTTGTAAAAAACATTTATTTTTCTTTAAAAAGATAGCTTTCTCAATATTTATCTAAATACAAGCACAAACTATAACGCCTTTAACTAGCGTGTCTTGTCAACATTGACATTGGGTTGGATAAGCCCTAAGCCCAATCCGAGAGTCCTTCAACTGAATGCTTGTAATAAATTATATAAGTAGAGCGGTGTGAATAATTTAAGGTTTGTAGTGTTCGCGCAGCGTCTCGTAGAGAGGACTTTAGTCCTCTTATGAGGGCTGAAGCCCTCACTACGAACTAATCTCAATATTTTTTACATTACTTAATCTAGTTTGATTTATTCTCACCGACTTACTTAGGGCTGTTTTGTCAATACTAAATACTAAGAGGATATTTTATGAAAACTAAATTTAGCTCACTCGTCATCAAAGCAGTGGTTATTTCTTTTGCAACTACTCCAGTTAATATGCAAACTCATATTTATAAACCTTTAGCAGATCTATTTCCTTTACTAGTAGGGACAGAAATATTTCCACAACAAGAAGAACACTTAGTTGAGCTTCACCATGAGATTCGCTTTCAAATTAACAAAATTTTTACTCCTATACAGCAAAGTCAGTTTGAAGCTACCTTAGAAGAAGGTGGAAATTTTAGAGATGCTTTCTGTGCAATGAATCTTTCTTCTCAAGAACAAGCGCAATTGCGTAGAATTTTTCAGTTGTCTTGCATAAAATTAGCTAATCTGCTTACCCCTCAACAGGAAATAAAAATTCTGCAAAATTTGCAGGATCGTTATAGAAACGAAAGTATTAAGAATAAAGAAATAGTAAAGCTGTTGACAGGTTTATTGGAGATTTCTTGGCAACCATCCACAGTCTGAGGGTGAGCCTCAACCTTGAGGTTCAGATGGTGAAACTTAAGCTTTCCAATGTTTGGGTGGTTGAAGATTTTCCGGTAAGGCGGATTCATACTTCAATTCAGCAACGCCGGATATTTTTAGTTTAATAATTATTACAGAGACTTTTGGTAAAAACTATAGCATTAAGTAAAAATGGTAGAATGCGCCCAAATAACTAATGATGCTGCGATCGCTCAACTTGATTGTCGCCAATCTGTCGGTGCTTCTATATAATCAGGTAGACGAGTGGTGCGATCGCCAAGTGCTTTTACAATCTGCTGCAACTCTAAGTTTTTAGCCCCTGTTAAAATTGTCCCTTCCAGTTTGACATCACTGAGGTCAGCTTCTGATAAGTTAGCTCCCATCAGGTTTGCCTGAGTCAGGTTAGCTTGATAAAAGGTTGCCCTATACAGGTTAGCTCCGATGAGGTTTGCTTGATACAGGTCAGCTTCCGTTAAACTGGCTTCTGAGAGGTTGGCAAAATAGACATCTGTTTGGTGGAGTTTGGCTGCATTCAAGTTAGCCCCTGAGAGGTTGGCACCATTCAAGTTAGCCCCTGAGAGGTTGGCACCAATCAAACCCGTCATGCACAGATTGGCTTTACCCAATTTTGCTCCTTGCAAGTTAGCTAAAAATAGCTTTGCCCCGGAGAGATCGGCCATTTTTAAGGTAGCTTGTTGTAAGTTAGCTTTATAGAGGTTTGCTCCTTGTAGATTAGCTATACGCAGACTTGCTCCAGAGAGGTTGGCCGAACGCATGTTTGCCCCACAAAGATTAGCACGGTTGAGATTAGCCCAACAGAGGTTTGCTCCACAAAGGCTTGCTTTTAGTAATTTGGTTTCATAAAGAATAGACCTAAGGAGTTTAGCGCCCTTCAGGTCAGCCTCGCTCAAGTCGGCTTGCCGCAAGTCAGACCCACTCAGGTCAGAACCACGTAAGTCTGCTTGTTGCAGATTAACTCCTAGCAGGTCTGCCCTTCTAATGTCGATATTGCGTAAATCAAGTTTTTGATCTTTTGGGTCTTCGAGTAAATTACGTCTGCCGATGACAGTTAAAGCTGCTTGAATATCGGTGCGGATTTTTGGGAATTCTTCATGGAGATTTTGCTCCAACTGCTGTGTCAGACGCGACCCACCTCTGTGCTTACCTGAGTAAGCTGCTTCTTGATATTCCGGGTTTTGTTGCTCTACCCTCACCTGCTGGATAGGTGCATTCTCTCGCACAAAGGCAGTGAGAATTTCCATGATTGTCCAGTGTTCTTTAGAAAAATCCTGAGCAACTCTTTCTAATGCATAAATTGCACCTGTCCGGGTTTCAACTTTTTCATGACCAAGCTGGGCAATTGCCCCCATAAAGCGCTCTGAAATCAATCTATCTTGATTAACTTTTGCATTTTGAATGCCAATTTCCAGGTTTTTCTCAGCTGCGATCGCATTTTTCTGCATCGCTTGGGCCCGCTTTGCTGCATAATAAGTATTAAACATTACTGCCGATGCGAGAAAAACTATTGCAGTAGTTGTTAATGCTTGATTTCTATACTGAATTTTTTCCTGAATTGATAATTCTTTAATACTGGACAACGCGAAAAAAATTACAGTCAATGAGAAGCCAAATATAACTGTTATAGTTATCAACCAATTCAAAAGAGTGTCTGTCTTTTTAGAAGACATGGTAACGTTTTTCCTTACAACC
Source organism: Nostoc sp. CHAB 5834 (assembly GCA_020829485.1). The sequence goes on along the minus strand of JAIVFU010000027.1, from coordinate 55,591 downwards.
TAGAATTATTACTTAGATAGTTAGGAAAAATAGTATAGCATTTAGCAAAAAATTATAATAGGTGTCAATGAAGAGGCAGGGGGAGATAACCGCATCAATAACTGCTTCTTCGTTGAACAATCATAAAACTTACGCACAGGTAAAGAAAAATCGAACCACGGAGGCACAGAGAACACAGAGTAATAAGAGTTTGAGAGGTATTTTGCGTAAGTCCTGTTCCTGAATTTTGACTTAGGGACTTCCAAATAAAAAAATATCCAACTATTTCTTGGAAATCCCTTACTCAGAGAATTTAGCTTCTCTGAGGTTTGCCCCATCGAGTATGGCATCATTGAGAACTGCTCCATGTAGCCTAGCTAGATATAAGCTTGCACAATGGAGGTTAGCTCCTTCTAGGTTAGCTCCTGTTAGACTAGCTGCACTGAGAATTGCTCCTTCTAGATTAGCTAAATATAAATTAGTACCTTCTAGGTTAGCTGCACTGAGAATTGCTCCCGCGAGATTAGCTTCTGTGAGGTTAGCTCCAGCAAGATTAGTTTGATAAAGATTTGTCTGTTTTAGGTTCGCCCTATTCAGATTTGCTCCTCTCATGTCCGTGTGACTCAAATCAAGTTGCTCATTTTTTTGGTCTTTGTTTACATCTCTTCTAGCGATAACGGTAAGGGCTGCTTGAATATCTACACGGAGTTTTGTTGACAGGTTGCTTGTTACTTTCTCTTGGGGCATGTAAGCAGCATTTTCTCGGACAAAAGTAGTAAGAATATCCATAATTATCCAGTGGTACTGTGGATGATTTTGGGCAATTTGCTCTAAATCATTAATTACAGCGAGACTGGTTTCTATTGTCTTCTTCCCTAGTTGTTCAATTGCTATTCTTAAACTTTCTTTTGGCGACTGATGCTGAGTTTGGTTAACTTTTTTTTGAAAAGCATGTATCCTCAGGCATATTTCTGATAGCTGACCGTTATTTGTCGGTAAAATATTTTTTATGCCCTGAAAAGCATTAATAATTACTGTCAACATTTTTAAGTGATAAAATGAGGTTTAAAAGATTACTTGTACTAACTACCCTTCATTCTTCACTATCAATTAACCCGATCATGATAATTTTGATTAATGCCTTTGAGAAGGCATCCATAAATCATTTATGAAAAACTACTAATTATAAAGGATAGCCTTCTTTTTCCCTATACGCCAGACAAAAAAAACTTACAACTCAAATAGTATTGTTATTAACTACTTCAATGCAGCAAAAATTACAGCCTATAGTTAAAGACTTAGTGCTGATTGGTGGTGGTCACAGCCATACAATTGCCCTGAAAATGTTTGGTAGAAAGCCTTTACCCGGTGTCCGTTTGACGTTGATTACCGAAGCCAAAAATACAGCCTACTCTGGAATGTTACCAGGACACATTGCCGGATTTTATAGCCACGATGAATGTCATATTGACTTGCGACCTTTAGCGAACTTTGCTCAAGCACAATTGTATATTGACAAAGTAGTTGCCCTAGACTTGGAAAATCACAAAGTTCTTTGTGCTAGCGGGCTTGTGGTAGATTTTGATGTTCTGTCTATTGATATTGGCAGCACTCCGGCCACAGTGTCTGTATCAGGTGCAGCAGAATATGCGATCGCAGCTAAACCAGTATCGCAGCTATTGGAACATTGGGATGAACTAATTGCAGCTGTAGGTAAAAATCCTCAAGAACCAGTTAGGATTGCGATCGTAGGTGGAGGCGTTGGTGGTGTAGAATTGGCGCTGTCGATGCAATCTCATTTACATCGAATATTACGTCAAACTCAACAACCAATTCAAAATCTGGAAGTTCATTTATTCCAGCGTGGCACGGAACTGATGCCCAATTACCATTCATCAGTGCGCCATCAAATTCAGCAAATTTTAACTGAGCGAGGTATTAAGCTCCATCTTGGTGAAACTGTGTGTAAAGTTGCACCTACACCACACAGGGAAACTAAAGAAAAATTTGAAATTAAATGCGAATCTGAGTTGACGGTAGAGTGTAATAAAATTTTCTGGGTAACACAAGCATCAGCACCCAAATGGTTAAAAACTGCTGGACTAGGAACTGATGAGCAAGGTTTTATTTTGGTAGAAGATACATTGCAATCTCAAACGCACCCCAAAGTATTTGCTGCTGGTGATATTGCCTCAATGGTAAATCATCCGCGTCCGAAAGCTGGGGTATTTGCTGTTAGGCAAGGTAAGCCTTTGTTTGAGAATTTGCAGCGAATTTTATTAGGTAAGTCGCTCAAAGCCTATAGGCCACAGAAACAATATTTGAGTTTAATTGGTACAGGAGACGAACGAGCCATAGCCACACGAGGTATCATTACCTTACCACCTCACAAACTCTTATGGCGTTACAAAGATTGGATTGATCGGCGCTTTATGGAACGCTTTCGCTTTGAAGAAATAAGGGAGTAGGGAGTAGGGAGTGGGGAGTGGGGGAGCAGGCAATACGGTTCGGATAAGATCCCCCCGCCTGTGGCGACCCCCTTAAAAAGGGGGTAAAAGAGGGTCAGAAGCCCCCCTTTTTAAGGGGGGTTGGGGGGATCTTCGAGGACTAAACACGTTAACCGAACCGTATTGGGGGAGCAGGGGGGCAAAGGAGTAGAGTTCAAAGACTCATTCACGAGTATCAAAGACTCATTCACGAGTATTAAAGACTCGTCGGCGAGTATTAAAGACTCATCCTCTATTCCCAATCCCCTCATTGAAGCTGTTCAATTAGCTCCATAATTTGTTGATAATACTGGATATTTCCTTCTTGGTAATACAAATCTGCGGATTTCTGGAAATCCGCAATTGCTCTTTGAGAATCACCCAGATTTCGATAGACATCTGCCCTCAGAATGTAAGCTGAAGCCCAATTAGGCTGACGCTGTAAGGCTTGGTTCAAGTCTGTAAGCGCTCCCTGTAAGTCTCCCAATAAAGAACGGCTACGACCCCGATTGTACCAGTCTTCAGCAAAGCTGGGGTCGATCGCGATCGCCCGACTATAATCTTCGATTGCTCCTTGATAATCTTCTAGGGCGTAGCGGGCATTAGCGCGATCGCTGTAAAATGCAGCAGATTGGGGATTTATTTGCAATGCTTGGGTATAATCCGCGATCGCACTTTCATATTCTTCTAAAGCATAATAAGTAGAACCTCGGTTGTAATATGCTTCAATTAAATCAGGATTAATTTGTAATGCTTGATTATAATCTGCGATCGCTCCATGTTCATCCCCCAAAAGACGACGAGCATTTCCTCGATTGCAGTACGCTTGCGAAAATTCAGGAACCAACTCTATTGCTTGGGTGTTATCATCAATTGCTCCCTGTAAATCTTGGAGGGCTTCACGGGCAATACCCCGACCGTAATAAGCTGCGGCTAAGTTATCATTAATTTGTAATGCCCGATCGTAATCTTTAATTGCTCTTTTATGATCTCCTAAAGAACGACGAGCCGCCGCGCGATCGCAATATCCTTCTGCTAAACTAGGGTTGAGTTGTAATAGACGATTACTATCTTCAATTGCACCTTGATAATCTCCCAGTCGGCGCAGAGCATTCGCCCGAAAGCCGTATACTAAAGCTAGAGTCGGGTTTTCTTGTAACGCTTGATCGTAATCTGCGATCGCACCTTCATAATCCCCAAGAGTACTACGAATAAGACCCCGTTCACAATAGGCTTGCACATCATCAGGATTGAACTTTAACGCTTGGTTAAAATCCTCAATTGCTCGGTGATATTCTTTGAGATGAGCAAGAACCAAACCCCGATTGTAATATGCTCCGGCAAACGTGGGATTGATTTCTAGGGCGCGGTTGTAATTAGCGATCGCACTTTGAAAATCTGCTAAAGAGTAGTAGGAATTACCTCGATTATGATAAGCCTCCGCCAAGTTTGGATCTAATTGTAATGCTCGGTTGTGGTCAGCGATCGCTTCATTAAAATTTCCTAAGATATGGTGAATATTACCCCGATTGCTGTAAGCTGCGGCAAAATTGGGATGCCATTGTAAAGCTTGTTGAAAATCAGCGATCGCTCCTTGATGATCGCCACTTTCAAAACAAGCTACACCCCGATTATGATAAGCATTGGCAATATCAATATTGATATTATCAGCTAACTGGGTACTGATTTCAATTGTTTGGATATAGTCAGCGATCGCTTTGTCGTATTTTTCTAAAGCAAAGTAAGCATTACCCCGGCTGTGGTAAGATTGGGCGAGATTTGGATCGATTTGTAATGCTTGGTTATGATCTGCGATCGCTCCTTCGTAATCGGCTAAAAAGTAACGTGCATTACCTCGGTGATAATAGGCTGTGGCAAAATTGGGATTGATTTCTATAGCGCGATTAAAATCTGCGATCGCATTACGATAATCTTTGAGTTGATCACTTAGAATAATCCCCCGATTATGGTAAGCTTCGGCATAGTTAGGATTGAGCTTGATTGCTTGGGTGTAAGCTGCGTACCCCTCTGGGGTTGCCGGAGGCATCGCTCCTTGATAATCTCCTTGCAAATTGTGATTTAATCCTTGGTTTAATAATTCTTCAGCATTCATATAATTTTTTTGGATTTCGACATTCCCTAGCTTTCAGGCAACGGGATTTTTAACGATATGTTTTGAAAATCGTTCCAGCTACTATTGTGCCTCTTGCTAAGATTTTAATTCCTGATTTTCTCTTAGCCTAGATCAGGGCAACGTATTTCAGGCAACTTAAACAGCACCAAGCACCGCAAACAAGAACGGTGGGTGTCTGACTCGCCGTTTTGTACTGCTATTGCTATAGTAGCGGATAACACATTTAACTAAGTGCGATCGCATCTGCTAGCAATATGGATAAAGATTATCAAAATCGGTTAAAACACTTTACTAGCCTAAAGTCAAAATACCAAGCAACTAAATATCAAGATTCATCACCCGCTAGCCTGCTGTATCTCATACTACGAAAAGTTGACTTAGGAATTGAACTCAGTCACTTAGAATTTAATTGGTTGAAAGAGTGTGAGCTTGTTGAGACTTTAAAAGCTATCAAGCAAGAGCAGCAACATAGATTCCAAGAATTCGGGAATCTAGAATTTGAATTCTCCAAATTACAATCTAAGTACAAAGCTACAAAGCATGATCTTTCTTGGCAATCTAGTCATCTGTATTTCATACTTTTGAAACTTGAATCAGGAAATTTAGTCACTGATTCAGATGTTAAATGGCTTAGAGCAAACGGTTTAGATGAGACGAATAAAATTGCTCAAGAGGTAAACCGATTTACTCAACTTAAATCTAAATACAAAGCTACTCAATATCAAGACTCATATCCTGAGAGTAAGCTATATCAAATACTAAAAAAGTTAGATTTGATAGAATGTTTAAGTAATTGTGAATATAATTGGCTGATCAATAACGAACTCTTTGAAACAGCAGAAATTTTTCAACAACAAGAGTCAGTAAAAGAAACTCACTTTGCTCATTTACGAGATAAATATCAAGCGAATACACACTCAGACTTATCATTATCCAGTCCACTATATCTAATACTGCAAAACATTGACGCAAAAAATAATTTGAGTGATTCAGAAATTAGCTGGCTAGAACAGCAAGGACTTAGCGAAACAATTGCCATTGCTCAAGAATTGGAACAAACACGAGAATTTGCTGCCTTGAAAGCTAAGTATAAAGCAACTGAGTATCAGGATTCAACGCCTAAGAGTCACCTGTATAAAATTCTCAAAAGGCTTGAGTTGTCCAATCAGCTAGGTGAACAGGATATTAACTTTCTCAAAAAACGCAAGCTGACTGAGATTATAGAAATTGCAAATGAAAAATACACCTCTACCCTAAAATCTAAGATAGATTCAGGAGAACTACTTGATGAGTCACAAATTGAGTGGCTGAAAAATAATAGACGTGAAGATATCATTGTTCTCGCTCAACAAAAGCACTTTGCAGCTTTGAAATTAAAATATGATGTTTTAGGCTATCAAGATAAATCACACACTAGTCTTTTATACACAATTTTGCAAAAAATTGAGTTAAAAGAGCGACTTGAAGCAACAGAGTTTGCTTGGCTTCAAGAGACTAAAATTAAAGTGCCTCAATCAACATATAGTTATTCTCGATGGCAAAAAGAGCCTCAGTATCAAGAGACTAAATTATTCTCTGGTAAGATTTTGATTGCTTACCACACAATTGAAGCAAATTTCTATGAGCAGGAGTTTCAGCGCACTGAGAACAAATGGAACTTAGCAAATGCTAGTAGCCATTGGCGTAAAGCAGATGAACCAGAACAGGCATTGCAACTGACAAATAATTTGAAATTCGACAAAATCAAAGAAAATAAACTCAAGTCAGCTTTACTAACTAGCAGAGGTGGAGCCTTTCGAGATATTGAAAAACTAGATAAAGCAGAAAATTGCGCTCGTCAAGCTATTGAGCATCAACCAAAAAGCCATCACCCTTATACATTAATGGGAGCTATTTGTTTTGAACGGCATCAATTTTCAGATGGTGAATATTGGTTTCAAGAAGCAATCAAACGTGGGGCTAATCCTAGAGATATGGATTCTGAAATCAAGCGAGTAGTGAAAAACACTAAGGATGAAAACAAGCGTCGGGAAGTAATAGAGTATCTGCTGAAAAAAGATTCACAACGATACTCGTGGGCTAAGTCTTTTCTCAAAAAATCGTAACTATAGCAATCCTAAATCATTCGTGAAAAGCAGCGTTAGAATTGCTGTACAACTTGCAAAAAAACTTACAAGTCACTCAAAATCAAGACGAGGAAGATAGGGAATTACTTATGCGATTAGCACCACTTTACCAACAAGATCGAGAACAGGCGATACAAGAAGGTGAACAACGGGGACTCCAAACAGGAATTCAGCAGGGAGAACGCTTGGTGGTGGAAAACTTGCTCAAAGTTCGCTTTGCTGAAATAGATAATGAGCTTCAAGCAATTATTGAACCTTTATTAACGTTATCACCAGAAGAGTTTACGCCTTTACTGTTGCAGTTATCCCGTGAAGAATTAATTCACAGGTTTCGTTAGTGTCAATCACATATCCTTTACTGATTAGGTAAAAGAGTTAAACTCTTTTACCTTTTTATTTTTCCACTTTCTACCTCGCGTTACAATGTAAAATCGAAGACATTAAAACAGTATTGTAAAAATCAATTTATAAGTTGTTTAACCAATGAAAACTTTATTTTATAGGTTTGCATGGCAATGGATTTTCTGACAATTCTAGGATTAGCGGCTGCCACAATAACCACAATCTCTTTTTTGCCACAGATGTTTAAAACCTGGCAGACCAAATCAGCAAAAGATGTTTCTATGGTGACGCTAGTTACATTCATAATTGGAGTTTTTTTGTGGCTAATCTACGGAATTTATTTACAAGCCTTGCCAATTATTCTTGCTAATAGCGTGACATTGTTATTTAACTTGATAATTCTATGGCTTAAAATTAAATATAGATAAAGAAACGCTGGCGACTATACATCGCGGCTAGACAAACTCTCGTCAGCCTACGCAGACTAAAACGAAACACCTAACCCCCTAGGAAAATTCAAAGTCTCTCTCCTCTTACGAGAGAGATTTAGAGAGAGGTTTTCCAGATACCGTGAAAACCTACGTTAGCGTAGCATCTCGTAGAAAAGAGAAGAAAAAGTGGTTTTTGCCTATGTAGGCACGAATTCTATGAGACTCCATTATTCAAACACCCCTAAAAAACACCTGTGACATCATCTGTATTTACCTCTGAACGCCTCCTTTTCACCCCCGCTAACCCAGATACCAACGCTATCCCCATCATCTTCGCCTTTCCCAATGAGTACAGCGTAGGTATCACTAGCCTCGGCTATCAGGTAGTTTGGGCAACCTTGGCTATGCGTGATGATGTGCAGGTGAGTCGCCTGTTTACAGATACTCACGAACAACTCCCCAGAACGCCGGAAATTGTAGGATTTTCGATTTCCTGGGAACTGGATTATGTGAATATTTTAAATTTGCTGGAATCTTTAGAAATTCCTATTTTGGCAACTTCTCGTGATGATTCTCATCCGATAATTTTTGGTGGTGGGCCCGTTCTCACAGCGAATCCCGAACCTTTTGCAGCTTTTTTTGATGTAATTTTACTGGGGGATGGCGAAAACCTCCTGGGAAATTTCATTGAGGCGTACAAAGAAGTAAGAAATGCCTCAAGACAAACTCAACTAAAAAGACTTGCACAAGTCCCAGGAATTTATGTACCCAGTTTGTATGAAGTCGAATATCACAGCATAGATGGTGCGGTAAAGTCAATTAATCCAATTTCTCCCGAAATTCCCGCAGTGGTGCAAAAGCAAACTTATCGGGGAAATACGCTATCTGCATCGACTGTAGTTACCGAAAAAGCCGCCTGGGAAAATATTTACATGGTGGAAGTGGTGAGAAGTTGTCCAGAAATGTGCCGCTTTTGTTTGGCAAGTTATCTCACACTGCCTTTTAGAACAGCCAGTCTTGAAAGTTCATTAATTCCAGCGATCGCAAAAGGTTTAGAAGTCACAAACAGGTTAGGATTATTAGGAGCTTCTGTTACACAACACCCAGAATTTGAGACTTTGCTGGACTATATTAGTCAACCAAAGTACGATGATGTCCGTCTCAGTATTGCCTCAGTACGAACCAATACCGTAACAGTGCAGCTAGCAGAAACTTTGACAAAACGAGACACGCGATCGCTTACCATTGCAGTAGAGAGTGGTTCCGAGAAAATCCGGCAAATCATCAACAAAAAGCTGCATAACGACGAAATTATCCAAGCGGCGGTAAATGCCAAAGCTGGCGGATTAAAAAGCTTGAAACTCTACGGAATGGCAGGAATTCCCGGTGAAGAAGTAGAAGATTTAGAACAAACCGTGGTGATGATGCGTAATATCAAAAAAGCTGCGCCGGGATTGCGGTTAACATACGGATGCAGCACCTTTGTACCCAAAGCACACACACCGTTTCAATGGTTTGGAGTGAATCGGCAAGCAGAAAAGCGGTTGCAGTTTTTGCAAAAACAGCTAAAACCACAGGGGATAGAATTTCGTCCAGAAAGCTATAATTGGTCGATTATACAAGCTTTGTTGTCGAGAGGCGATCGCAGAGTGTCCCAACTCCTGCAACTTACTCGTGACTTTGGCGACTCCTTGGGTAGCTACAAACGTGCTTTTAAACAACTCAAAGGACAAATCCCCGATTTAGATTTCTACGTCCACGCCGAATGGTCAACAGAACAAGTATTACCCTGGAGCCACTTGCAAGGGCCTCTGCCACAGTCTACACTACTAAAGCATTTGGCTGAAGCTAAAAGTTATATTAATCCATCCCCCAAAGAACTACAGCCATTGAATTCCTAGCTGAAAACTTGATGCAAAACACAGCCGAGTATTACTGCGCCTATTGCGGCGAACCGAACTTAACTTTTATTGATTTGAGTGCTGGAGGACAGCAATCTTATGTTGAAGATTGTCAAGTTTGCTGTAACCCAAATATTTTGTATGTGCGGGTTGATGAAGATACCCTAGATATCGAGATTGATACCGAATCCGAAAGCTGAATTTTAGGTTTTTCTTTCCATGCTGCACTTTAAACATTCCTCAGTAATTAATGCCTCACCAGAAGTAGTTTGGAAATTTCACGAAAGGGCAGATATTTTGCAACTGCTAAACCCACCTTGGCAGCCAGTCCAAGTGGTTCGTCGTGAGGGGGGGCTAAACGTGGGCGCTATTACAGAATTTCGCCTGTTTCTCGGCCCATTACCCTTAACTTGGTTAGCCCGTCATACTGAATGTGAAAAATATCGCCTATTTACCGACGAACAGATATCTGGCCCCTTTGAATCTTGGGTACATCAACATGAATTTGAACCGGAAGCTGGCAAAACTAGGCTGACTGATGCTATTTCCTTCTCTATGCCTGGTGGAGGTACAGTTGAATTTGTCAGTGGTTGGTTAGTGCAAGTACAACTAGAAGCTATGTTTCGCTATCGCCACTATGTGACTAAACGAGAATGTGAGTCGCAATAGCAGAATGTGCTGGTAGCAAAAATTAATTATCCTGATTCTTCAACCCTTGCCGCAAAACCCACTTTATCAAACCAGGAAACAAGTGATACAAAGCTTGTGAGAAATTCGTCCTAATTATGCAAGGTTATTTGTGGAACAGCTTAGAAGCTATTATTGAACTCTTGTTAGATAAATATTTCCTAAAGTCCTTAAAATCTCATGCTTTAGAGTTGTTTCTACATTGAAACTAGAGACAGATAGCGCAAAATGGGTAAGTTAAGTAATATGAAGGATGTAATTAGCTTCTGAACTTAACTTAACTTAATAAGGGGACTTTATATTAGGAATCAAACTGAACTGCATACAATGACAAAAATTGCAACGCTGCTGAACTTGTGCTGACTCCTCAGCCTGAACTTTGGAGCGATCGCTTTGCTATGATCGGTTTTCTAGCTTACCTACTTTAGGATCTCAACGGTTATAGCGTAGTGCAAGACGTACTTCACCTAATCTCCTAAACTCCCCGCTAATTATTGACCATCTTTGTAAAGGATCAAAAAAAGACACTAGTTATACTAAATACTAAGTTATTCAGTGTTATTACTTGTATCACCCAACCTTTCAACCGAAAACAGTTTTTAGAATAGCAGTTGCTTGTGTAATACTAGTTAAAGTATCTTAATATTTATACATATTTTTGAGCATTGGCATTGTCCAGTGCAAAAAATTGACCACTAACAGAATTTCCCGGTTAGTTGTTTTTATCATGGCTATATTTTTGGAATTTTCACCTGAATGCTAGGCGGAGTAAAAGCGTGATCCAGTTAGAACAACCACCCAGTCATCAAACAACACTGACTCCAGTAGTGAGAAATAAATTTCAGTTTAAAGGGCTTTTCATTGCTATTGTCATTGTTAGCGCATGGGTTATTAGCCTGAGTATATTACTTTCACTTGACATCTCCAAGCTGAAATTTTGGATGTTATTGCCTGTTCTCCTATGGCAAACATTTTTATATACGGGATTATTTATTACATCTCATGATGCTATGCATGGCGTAGTATTTCCCCAGAATCCCAAGATTAATCATTTTATTGGAACATTAACCCTATCTCTTTATGGTCTTTTACCATATCAAAAACTACTTAAAAAACATTGGTTACACCACCACAATCCTGCAAGTAAAATAGACCCGGATTTTCATAACGGGAAACACCAAAATTTATTTGCTTGGTATTTTCATTTTATGAAAGGTTACTGGAGTTGGGGACAAATAATTGCATTGAGTATTATTTATAACTTTGCTAAATACATACTCCATATACCAAGTGATAATCTAACTTACTTTTGGGTGCTACCTTCGCTTTTAAGTTCATTACAATTATTCTATTTCGGGACTTTTTTACCTCATAGTGAACCAATGGGAGGTTATGTACAGCCTCATTGTGCTAAAACAATTAGCCGTCCTATTTGGTGGTCATTTATCACATGCTATCATTTTGGCTACCACGAAGAACATCACCAATATCCCAATGTTTGTTGGTGGCAGTTACCAGAAATTTACAAAGCAAAATAGTTATTGTTTATCTAATATTATGGCAACAAAAGTCGCACGGTAATCTATATAGTTTGAGCAAGACATTCTTTTAGATTATCCTACTTATGCCAATTAATAATTCTCGTCTTGTCACTTATAGCCCTGCTTATACAATCGTTCCTACTTACGAGTGCTTTAATCGCTGTAGTTACTGCAACTTTCGCAGCGAACCGGGTAAAAGTCCCTGGATGAGTGTTTCAGATGCAGAAAGTATTTTAAAACCACTTCAAAATGAAAAAGTCTGTGAAATACTTATACTTAGCGGTGAAGTACATCCCCATTCGGCAATGCGTCAAGCGTGGTTTAGGCGGATTTATGATTTGTGTGAATTAGCGCTTTCAATGGGGTTTTTACCGCATACCAATGCGGGGCCATTAAGTTTTGAGGAAATGCAAAAGCTCAAGCAGGTAAATGTTTCGATGGGGCTGATGTTGGAACAGTTAACGCCAACATTGTTAAATAGTGTACATCGACACGCACCAAGTAAATTACCAGAAGTTCGTTTACAACAATTGCAATGGGCGGGAGAGTTGCAGATTCCCTTTACAACTGGGTTGCTGTTAGGAATTGGGGAAACTGTAAATGATTGGTGGGAAACATTGACAGCTATATCTGATATGCACCAACGTTACCATCACATTCAAGAAGTTATTCTGCAACCTCATAGTCCAGGACATCAGCAAACCTTTGATGCACCACCTTTTAACCCTCATCAATTACCAGAAGTAATTTTTAGGGCGCGTCAGATTTTACCGCCAGATATTACTATTCAAATTCCGCCCAATTTAGTTAAAGATGACTGCTGGTTACTCGCTTGTATCGAAGCTGGTGCGCGAGATTTGGGTGGAATTGGGCCAAAAGATGAAGTGAATCCCGATTATCCTCATGTTCAGGAACAGGCATTAAGAGAAATTTTACAACCTGCGGGGTGGGAATTGGTGGCGCGATCGCCAATTTATCCGCAATTTGATAGCTGGTTGTCGGGGGAATTGCAAACAGCAGTGAAGCGATCGCGGAATGCTATGTTATTGGTTTAACAGATTTAGTGCGATCGCTAACCAAGAGCGATTATCTTAGTACTGATTAGCCATAACCTATACATCTCCCTTGACTTTGCCCAGATTTGACAATGATCAATGATCAGGAATTCCTTCATGGCGCTGCGTTTTTGCGGCTAATTGATCATGGAGAGCGCCTTACAATAACTCATGCATCTTCGATACATTCATCCATTTATCTAGTTGAAACTGAGATTAGTAAATCGGCCATTCTCTTTAAGGTTTCTAAAAAACCCAAATCTGCATGGTCTTTTACCTTCAGTAGTCAAGAAGAATTAGCCTTGGATACCCTGCATAGTAAATACGACGCTATTTCAGTATTTTTGGCATTTATCTGTCATAAAGACGGTATCTGTTGCATCTCTCAGAAAAGGCTTTGGAGTATATTGGACAAAAATGCTGGTATTGCTGGCCAACACATATCTGTGTCTCGAAAAACACATGGTAGTTATCATATAAGTGGCCCAGGTAGGCAACAGATGGATCAGACAGTACCTCAAAATGACTGGCCTCGTGTACTTTTTTCCAATTAGGGCAACACCGATGACTAAGATAGATATTGCAACGGATGGATATTGTATTAATAAAGTTATTGACAAAGTTAAAAGCAAAATTGGGGATAAAGCAGCAGAGCAATTAAAACAAACTGCTGTTGAGGTAGTCCAGAATTGCGTTCATTTTTACTCCACAACTTTTGGTTCTGGTGATGTTGGTGCTACAGGTACAGGTATTGTTAGTCAGCCTCACAAAGGAAAAATAGCTGATGGTACTACCGGACTAATCTATGGCAAAGTCCAAAGTGGTAAAACCAATACTACCATTGCTACACTGGCACTTGCTCAGGCTAACCATTTCCGTTGCTTCATTGTGTTAACTTCTGATAACACATGGCTAGGTAAACAAACTGCTGATCGTTTTGTCAATCAACTGAAAGGTGGGCCTGTTGTCTTTAATTGGGAAGAATGGAGAAATGATCGACCAAAAGACTTTGCTGAAAGCAAATTGCTTCCCTATATCAAAAAAAGAGGAATTGTTCTAGTATCTACAAAGAATGTGCGCCACTTAGATAACCTTCTTCAGGTTCTCAAGTTTGCTAAAGCTAGTAGTGTACCCACTCTAATATTTGATGATGAAGCTGATAATGCTAGTTTGAATACAAACGAAGCAAAACAGAGTAAAAAAGGTAAAGCTACAGTTCCAGATAGCTCAATTTTTGTCAAAATTGGCGACATTAGGAAAGAGGTAGCTAATCATATATATATACAAATTACTGCAACCCCTCAAAGCCTTTTGCTGCAAAATCTTGAGCATCGCTGCAAACCAGTTTTCTGTGCTGCTCTCCCTCAACCAGGTAATAGTTATATGGGAGGTGACTTATTTTTTGAAGAAAATAGTTTATATTCCTGCACAGTTCAAGCCGAAGAATTAGATCGCTTAAAAAAACAGGAAGGAGAAAACCCTAGCAATAACTGGGATATTCCTAGTGGTCTTAAACTGGCTCTGTGCTGCTTCTTCCTTGGGTCGATTTACAAGATGCAATCAGGGAGTGAAGATGCTAAATATTCTTTTTTAGCTCATATATGTTACAAAAAAGACAATCACAAAAATTTAGAAGAAATTATCAGTTCCTTTGTTTTAGACATTGATCAGGCTATTTGTGGAGAATCCTCAGTTACGAAACAAAAAGAGGCATTAAAGTATCTTAGTGAAGCTTATCAAGAATTAAGCAAAACAGCACTAAATTTACCATCTTTTAATCAACTTATTGAAGAATTAAAACCTGAATTACAAAGTGTCAGACCAAAAGTTATTAATGCTAATAACCCAGATAAAGAACTAAAGTATAGTCCAGGAATGAATATTCTTGTAGGGGGTAATAGACTTGGACGTGGTGTAACTATTGACGGATTAATGGTAACTTACTACCTTCGTGATGCCAAGCAAAAGACGATGGATACAGTTCATCAGCACGCACGGATGTTTGGTTATCGTCAGGAACTACTTGATGTAACTCGCCTTTTTTTGCCTCAGCATATTTTAGAAGATTTCCGAGCAATTCATGAAGCTGACGAGGGAATGCGTCAGGTGATTGGAGACGATCCTAATAATATTCAGATTACGCCAGTTTGGGTAGGGCCCACACTCAAGGCAACTCGTTCTAATGTCTTGAATCTAGCAGCAATCAATGCTTTTATACCAGGCTCACATATTTTTCCTCGCGATCCTTTGTGGAAAGCCTCGGAAATTAGAAAAGATGTAGAAGAGTTAGATAAGCTACTAGCTAGTTACGACAGTATAGGTGAGAAAGGCGAGTATCACGAAGTAGAAATTGACTTTCTCATCAAAATTCTTTCTTGTATAAAAAGCCACTACTGGCTAGGATATCCCTGGCAAGATGACAGAGTTAAAGACTTGCTTATTCAAATGAAGACACAAGATATCTCAACAGGACGGCTCAATGTTGTTCGAGGAAAAACGGGTAAGGGACTAGAATTGACACGACAAGAACCATCTGGATGGGGAGGCTTTGGTTTTATCAATGCTAGGGTGTTGAATAAACCTAAAACTGAGTACCCAAATGTTCGAATTAAAAAATAAGTGCGTGATGTAGCGATCGCACAATTAATCTAATTTTCTTCTAAGCGATCGCTTTCACAATCTCACTTGTAATAGCAACTTAAGCCAGCACCACCAAAATAGCGCCGAATCAATACCTCTGTGAACAAATTCACAATGCATCCCTCAAAGGAGAGAGATAGGAGCCTAAACCCTGTTGTAAAATAGACATATAAGGATTCGGGGGGCCATTTTACTGGTCATAAACGCCTATAGAAACTATTTTTGGAAATCTCCAAGGTCTGAAGTCCAGCCAGCTGAAGCAACTACAGCGGCTGTATCACCAGCGTATACCGGGCGATCGCATCACCACGTCCGAGTTTTCCCAGCGTCTGGCAGCAATTAGCACAGAAGTAAATCAGCCTGTGTGCGCCTACGTCAACCGTCGCGGACAAGTGATTCGCGTCGGGGTAGGCACACCGCGTCAAACACAAATACCACCCCTAGAATTGCCCCGTTACGGTGCAGAACGACTCAGTGGTATTCGTTGCATCGCCACCCATTTAAAGCCAGAACCGCCCAATGAAGCGGCACTCACAGCGATGGCACTGCAACGTTTAGATGCCCTAGTAGTCCTAAACATTACCGGAACGGGATTCACACGGCGAGGAGGCGGCGCGACTGGGTATGTGAAAGAAGCTTATCTAGCTCATCTGACACCCCAAGACTCTCGCACCCTGATTCCTAGTCCTGCTGCTGTCAAAGTAGAGGAAAGCCAATTCGGCTTTGCTCACAATAAACAAATCCAATCCCCAAGTTGGAATATATCGCCACCTCTGGGCTTGGATGATCTGGCAGACCAGGATTTAGTAGACTTGGTAGAAAATCTGGAAGCGGAATTCCAGCGCGAATTTATCGCCCAGGAAGTAGATTCTGACCACGATCGCGTCCTAATTGTGGGGCTGATGACCAGTGAAATAACTCCCTTACAATTCCAAGACACCCTAGTAGAATTGGCACGGTTAGTTGATACTGCTGGGGGAGATGTATTACAGACAATACAACAAAAGCGATCGCGCGTTCATCCCCAGACAGTAGTTGGCGAAGGTAAGGTGCAAGAAATTGCCCTAACTGCCCAAACACTAGGAGTCAACCTTGTTGTCTTCGACCGTGACCTCTCACCCTCCCAAGTCCGCAACTTAGAAATGCAAATTGGTATTCGGGTAGTTGACCGCACCGAAGTAATTTTGGATATCTTTGCTCAACGCGCTCAGTCTCGTGCCGGTAAGTTGCAAGTAGAATTAGCACAGCTAGAATACATGCAGCCGCGACTGGCTGGTAGAGGTCGCACCATGTCCCGATTGGGTGGTGGTATTGGGACTCGTGGCCCTGGTGAAACCAAACTGGAAACTGAACGCCGTGCCATTGGGCAGCGTATTTCTCGACTGCAAAAAGAAGTAGACCAATTGCAAGCGCATCGTTCACGGTTACGACAGCGACGACAGCATGAAGAAGTTCCCTCGGTGGCTTTGGTTGGATATACTAACGCTGGCAAGTCCACTTTGCTGAATGCTCTCACGAATGCAGAAGTTTATACAGCCGACCAGCTATTTGCCACTCTCGATCCCACCACCCGCCGTCTGGTAATTCCTCATGGCGAAGCTGATAAACCTCAAGAAATTCTGATTACAGATACAGTAGGGTTCATACACGAACTGCCTGCATCGTTAATGGATGCCTTTCGCGCCACCTTAGAGGAAGTCACAGAAGCCGATGCCCTACTACATTTGGTGGATTTGTCTCACCCCGCTTGGTTGCGTCATATTCGCTCAGTTAGAGAAATCTTAGCGCAAATGCCAATAACTCCTGGCCCCGCGCTGGTTATTTTTAACAAGATTGATCAAGCCAATAGTGAGACACTAGCTCTAGCTAGAGAAGAATTCCCCCTAGCGGTGTTTATTTCTGCGAGTCAGCGCTTGGGATTAGAAACCTTACGTCAGCGTCTTGCCCAGTTGATAGAATATGCCGTTGACTGTGGGTAAAGATTGACAATAAATCTTGGAAATATAGTTAAGAATGCCGTGGTTATGTTAACTACGGCATTTACTGTAAATATCTATCATTCATTAATAAAAAATATGATTAAGCTCAGTATTTAAGATAGCCCATTTAGAGCCAAAAACCTTAACCAGTGTAGGTTGGGGAGCTATTGTGTTAGGTGGATTTCTCTACTTGTTCGCCCTTGGTGTCCCGTGGCGTTTGAGGAACGTAGCTTCCTGTACCCCTGCGGGTAAGCAAGCTATGTCTAGTGTCTCCGATAGGAGAACGGTAACTAAATGTTTTTCGCGGTTTGTTGGATTTTACTAACCTTCGGGTGTCTATGTTCAACCTAATCTACGATTATCTTTACATGAACCTATAATTTCAGTATTAATATTGAAAGGTTATAAAATCAAAGTCTTAATTAAAGATGTAATGAATATATGGTTAATAGCCTAGACAATCTCTTTTATATTCAATTATTGTTGGTGTACTTCATTACAATATTACAAGTTTGTGAATGTCTGTGAAAAACATCATTTTTAAGCTATCAGGCTTCTACGCATTTGGGGCTTGTTTTATGGCTGTGGTTCCTTCCGCTTCAGCTTTTAGCTTTTCCCCAAACAGCGACAGTGTTACAGTTACTACTACCGACATCAATAAGTCTTTTGAAATTAACTTTGATGGGAACGTTGACACAAAAGATGTTGGAGGACTCTCATCTAAAGCTATCTTTACATTTCTAGGTTTTACTAAAGTCAGTAATAATATTGAGGCAAAATTTGAGATTAGCTTATCCAATACATCCAGCAATGGTATCACTTCTAGAACATCTGCCTTAGGTTTTGATGTCGACAAGACGCTACTTGGAGTTGGAAGCACCGATGGTTCTGGAAACACAAGAGTTTCTGGGCTTTTTAGTAATGACAGAGAAGGTGCATTTCCTAATCAATTTGGCAACGTTGATGTGTGCTTCACTAAGGGAAACACCTGCCAGGGAGGTCAGAGTGGCGGTGTTAGTACTGGTAGTCTGGCTGCTACTTTCTCTCCTATCCTTGCTTTCACAGGCAATGTCACCAGCTTTACCCTGAGCAACTTGGGTGTGCGCTACCAAAGTATTACAGGCACAAATCTGGGTACTAGCGGAACAGGTGAAGGATTCTATGTTGCCCCACCACCGCCACCAAAAAAAGTATCTGAGCCAACGACAGCAGTTGCTATCGCTCTATTTGCTGTGAGTGCATTGGTGGTTAAAAATAAAAAGCATCTGTTGCCAGCTTAACCATGTGTTGTCAGAGTGGGAGAACCCGATCTCTCAAAGGCTTTCGGGGTTTGGTTTTTCCCTATTTGGCTAAAAATCTTAATTCATGTTACAAAACAAAGCCTCAAAGCTTGGTTAAATAAAAGTTCCAAAGTGTGGATTAAATTCTTTTTTATCAGAGTGGCAGAAGAGGGCTAAACAAGAATTTTCATAGATGATTGATAGTTATCAGACAATAGTTCATTCAAGGGCGGTGTAGATTCCTTCTTTATTAGGATGAGTCAGCCGCCTTTTTTAATAAATTTCAAAAGTAAAGTTTTAGAATTATAGGTATTAAACTAAATTAAAAACTGTATGGCTGCCAAAGTAGAAATTTACACTTGGAGAACTTGCCCCTTTTGCATTCGTGCCAAAAGTTTGCTGAAGAACAAAGGGGTTGAATTTATAGAATACAGCATTGATGGAGATGAGGCAGCCAGAAATAAAATGGCTCAAAGAGCAAATGGACGGCGCTCCTTACCGCAAATTTTCATCAATGATGATCATATAGGTGGTTGTGATGATATCCACGCTTTAGACAGTCAAGGCAAGCTAGATGAGCTACTAACTTCTAGCAACGTGTAGTTTCAGAAGGTATTGTGCTAGCGACAAGCCGCTACACACGGCAGTCGCTACAACTCTCTTCGAGCTACGCGCTGCCTTATTTACAGACTTTTTTCTCACAAAAGCCATATCTGTCCACAAGAGTTTACCGCCAGGTTCCACTCAGCAGTACATATATACGTCAATTGGTGAGAGCATCAAGAGATAATAATTGAATAACCATTTAATTTCTTGGTGATTGAGGTGTAAAGGGTGAAACTGGCTTTTATCATTGATCCCATCTATCTGCTTGACCCGTGTCATGATACCAGTGTTGCCCTAATTGAAGCAGCGCAAATCCTGGGACACGAAGTTTGGGTAACTCAGGCAAATCTGCTGAGTGTGGTGGAGAGCAAAGCTTGGGCTGTCCTACAGCGAGTCGAACTTGTACCAGTGCAGTTGGTGGATGGACGCTGGCTAGCGGCGAATCCTTGGTATAAGTTGAGCGATTCTTGCTTAACTTCTTTAGAGACAATGGACGCTGTATTTATGCGGACAGATCCACCTGTCAATGATTCCTACCTCTATGCCACCTATATTCTGGATTACATTGACCAAAATAAAACCCTGGTAATTAATAGTCCTAGCGGCATCCGAGGGGCAAATGAAAAAATGTACGCCCTCCAGTTTACCAAAGCGATTCCAGAAACGATTGTCAGTGCTGATAAGCAGTTTATCCGGCAATTTGTCGAAGCAAAGGGAGCTACGGTTCTCAAACCACTGGGTAACAAAGCTGGGGAAGGTATTTTGTTTTTGCAATCAAGCGATCGCAATTTTAACTCTATTGTCGAACTCAGTACCTTCCAAGGTCGAGTGCCTGTAATGGTGCAAACCTATTTACCGGAGGCAAAAGCAGGAGATAAGCGAATTATCCTACTCAATGGCGAACCAATTGGTGCGCTCAATCGCCTCTCTAGTGGAACTGATTTTCGCAATAATATGGCAACTGGTGGTACAGTCGCTCAAACCGAAATTACCCCAAGAGAGGATGAAATTTGTACCCAAGTAGCCGAACAGTTACGCCAAGACGGCTTAATTTTTGTGGGTATTGATGTTATTGGTGGCTACTTAACTGAAGTTAACGTCACTAGTCCTACTGGAATTCGTGAGATTGATCGCCTAGATGGGACTCACCTTGGTCATCAGGTTATTCAATGGATTGAACAGACAATAAAAAGCAAAAAATAATTTATAGCAGTCGCCAAAGCCGTTAGGACAGTTCGCGGGAAACACGCCTTCAACAGCGTACTTTGTAATTTTATTGCTGTCCTAAGCTCCCTGTCTGTTGCTATACATTTATTTTCAAAAGCATAGCTGGACATGTGAGCCAGCAGACTCCTGCCCAAGTTCATTCTATTTGTATAAAGTAGCGTTAACGAGTTTTTTACCCATTAGCAAGATTGGGGATGGCAACAGATTGCTTACCCCTGCCCTTAGTAAAACCCTGAAACCTCAGCCTAACCTGAGACTGCTAATTTAATCTAAAATCTCAACTCCAAAATCTTTTAATTCCGTGGTGTACGTCGGTTTCTTAAGAAATCAGGTATATCCAATCCAGGTTTTTCTTTTGGTTCTGGAATTGGAGTTGGAGTTGGAGTTGGAGTTGAGGTTGGAGGATTAACTGCGGGTTGCTGTGTTGTTGGTCGTTTAGAGGTATTAGGTGCTACTCGAACGTTAGCCACGCTTTGTTGTTGCACAGCTTGTATTTCACCTGTAAATCCGGTGGCAATTACAGTAATTCTTACCTCACCTTGGAGTCTGTCATCAATTACAGCCCCAAAAATAATATTGGCATTGGGATCAACTACCTCATAGATTGCTTCTGCGGCTGCATTTACTTCATGCAAAGTCAGGTCAGTACCACCTGTAATATTAAAGACAACCCCTCTAGCGCCCTCAATAGAACATTCTAGTAGTGGTGAAGAAATAGCTGCGATCGCAGCTTCTCTGGCTCTAGATTTTCCAGAGCTAACGCCAATTCCCATCAATGCCGATCCCGCATCTGCCATCACCGCTCGAACATCAGCAAAGTCAACGTTTACCAATCCGGGGATCGTGATGATATCAGAAATACCTTGTACCCCTTGACGCAGTACATCATCTGCATAACGAAAAGCTTCTTGCACAGGTGTTTGTTCGGGGATCACTTCCAGCAGTTTGTTGTTGGGGATAATGATCAGTGTATCTACTCTACTTTTTAGTCCTTGAATACCTTCTTCCGCTTGGCTGGTACGGCGGCGGCCCTCAAAGACAAATGGACGTGTGACTACACCAACAGTCAGAGCGCCCATTTCCTTTGCTACTTCTGCCACAATCGGCGCTGCACCTGTCCCAGTACCACCCCCCATCCCAGCAGTGATAAATACTAGGTCTGCACCCTCCAAAGCTGTAGCAATTTCGTCTCGTGATTCCTCAGCTGCCTTTTGACCGATCGCAGGATTACCACCTGCTCCTAAACCCCGCGTTAGCTTCTGTCCAATTTGCAATCTACTGGGAGCGCCAGCTAAGGTAAGAGCTTGGGCATCAGTGTTAATTGACCAAAACTCTACCCCAGAGACATCAGATTCGATCATGCGGTTAACGGCATTGCCACCGCCACCACCTACACCAATCACTTTGATGTTGGCAACCCGGCCAGGAACAATCTCGCCAATTCGGCTATTTTCCGCAGAAATCTTCTTGTTATCGTGATTTTGTCCGAAGTTCAACCCAGAGTTATTAAAGGGATTGGTCGAGTTAACTGCCAGAGAGAACCCCGGCTGTCCCGTAGATTGGGAATTTTTATAGTTAAGTCCTTGGTTATTATCAAGTGTCATTGGATTTGTCAAAGGGTAGATAAACGACTTTTTCAGGTGTTATGCACCTAAGAGTCAACTTTAGTTTGACAGTGCCACAATACTAGGGCACTGTTCTTTATTGTTTTCACTACTGCCAAGCCTAACAGAATTGGCAGTGCGAAAATTTGCTATGGGATAAGCTTTCAGGGCAGCCGATCGCACAGCTAATTCTAGAGAAGTATACCTACATTTACCTAAAAGTGATCTGTATAACTTCAAAGAGACATTAATCGCTTCATTATTCTCAACAGAGGGCAGAACTTGTAAAGACACACTACAGCGCATCTTATCTACCTCAATAATATTGTTAATAGATTTCACCATTGGAGATAGCTGCAACTTTAGACACAAAATTTACCTTATACTTACTTATCCATAAGGTTGAAGTAAGCAATAATTTACTTTGTCAGACTATACCTGATTAATTTGTTGTTTGGGGGGTCTTAATGGACACTTTGCTTGAGCAATAGTCTATCTTACAAGAACCCTCACTACTGTGGTCAACAAATCAAGATTTTTCCAGAGGTTTCGTAACCAAATAGGAATTACGGCACAGAATAGTCTAAACTGATTGCCCAGAAACAATACTTACGCAACTTTGGGCGGCATTTTCCTTTACAGATTGAAAATAAAGGTAAACTGTCTTTGGAATAGAAGGCGTTTTGCACGCCATAGCCCATCATTAGATTGTCGGACATCTTGCACCCTACTATTAAATGTTAGGGGTCATAATTGAAAGTCTTTTACTCGTAATAGAGATTTGAGGATTTATCTTCTCATTTTAATTAGAAGTTAATGCCGATTTTCGTGCGGTTTGCTCGAAAACTGAAAATAATAAATATATTTATCAGCATAAAGCTTCTTAATTTACTAGGAGCTATCAATACATTAAACATGCTAGATGTTTTTAGGGATTTTGGGAGTTAATTTTTGGTCTTTTTGGTTCATCTGTACTAATGGAATTTCGGGATTTTTCAGATCAATATAGTCTATTTGGCCGGAATTGAGTTTTGCTTCTAAATGACGCATTTGGGCAAGTACTTTAATTTGTTCAGACAGTTGGGGGCCTGTAACGCCGAGATGCACATTTCCTAGTTCTGTTTTCAAAATTAAATTCGCTGGATTTTGGCAATCAATTTCTATCACTTTTACGGAACTTTGGCTTACAGCTTGATGAAGTTGAGTCCAGTAGAGACAGTATTGTTTAGGCAATCCAATTACTCTAAGATTGGGTAATTTTTTAGTGGGATTGAGTGATGTGTATTTTTCTAAAGGCATCCAGGCCCCGCTTGCATCTAGTAAGCCGATTGTGACTTTTTTGTTACCAGTGCCCTGATTTTGAACACTTGGTGTTTGAGTAACGGCTACAGGGATTCGTTCTTGGATTTCGATGTTTAATCCAGGAGGAAACAAGCGGCGTCTAACGATCGCTTCGGCAATAGTTGGTTGTTTCTTCAAAGAGTTAGCGATCGCTGCCGGTTCAATCCGCCACAAAGATTGGGGGTAAGATAGCACCAACAGTGATTGAGTTGTCTCATCCGACAGGGACTGATTGCCTAATTTGATCACTACTTGTTTGGGACTTTTTAGCACCCACACTGGTTGGACTGCCAACCAAAGCAATCCACCCGCCAAACCTGTAATGGCAAAAGTTCGCCAAATAGCTTGAATAATTCTCATCTGCCTCTGCCGACGTAATTTCTTACGACGCTGCGCTAAATTTGTGCGGGAAACTGATATTATGCCAGCCATTCAAACCCCTTTCTGGTTACAATCCAAATTCCTTGACGCGCTTATATCATTATTCTTCAGTAAACCCTGTTAGCATCTGTTAGCCGCTCTCCTCAAGACTTTTTTTATTTTTAGTAACACTTTACAGTAACTACACAACGAACGTGGCGCTAGTCATCCTTCCAATTAAAGTTTCCGGTGTCCATTCTTAACTTACTGTTGTCTTTTCGACAAGCGATCGTCAAATATCTTGTCTCTAAAGATTACAAAAGGTTAATTTAGATATTTATAATCTTGTAGCCTTGACAAATAAAACATGAAATGATAATTAAATATTTCTAAGTCTCTGTGTAGATTGCTATAATTCATACCAGTCCTTATCATTAGCAATCCAAACTGGGAACTATAAGATGTAGTAGCTTTTTTACTAATTAACTCAGCCAAACAAAAGCTATAGATTATCAAAAACTCAATAGCAGGTGTAAAAAGGACAGATATGCTTAAGGTTACTAGGGTCAATTAAATCTCTACCATACTACTGACAGCGATCTGTAACAAGTGCTGTCTTTTGCAAGATACTACCAACTTGCGAAGTAATTGTGTGCCTACATCTAGGCTAGAGATTTTTGGTATAAAAAATACAAGTTAACTGCATCTTCACACACATCTACACACACACATCAACATACACCTCTAGATACATGAAAACGACATTAAATTTGTCACGTTTTTATAAAGCATGTAATCCAAGCTACACGCTTAATATAAGTAACGTGCTAGATCGCCAGTATTACATAGATTTTGCTGATGTTCGTGGTTGCAAGATTGTTGAAGAATTGCAGCGGACTATCATTCGGATTTCTCCTGATGAGCCAACCTGCCAGTTATTTACGGGTCACATTGGCTGCGGGAAGTCAACGGAATTGCAGCGCCTCAAGACAGAACTAGAATTAGCGGGATTTCATGTAGTTTACTTTGAGTCCAGTCAAGACTTAGATATGGCAGATATTGATATCAGCGATATTTTGCTGAGTGTAGCCCGTCAAGTCAGTGCCAGTTTAGAAGGCATTAACATCAAATTCAAACCTGGTTACTTTAGCAATTTGTTTAAAGAAGTAGGCGATTTTTTGCAAAGCCCCATAGAGCTTTCTGGACAAGCAGAGTTATCGTTGGGTATTGCCAAAATTACCGCTAAAACCAAAGATAGCACCCAGACGCGGAATCAACTAAGGCAATATCTGGAGCCACGTACCAATAGTATTTTGCAAGCGATTAACGAAGAAATTTTAGAAAAGGCTGTTGAACAGCTAAAACAACGGGGTCAAAAAGGATTGGTAGTAATTGTAGATAATTTGGATCGAGTGGATATGCGTCCCTTAGCATCGGGGCGATCGCAACCAGAATATCTCTTTATCGACCGAGGCGAACAGCTACGCCGACTCAAATGCCACCTAGTTTACACAATTCCCCTAACGTTAATTTTCTCCAATGAGTACGAGACACTGAAAAATCGCCTGGGGGGAGGAATTGCACCAAAAGTATTACCGATGGTATTAGTGCGCCAAAGAGATGGCACTGACTACGAACCAGGGATGTCACTAGTGCGCCAGTTAGTTCTAGCAAGAGCTTTTCCAGAAGTTCCTTTGAAGGAAAGGCTTTTATTAATTACAGAATTATTCGATCACTCCCAAACTTTGGATCGGATATGTCGCGTTAGTGGTGGTCACATTCGTAATTTATTAGGTTTACTTTATAGCTGCCTGCAACGACAAGATCCGCCTTTTTCTAAGGACTGCTTAGAAGCCGTGATTAAAGACTATCGTGACGATCTGCTATTAGCTATTGATGAATCCCAGTGGGAATTATTGTTTGAAGTAGTGCAGCAGCAGAGAGTTAAAGGTGAGTCTGACTACCAAAGCTTACTAAGAAGCATGTATCTGTTTGAATATCGTGATCCTCTGGGGCGCTGGTTCGGCATCAGTCCAGCTTTAGGAGAAACAGAAAAAGTTCTAGCTTGGCAAAAAAACAAGTAACAGTGTTGGGTGAGTCATTAGTCATTAGTCGTTAGTCCTTTGCCCTTTGCTATTGGACTAATAACTAATGCCCAATTCCCCATTCCCTATTCCCCATTCCCAATAACCAATGACTACTGACAAGCAGCTACAAGTCTACACAAAAGAAAATCAGCATACTTTGCAAAGACTGATTAGAGCGATCGCACTTTCTGAAGGTCAATTTGCCCTAATTTTAGTTCGGTGTAACTATGGGCAATTACGTGAGCAAATGTTAGAAAATATTCGCTCCGTCACTAAAGACATATATATCAGAGAAATCGTTTTAAATCCATCAATTACTTCTTTACACAACACAATAGTATCAGAACTATCTTTAGATAATCCTGCTGTCCTTACAGACTCTTTACCATCAGCTGTAATGATTTTTGATATTGAGTCAACTATAGACCTGGAAAACTTACTTACAGGCATCAACCAAGCACGAGATATCTATGCCGCGACTTTCCCATTTCCAGTAGTGTTGTGGCTACAAGATGATGTAGCATCATTGCTTTCAAGATTAGCACCTGATTTTAAAAGCTGGGCTGCAACCACTATTAAATTTGAAATTGCAAAAGTAGATTTAATTGCTTTGATCCACCAAGAAGCAGAATCTCTATTTGCCAAAGTTTTAGAAGCAGGTGCCGAAACATTTTTATCTAACGCCTCCTTAGATTTAGATCCTAAGTCTCAACACCGCCACGAAATAGAATCAGCTCGTAATGATTTGTTGCGACTATATGGCTTTCAATTAACACCAGGATTAGAAGCTAGTTTAGAATTTGTTTTAGGGCGAGATAAATATGCCAACGATCAAATTAATGGTGCTTTAGCCAATTATCAAAGAAGTCTGGCATTGTGGCAGCAAGAAACGAGGAGAGTAGCAGAGTTTGAAAGTAATTCTTCTTTACCCCCCTCATCTTTACTTAAGCAAGCAATAGTACTATTCCATCTGGGGCTGTGTTATCACCGAATGGCAGACTTACATCAAAATAGTAATAGAAGCTATTGCGAACATGCTCTGTTGTGGTTTAAACAATGCCTAGAAATATTGGAGGAAGTACAAAGAGAAGACTTAGTTGCTAAATTTATTTTGCCTGCTTGTGAAATGCTGCAACGTTTACAAGCCTGGGATGACTTAAAAGAATTAGCTCAAAAGTCATTTATTGGAGGAAGTACAAAGAGAAGACTTAGTTGCTAAATTTATTTTGCCTGCTTGTGAAATGCTGCAACGTTTACAAGCCTGGGATGACTTAAAAGAATTAGCTCAAAAGTCATTATATCTACATAAAACCTATGGAAGTCCTGCACAAGTTGCTCAAGATTATGGCTTTTTGGCAAGTGTGGCAGCTTCTGAGTCGAATTGGATACTAGCTCATGAATTAGCGAATACAGCACTCTCTATCTCCGAAGAAGTAACACAAGCTTCTCTGCGAGATGCTTTGCGAAGACGACGACAAGAAAGTTGGTATCTTCTCTTGATTGCACGGACACAGAGGCATCTAGGTGAGCCAGAGGAGGCTATCAATAATCTGGAATGGGCGAGAGTAGTTTGTGAGCTACAACATCAGCCATCTCTTTATTTAGAAATTTTAGAGGAACTGCGATCGCTTTACTTTTTTGAGCGTCATGACTATACAGAAGCCTTTAAGCTCAAGCAAGAAAAAATTCAAATAGAACATCAGTATGGCTTTCGTGCCTTTATTGGGGCAAGTCAATTGCAGCCGCAACACTCTAGAATTAACCCAGCATTAGAACCTCAAAAAATACCATTTATTCCTGAAGGAGTTGCCCAAGAAATATCTGCTTCTGGACGGCAGCAAGATGTCAATCGTTTGATTGAAAGAATTAGTCGTGCAGACTACAAGCTCACAGTAATTTATGGCCCATCCGGTGTAGGTAAAAGTTCAACTCTCAAAGCTGGTTTAGTCCCAGCGCTCAAAGGTAAAGTTATCGGTGAACGTATTCCTATACCTATTGTTTTGTCTGTTTACACTGATTGGCTCACAGTCTTGATTAGCAGTCTAAATCAAGTGTTGGCATCCACAGGAATACCGGTTAATCTTGACTCTACACCCACTATACTGCTAGAAAAAATTCGGTTAGCAGCCGAGCGCAATTACACAATAATTATCATCTTAGACCAGTTTGAAGAATTTTTCTTTATTAGTAATCTTCCCACAGAAAGAATCGAATTTTATCAATTTTTTAGTGAATGTTTAAATATTTCTTATGTCAAAATTATTCTGTCATTAAGAGAAGATTATTTACATTATTTACTAGAATTTGAACGGTTGAGCCAAAAAAATAGTATTGGTCTATATGATTTAGGCGTAATTAATAAAAATATTCTCGATAAGGATATTCGCTACTATCTAGGAAAATTCTCTAGCCAGGATGCTAAAGCCATAATTCATAGTCTTACTCAGCGTTCCCATTCTGAACTGAGTGATGAATTAATTAACCGATTAGTCCAGGATTTAACAGGAGAACTAGACGAAGTACATCCAATTGAATTACAAATAGTTGGCGCTCAACTACAAATAGAAAACATTACCACACTCGCACAATATAAGCTTTGCGGCGGTTCGACAAAATTGGTGGAACGCTGGCTTGGGGAGGTTATTAAAGATTGTGGTCAGGAGAATGAAGAGTTAACTTGGAAACTATTATTTGAGTTAACAGATGAAAAGGGCACGCGACCGTTAAAAACTAAAGCTGATTTAGCCGTTGCATTAGTTAATAATCATGATCTAGATACAATATCAAGCTTTGACACAGTTGGGGAACTGATTTTAGAAATATTGGTGGGTTCAGGTTTGGTGTTGCGAGTTAGAGAAGAGTTAGGCGATCGCTACCAGCTAGTTCACGATTATTTAGTTGAACCAATTCGCCAAAAAAACAATTATGGTATGCTCGCGGAATTAGAAAAAATCAAACTTGAAAAAACTCAAGCTGAAGTCGCCCAACAACTTAGTCAAAAGCAACTAAATTTGATATTGCAACGGCGACTGCGGGAAGCACGAATAGCAGGCGCAGTGCTGGCAATCATGGGGGGAACAATAGGAGCATTATGGTGGCAAGCCGACTTGCAAAAAAGAGCAGCAATCGGCCAAACTCTACGAGCTGAACGCAGTGAAAGCAACTTGAACATTAGTGCGATCGCTGCTGCTAGTGAAGCTTTATTTGCCTCTAATAAAGAATTTGATGCCCTATTAGAAAGTTTGCGGGCTTGGAGAGAACTTAAACAGGCTGATGGAGTGCAACCAGATACCCGAATGCGGGTGGTGACAGCCCTCGAACAGGCAGTTTATGGGGTAACAGAGGCTAACCGCTTAGAAGGGCACGCTGATATTGTCTGGGGAGTAGCTTTCAGCCCAGATGGTCAGTTGCTAGCATCAGCTAGCCGAGATAAGACGGTGAAAATTTGGCGTTCTGACGGTATTTTACTCCAAACCCTCAAAGGTCACACTAATGCCGTAACTTGTGTAACTTTTAGCACTGATGGTCAATTTATCGCCTCCGCCAGCCTCGACAAAACAGTGCAAATCTGGCGCAAAAACCGGGTTACAGGTGAATTTGACCGCAAGCCATATAAAACCCTCAAAGGATACGGTGATTCTGTTGATAGTGTTAGTTTCAGTCCTGATGGCGAGTTGTTAGCTACGGGCAGTCAGGATACAACCGTAAAAATCTGGCGCAAAGATGGTAGTTTAGTAAAAATACTGAAAGGACATCAAGGCTGGGTTAACTGGGTAAACTTCAGTCCTGATGGTCAATTCATCGCCTCGGCCAGCGACGACAAAACTGTAAAAATCTGGCGACGGAACGGTAGCCTCGTTACAACTTTGCAGGGACATCAGCAGAATGTGATGATGGCTGTTTTCAGCCCCAACGGGAAACTGTTAGCGTCAACAGGGCGAGATAAAACAGTGAAGCTTTGGCGGCGGGAAATTAACAGCACTAAAAACGGTTTTGACTTTCGTCTTTACAAAACTTTACGCCACCATACCAGGAGAGTGTGGAGTTTGAGCTTTAGTTCCGATAGTAAAAAGTTAGCTTCCGCAGGTGAAGACAACACCATAAACCTCTGGAGTATTACTGGTACCTTACTCAAAACCTTCAAAGGACACAGTGATGCTATTGTCAGCATCGCTTTCAGTCCAAATAACAAATTTCTAGCTTCAGGAAGTTATGACAAAAGCGTAAAACTATGGAGTTTAGATGCGCCAAAACCGTCTATTCTTCAAGGGCATCGGAAGCGAGTTTTGAGCGTTGCTTGGAGTCCTGACGGTCAGATGCTAGCTTCTGGTAGTAGCGATCGCACTGTCAAACTTTGGCAACGATACACCAGTAGAGGTGAGGTGAAAACCCGACTTTACAAAACTTTCGTGGGGCACACAGATCAAATTCCTAGTGTCAGTTTTGACCCCAAGGGTGAAATGCTGGCCTCAGGGAGTTATGACAAAACTGTGAAACTTTGGCGGCTTGACGGTACTTTAATCATGACTCTCCACGGGCATACTGATAGTGTGATGAGCGTGAGTTTCAGCCCCGATGGTCAATTTTTGGCATCAGCTAGCAAAGATAAAACAGTGAAACTTTGGAACCGTCAGGGCAAGTTGCTCAAAACCTTAGTGGGGCATCAGGGTTGGGTAAATAGTGTAAATTTTAGTCCTGATAGTCAGATTTTAGCTTCCGCCAGTGATGACCAAACTGTGAAACTGTGGAGTTGGGATGCTACTTTGCTCAAAACCTTTTCGCCCCATGACAGTTGGGTGATGGGTGTTAGCTTTAGTCCCACTGACGAGTTACTGGCTTCTGCCAGCTGGGATAACACCGTAAAATTATGGCGACGGGATGGGACGTTGTTAAAAACCTTATTAAAGGGGTACAGCGATAGCATCAATGCCGTAACTTTCAGCCCCAATGGGGAATTACTCGCCGCCGCCAGTTGGGACAGTACAGTGAAACTCTGGAGCCGTGAAGGCAAATTAATTAAAAGTCTCAATGGGCATCGCGCTCCGGTATTAAGTATCAGTTTTAGCCCAGATGGTCAAACACTAGCATCAGCCAGTGATGACAACACGATAATCTTGTGGAATTTACATCTTGACGATCTGCTTGTTCGTGGTTGCGACTGGGTGGGCGATTACCTCAAACACAACCGCAATCTTGAAAAGCGCGATCGCCTTATTTGTGATGGCATAACCAATACAAACCCTTTTTAATTACGAATTACGAATTACGAATTATCTTGAAGCCTCAATAGGCAACCGCTCTTGGTTTAGCGGTTGATGAGGCGATCCAAGTTGTTAATTCAGAGCTAGAAATTTATTTTAAGATCATCAGCCGCATGAGCGATCGCTCTCCAAAACTTCATGATTATTTTCTGCGGGAGCCTCTTCTGGCAAATTCGTTAAAAAGGCTTGTAATCTCATGCGCTCAATATAAGGCCAGCCCCCCTCAGACTCAATATCTTTTAGCAGTGAGTAGAGTTGCCGACGGTTAACAGGCAAACTCTCTTGAAAAACCCCATCCCGGATCTCTCGGTGTAAATGCTCCAATTGCCTAAGCATTGCCAAAAGAGCTACACTATCGCCTTGACAACCTTGAACTGCATCATACACCACAGTTGCGATCGCTTGCAGTTTACAGGACAACTCTCCTGATTCAAGATTTTTGTTATCGTTCATGCCATCCTTTCCGTATAAATGAGGTCAACTCAAATTTACCGGAGATTTTTAATTTTCCCTAGTTTGCCATAGTTCTTCTAAAAAATGAAGCTTCTGTAAGCTTCTAGAATCTCCCTTTCCCCCTGCCCCCTGCTCCCCTGCCTCTTTGTAAGGGGTGAATATAACTAGATTTGTATCTTTATCAAAGGCAATTGCGATCGCTCGTAAAAGAGCGTAGTAACCTTTACCATAGCCTCCACGGCAGCTAGATGCGATCGGGATGAGACTTTCTTGAATTTTGAGTACTTTGATTTTGAGTTAAAAAAAATCGTATGATCTGGCTGATTTACCCATGAAACAATGGGCTGTATGTAGTAGTGTCACATACATGATACAAAAAGACTTGGGCGACGCTGCTTTTGCTATATGCAAGAGCAAAGTGCGAAGCAGCGACACGTTTAAGTACGTTTAGCAGAGAAAAGTTTGAGTGGCGATTGCCAACCTGTACGCCCGGACACTTGTTTCAACTCTAAGAAAGAGCAATGCAGTGTCCGATAAAGGATGGCTTCTCGTCAAAGATCAAAGCTTCGATGCAGTTTTACAACTTAGATATTAATTTTTGAGATTGAGGTTGACCATGAGGTATCGCGCTTTAATTGTTGCATTTTTGGCTTTGTGCCTGGGGCTAATAACTGCTTGTAGTGATGCTCCTGCTACTAGTAGTAGAGATGTACTCACTTACGATCAAATTCGCGGCACTGGTTTGGCGAATAAATGCCCCCAACTAGCAGAAACAAGCCGTGGCTCTATTCCCATTGATTCTAGCCAGTCTTATGCCATCAAAGAACTTTGCTTAGAACCAACTAGCTTCTTCATCAAAGAAGAACCTGCTAATAAACGCCAACAAGCAGAATTTGTTGCTGGCAAATTGTTGACCAGATACACTTCCACCATTGACCAGGTGCAAGGCAACCTAAAAATCAACCCAGATAATAGCCTGACCTTTGTGGAAACTGATGGTCTTGACTTCCAAGCCATTACTGTGCAACTTCCTGGTGGTGAGCGAGTACCTTTCCTCTTCACCATCAAAGACTTGGTTGCTCAAACCCAACCTAGTTTGAGCAGTATTAACACCTCCACGGACTTTGAAGGCACCTTCAAAGTTCCTTCCTACCGTGGTGCTGCTTTCCTAGATCCAAAGGGTCGTGGTGTCGTTAGTGGCTACGATAATGCCGTGGCTCTCCCCGCCCAAGCAGATGATGAAGAACTTACCCGCACTAACGTCAAGCGTGCTGAAAATCTTAATGGTAAGATTTCTTTGCAAATCGCTAAAGTCGATAGCTCTAGTGGTGAAATTGCTGGTACTTTCGAGAGCGAACAGCCATCTGATACAGATTTAGGTGCTGGCGAACCTAAAGAAGTTAAGATTCGCGGACTGTTTTTTGCACGGGTTGAACCAGCTCGTGCCTAAACTCTCTGGAGTTAGGTAACTGACTGGCATTGAGAACTACAATTCTGTAAGCATCAGGTTTCATAACAAAAGTTAACTTCTTTGCCCCCATTTTCAGGGCTGTTTCATTCCTATAAAAGCATCACAGCGACGAAAAGAGACAAAGGTTCAAGGGGAGACAAGAGAAAAATTCTTCCTTCCCTTGTCCCCAGCTTTTCAAGAGGCTTTTAAAGAATGAAACAGCCCTACTTTTTTTAGGCAGGTAGATAGGTTTTTGGCGTTGCATAACAGTGGGATGAATTGGGGCAAGCAGGGGGAATTTTGGAAGTTGTTCAATCATCTCGCTTTCTTTGCAACGCCAAGTTTTTTACAAAGAGGGGGAAAAATTAAATGCAACAAAGGGCGAGAGTCCTTTTGTTGTATTTTTTTGCGTAAATTTACGCACTTATTTATAAAAGTTATTAGTAGTTTTTAATTATTTGATGAATTTTGGTTGAATAGGCACGTAATTTTACTGTAAATCAAACTTTTGCTTATCCAACAAAATTCCGACTACGGTTGTTTTGTTTATAGAAATTAGGTTCACCATTAATTAATTAAAGTTAAGTACAATCTCGGTTTGATATTTAGTAACTAATTTTATATTTTATTTCTATGTAGTTCTAAAAAAAGCTACAGAGCATACCAAAGATCAATAACAAACTAAATACAATTTCGCTTCTTTAAACTTTGCTCAATTGTCAAGCAAGTCTATGGAATTTTCTCTAGAAAAACGTTGTTATCTACCAGATAATTTCCTAAGGCACATAGCACAATATTGTCTTTGATATCGTGCGATCGCCACCATAAAGGGCGGGTACGCCATCGCAGCTGAGTTTAAAAGTGAGGAATTAATTGTTGATTTACTTAATAAACAAAGGTCTATGCCTACCACAACCACCAATGAACTAAAACATGAAATTTGGCAGTTGTTGCGAGAATATCAGCAATGTCGGTCAGAAAATGTTCGCAATAAGCTGGTACAACTCAATTTTGGACTTGTGAGAAAAGAAGCTCACTACTGGACGAATCAATGTCATGAAACCTACGATGATTTGCTCCAGGTTGGATGTTTGGGTTTAATAAGGGCAATTGAAAAATTTGAACTTTCTAAGGGACATGCTTTTAGTTCCTATGCTCTTCCCTATATTCGGGGTGAAATTCAACACTATCTCCGAGATAAAGGTGTCACCGTGCGAATTCCTCGGAAGTGGTTAGCACTGCAACAGCAAGCAATAGGAGTGTCACGTTCTTGGCGTGAAAAGCATAATCGTCAACCAACAGACTCGGAATTAGCAACAGCACTGGAAATTTCTCCAAACGAATGGCAAGAAATTAAATTAGCATGGGTAAACCGCGCTCCCTTGAGTCTCGATGTGCCAATCCAAGATGGAGAAGAAGGCTCTACCTGTTTGGGAGAATTGGTTCCAGATCCTCACTATCGCAGCTTTCAACTAGCACAAGAAGACCAACTTCGCTTGCAACAAGCATTGGTTCAGCTAGAACAGCGTACCCGCGATGTATTGGAATGTGTGTTTTTACAAGATTTGACACAAAAACAAGTTGCAGAACATCTAGGAATTAGTGTAGTAACAGTTTCCCGTAGAGTTAAGAAAGGTCTGGATTTGATGAAAGAGCTTATGGGTGTGGCAGAAGATTGACTGCAAATAAACACCAAGCCGCAGTTATCCTGAGTAAGCAGTGCTAGAAATAACCCTTAAAATTTAAAAAGTTAGGTTATAAAGAGAACATACTTTGCCTTTGATACAAATTTTAGGCATGTTGATTTCCACTTTCCAATTTTCCAATGGCTTTTGAGAACAGCTCATGGGCAGAAATTTAAAAATTACAATTGCAGCTATTTTAACTTTGGCGCTCGCTGGATGTGCTTCTGAAGATACACCACAAGCGATCAATCCTGCGCCGATTCCTAAAATAGCAGCAAAGTCGCTACCAACAAATCAATCCTTTAAGAATCCAGTGATACCTGCCAAACAGGTTTCACAAGTTACTCCTGCATCTGCTAATTTGATTCAATCCACTAATGCTACAGAGCGGGTACAGTTAGTTCAGCTATCAAAAGATCGAAGTGACCCGTTTGCACAACTTTTCGGGCAAACCGTTCCCGGAATGCCTAAAACATCTGGAAGACCTGTTCCCGTGGTGCCTAAGCTACCTACTCCATCGATAGCAGTCCGAAAACTTCCAACACGCAGCATAGCTTTAAATCAGAAAAAAAATAACATTGCTTCTGTACCAAAAAAAGTTAATCCTACTTTGACTTCAGTCTTGCCTAAGGTTTTACCTCAAGTTGTCCCCAACCCCGCTTTAGTATCTGTATTGCCACCGCCAGCACAACCTGAGTTAGCAAAGGCAGTTGTTGTGACTGGTGTAGTTCTAATTAGTAAGGAACCACAGGCAATTATCAAAGTACCGGATGAGCCGACGAGTCGCTATGTGCAGGCGGGACAGCGATTAGCAAATGGCGTACTGGTTAAACGGATTGAAATGAATCAGGGCTACAACCCCATCGTGATTCTGGAACAATATGGTATTGAAGTTGCCAAAATGGTAGGGGAAGGGGCTGTCAATTCAACGCCGTCAGCTGCATCTGCTAGTGGCAATCCTGTTTCAGTGACAACGCCTCCGTCAGATCCTTTTAATGTTGGAGCTTCATAAAGATGGAAACTAAGGAAAAAATTGAATTCGCTGGTTTGCCTTTAGCTGTCTATAGAGAGATAGCAGCTCATTTAGATCAAGTCGAAGGGGTAGAAGTGGAGTTAATTCCCCAGTCATCCCAAGAGTTTGATTACAATCAAAGTCAAATTGGTGGCTTGTGTATCTCATGGACAGGAAGTTCTGGTTCAGAAAGTCGGCAACGAGTTAACCAAATTTTGGCTTACTATCAAAATCGTTATATGAATCATATTTGATTTGTGAAAATTGAAACCTTAGATTCCCGATTTTTCCAATAAGTCGGGAATTTTGTTGTTCACGAATGATTAAGTAGAGCTATAGTGTATGGCGACTTCATACTAATTCTTTGTGATACTGCACAAAACCTTAGTAAGCTGTTATGCAAATAATATTGTACATTTACCTGATGATTGTTGACTGATGACTGATGACTAATGACTGAAAACCCGTCAACAGTCAACAGTTAACGACATCGTGTTTATATAGTTTAGACGCGCATCAGCTTAAGACAACTTGCTCTAAGCAAATTATTCGGGAGTAACCTCACCTCTGACAGGAATACGGTTACTAATCAGAACTCTTGCAAAAGTCTTTTGTGATATGATTAAGAGTTTGAGAATTTACGATTAGGACAATAACAAGCAGTGAAATTTTGGAGAGCTAAACAGCTTACCTCAAGAAAATTTAAACGACTCACCGGAATAAGTCGTCAAACCTTTCAGTTAATGGTTAGTTTAGTTAAAGCTCATGAGCAAAATAAAAATAAACCAGGTCGTCCTCCTAAACTAATTATTGAAGACCAAGTTTTAATGGTTATTCAATATTGGCGAGAGTACCGTACTTATTATCATATAGGATTAGATTGGGGGCTTTCGGAATCTGCGGTCTGCCGAACAGTTCATCAAATTGAAAATATTCTAATTAGTTCAAGAAAATTCAGTTTACCTGGAAAAAAAGAATTATGGAAAATGTCATCCCAAGAAGATTTGGTTGTAATGGATGTGATGGAAAGTCCAATTGAAAAACCTCATATTGGGCAAAAAAGATTTTTTAGCGGTAAACAAGGAGAACATACGTTAAAAACGCAAGTAATTATCCATTAAAAGAGTAGTCAAATCATCTGTTTAGCTCATGGAGTGGGGAGAATTCATGATTTTAGGCTATTTAAAAATAGCGGGATAAAATTTGGAGAATTACTCAAAGTAATAGCGGATAAAGGCTATCAAGGAATTAATAAAATTCATCAATTGAGTGAAACACCGATTAAAAAACCAAAAGGGAAAAAGTTGACGAAAGAACAGAAAAAATATAATCGAGAACTCAATCGATTAAGAATTACTGTTGAACATGTAAATCGTCGTCTAAAGATATTTAAAATTTTGTCTGATAGATATCGAAACCGTCACCGACGTTTTGGCTTAAGGTCTAATTTAATTGCGGGAATTTATAATCACGAATTAGCCATATAAATCGATTAAAAAATCAAACTTATCAAATAATTTCAGTAATTAATCAATAACTGAAACAACGTTTGCTGCCATTTTTTTAGTTAGCGATGCCTACGATGTTCTCGAAGAATCGCCTGATAATACTTGCTCAAAACAATTTATAAATTCTTACCAAAAGCTGAAATTAGAATAACCCCTAATCATACCACAAAATATTTATGCAAGAGTTCTATCGTTGATGATGATGAAGATATCCGTGATTTTTTGGGCTTTGTCCTTGAGCAGGCAGGAGCAGAGGTTTGTATTATGACATCGGCAATAGAAGCACTGAAAGCGGTAGAGCAATCACCACCAGATATTTTGTTGAGTGACATTGGAATGCCAGAGATGGATGGCTATATGCTGATTCGACAAATTCGAGCTATGCCACCCGAACAAGGTGGGCAAATTTTGGCTTTAGCCCTCTCGGCTTATGCTGGAGAACTTAATCGCCAACAAGCTCTAGCCGCAGGATTTCAGCAGCACGTTGCCAAGCCAATAGACCCAGCCAGACACATTAATTGCAGTCATTCTAGATATAATCGCCAAGGGAAATTAACACCTAATACCGTTGGGTTGATGGGAAAATGGAAAGGGGAAAGGTTTAAATTCACCAAAATCTGTAAGCTTGCCCGGAGGTTCGGGTTATTTGTGCTGTAATCTCAGTACCGATAGCTCAGGGCTACTACAAAGCCCCGCCCTTTAGGGCTGGGGTTGGCTTACCCAAACCCAATTCCCAGTCCACAACAAAGGTGGAAGAATGCTTATCTGAACCGTATTGCGTTATATCAGAATACTCAATTACCAATTAAGTCATCGGAACCCCTCCCCTTAATCCCCTCCCTTTGGTAAGCTACGGTGTACACACAAGTACTATCTGAAAGGGTTTCAGGCGTTATAGACCCCTTAAATTGTCATTACGAGCGCAGTGATAACGGAGCGAAGTAATCACATAATCCCGTGAGTTAAAGCGATTGCTTCGTCGTTCCTCCTCGCAATGACAGGCTTTCGGAGCGATCGCACAATCCTATTGCTAGAGGACGAAACCAAGTGTTAGGTGGAATTTCACGACTTGTGTGTACACCGTAGCCGATGCATTGGGGAGGGGAGACAAAGCGTAGCTTTGGCGGGGTGGGGTAAAACGCTTGTGGGATAAGCGTTTGAACTTAAGTTGACACGTATGGGTAATGCCATGCCCCTACAATAAATCTATATTTATCAAGGTTTTTGTGAATTTTATTGGAGCAAAATAACTATGACTGCTGCTGTCTTTCTAGAAAATGTCTACAAGTTTTACAACAATGTACCTGTAGTCAATGATCTGTCATTTCAAATTGAAGCGGGGGAAATATTTGCTCTACTCGGCCCAAACGGTGCGGGTAAATCAACCACAATTCGGATGCTGACTACACTAACAAAACCCTCCCAAGGACGGATAGAAGTAGGTGGATATGATGTGATGAGCCAAGCAATGTTGGCAAAACAGAGTATTGGCGTAGTCTTGCAGCAAGTAAGTGTGGATAACGATTTAAGCGTTTGGGAAAATATGGAACTGCATGGGAGGCTACATCACATTAGCAACCCACAGCGACAAAAACTAATTAATCAATGGCTAGAGTATGTTGATTTAGCAGAAAAACGCGATGATTTGGTAAAAACCCTGTCTGGGGGTATGAAACGACGGTTGCAGATTGCCAGAGCCTTATTGCATCAACCGCAAATTCTGTTTTTGGATGAACCAACGGTAGGACTAGACCCCCAAACTAGGCGACGCCTCTGGGAAATTATTCGAGATTTGAATAAGCAGGGAATGACGATGCTGCTGACAACCCATTATATGGATGAGGTGGAATTTTTGTGCGATGCTTTTGGTTCTACCAAGCCAGGACGCATCGGTATTATGGATGGCGGTAAGCTGATTTCTTTAGGAACTTTACAACAACTGCGTTCTGCTCACGGTGAAGGTTTGGTGATGAAACAATTAGGTGTGTCTGATGTGAGAAGTGATGGTGCTGGTAGTTGGGAATATCTGTTTTTCCCATCTTTGGAAGCAGCAAATATCTATTTGAATGAACAGCCGGATAAAACAGGAATGATGGTGCGTCCCTCTAACCTGGAAGATATTTTTGTGGAATTAACGGGACGCCAGTTAGATTAACCTCATCCTCCTAACTGTCGCAGCATGGCTTCTACTCTGTTGACCCCATCTGAGTCATTGCGCCGCTTGTACAAGTCACGGGCTTTCTGAAGCAAGCTGTTTGCTTGTTTGGTTTGTCGGCGCTGTTTATACATCGAACCCATTAACTCATAAGTCTGGGCGTTGTTCTTATCCAAGTCGATTGCTTGTTGATATGCCCAGCTAGCAGCAGTATAGTCTCCCATCCGAGATTGCGTTACAGCCAATCCTAAATAGGCGTTAACGTTGTTACGGTTCAGCTGTATAGCCCGACGGTAGCCTTCTTTTGCCCCACGCGTGTCGCCCAAATTCGCTTTGATGTAACCCACCGCGTAATAAAAATCACTATTGTTAGGGTTGATAGCGATCGCCCGACGATAAGCTGTTAATGCCGCCTGGTAATTTCCCTGTTGAGCGTATAAATACCCAATACCTGAATGAATTTTAGCATTTTTGGCATCTAGTCTAGCTGCTTGCTGATAAACTGCGATCGCACCACCATAATCGCCCGTATCCACTAACCTCCGTCCTTCTTCTAGTAGTTGCTTTAACTCTGCGTTTTTGCCTTGCGCCACTAATACCTGAGCCTGAGCCACTGAAGGTATAGTCAAAGAAAAACATCCTAATAACACCACACTCAGCACAATTGATGTTGGCTTGTACACAGTAAATTTCCTGAAATTTTAGAGGACTTTTTTCTTGTACATTAAAACAAAAATATAGACTTTTGAAAACTGTATTTCTTCGTATTAATTAAGATGTTAATAATTCATTGACTCTTTCCTTTACATTAGCGCCACATTACAGAGTTTTTACTGAATGATGAAGTGTAAGATATCAAGCTTAGATGAAGTTACTTACACATAAATCCGTAGGTTAGCAAAATGACACTTTTTTTGTCAGTAGTTATACGTGCCACTTATAAAAACCCAACAGGCATCTAGCTTAATTTTAGAAAGCAACCCACCAATTTCAGTTGTTTTATTTAATAATTTGCTGACTCTATATCTAATTATTCACACTTTGATACAACCCTTTAGGAAGCCGCCATCTAGATCATTTACATCCTTTTTTGGACATTACACGGTAAGATAAATTTAACAAGCTAAATGTTTTTTCAAATCCTAGTTTTGAGCCAGCAAGTGAGAGCGCAATCTAAAATAGTGTGAGAGCATGTTTGTCAAAGTTGTATCAACACAAACTAGTTTTGTATGTGTATTATGATAATAAATATCAACCTATATGCCATCTAGGAGGTTAACTTATGATTATAACTACCACTGATGTGATTCAAGGAGCCGTGATTGAGTCATATTTAGGTATTGTGACAGCCGAAGTAGTCTACGGCAGCAATTTCTTACGGGATTTTTTGGCTGGTATTCGTGATATTATAGGTGGACGCACTGGTAGCTATGAGCGTCTATTTGAGCAGGGTCAACGCAAGGCACTAGAAGAATTAGAACAACGGGCACAACGTTTAGGAGCAAATGCTGTAATCGGGATTGAAATTGATACTGGCACAATCAATCTTGACCAGTCAGGAGTTCTTTTGCTGATTACTGCCACAGGCACTGCTGTGAGGATGCGTTAATTTTTAATTATCCTTACTTTTGACATTTCTTAAGTTTAATTGCATACACAATTAAAGTTAATTTTTCATAAAATTTAATAATTAATTGTGTTTTGATTTAAAAATTTTAATGTTTAAAATTTATTTTCTGAAAAGTTATTTAGATACTCATAAATACTAAAATGTATGAAATTTTGTTAAAGAAATCTGTTTTTTATCACTAAAGATATACTTATTAACTCTTTCTATTGATAGATATAAAAGTAGATGATTTAGTTATTTAATTTTAAGCATAAACATGAATATACCTAAGCAGCAGCTTTGCTGAAGCAGCACTGGAGAACATAAGCTATGTCGTACGTAAATCGGACAGGGAATGAAGGTATTGCTACTGAGCCTGTGGTAGCAGGTCGAGTAAGTGAATATCATGATCTTGTTCGCTGGGGGCCAATTATTTCTGGTTTGTTGGTTTCTTTGGCTACACAATTAATTTTGAGTTCTATAATTGCTGCGGTTGCGGCAGGCACAGTTGAAGGTTCAGGTGCGCCTAGAACAATTGCTTCTAATGCTGCGGGTAATGCAGGCATTGGGTCAATTATCGCTTTACTAATTTCCCTATTTACTGGTGGTTGGGTTACAGCCCGTGCTTGTGGGCCGATGAACCGCAATACAGCTCTTCTTAACGGCGCAATTCTTTGGGCAACGACTTTGGCAGTTAGCTCATGGTTGCTAGCAAGTGGAGTATCTGGTGCTTTTGGTGTTGCTGCTTCTAACGCAGGGGAAGTCATAAACCAGGTACAACAGCAAGGTGGTGTTAATATACCACAAGCAAATATAAGTGCCCAACAAGCTCGTGAAACGGCAGCTAATATACGTTCGGGATTGTGGGGGTTTGTGTTTGGTTCATTATTGGGTTTAATAGCTGCAATGATTGGAGCCGTAACTGGAGCTCGTAGTCCTCGTACTAACAATTACAATGCTTAAATAGTTGTTCGACAAACAAAATGTTGTTATCAACTTTAAAGCACCTTTTTCAAGGTGCTTTTTGGTTATAGCAGTTACCAGATGGGTTAAGATACAGAAAATAATGGGGTTGCATATTTGCGGGATGATTTTACTATTTTTGTGAGATGGGCAACATGAGCGTCCCTTGTATTTCCGGGCGGGCAGGATGCCCACCCCACAAGAATCATCCCTTAATTCAGCAACGCCACAGAAAATAATTAATCACAGATAAACACAGACATTCATAGGGACACAGCAATGCTGTGTCCCTCATTTAAATAAGAGTTTTTTAGATGCGGGATATTCTATATGGCTATTTTTTCAAAATCAATGAAATACAAACTTTAGTAGCAAAGTTCACCATTTAAGATATGAACCTTCAATGCCTTGTTCTCGTCGGATTTTGCCATCTTTTTCAAACCAAGCAATTACTTGCTGTGCTGTTAAATCTTCAATAGCAACACCGTACTCCTGAGCGATATGCTTCAAAAGCTTAAGTGATGAAATTGTCAATCTTGTTAAAAACTTTTCTGGGGAAGACAACAAAGCCGCGTCTACTTTTGCTGACTCTTCCAGGGTTAAAAATTGTGTTGATGGTTGCTGTGGTGGTACATCCATAAATGAAATGCTATTTAAAATTTAGTTGATTATTAGGTATTGGGTATTAGTTATTCAAAAAAAGACTAAGGACTAATGACGAATTTGCACCAAATAGCCGCAACGGTGTTCGCCATCAATAATCCAGTGGGTGCGTTCTACGGTACAATCGGGTAAGACGGCTGCAAACATTTCTAATTCGTGACCACAGATGCTGGGGAAAGACTCGGCAACATTGGAAATGGCGCAGTTATGCTCCATTAAGATAAAGCGATCACTCTCAAAGGAGTCATTCACATCAACAGCGTGATACTCGGCCATGAAGCCTTCAGCTTTTCTCAACTCCACTAAGTTGGCTACCCGTTCTCGCAGTGAACCGTTACCGACGCGATCGCGGTATTCTTTAGCTTTGCGCTGCCACTGTTTTTCTAAAATCGATTTAAATTGATCGTGTCCTACCGTTTCGGCTAAGGTGTCTAGCAGCGAAACCGCAAAATTTCCGCTTGCATCACCAAAGCGATCGCTCATTGTTCGATGCAAGCGATCGCGTCCTTGACGACTCAATTCATAAAGATGCTGCGGCCGCCCCATCCCCGCCGCCTGCACTGATGTCGAATACAAAACTAGCTCCTCCGTCTCCAAATCTTTGAGATGGCGACGAATAGCTTGGGGGGTAACGTCTAAAACTTCAGCTAGCTCCAAAGCCGTTGCTTTTTCGTGTTTGTGCAGATACTCAAGGATATCTTGCTTGGTTGAGGACTGGTGGGTAGTCGCCATCTTCATGTGGTGCGAGACGTTCAGCGAACATCACAAAAATTTTTTTGAAAATTTGACTTTGACAACATTGTTGTTGTTAATTTAGCGTAAAATGAAGATAGATTAAACAACATAGCTGTTGTTTTACTCTCCACCACTATTCTAGCAGCCGTGTAACCATTCCGTAACGGGAGATGGGAATCGGTTAGCCGCAATCCGCCTCCCATCCTAAAAGAGTTCAGAACACGAGAGATTATTACTGATGAGTGCCACTGTCAAAACCTTAGTCAACCAACCCTACAAGTACGGCTTTGTCACCGACATTGAGTCCGACACCATACCGCGTGGACTAGACGAGGACGTTATCCGCTTGATCTCCTCTAAGAAGAACGAGCCGCAGTTCATGCTGGACTTTCGCCTCAGAGCTTATCGCCAGTGGCAAAAAATGACGGAACCAACTTGGCCGAATGTCAAGTATCCGCCAATTAATTATCAGGATATCATTTACTACTCAGCGCCAAAACGTAAGAAAGAAAAACTAAACAGCTTGGATGAAGTTGATCCAACCCTTTTAGAAACCTTTGAGAAGTTAGGCATTTCCCTATCTGAACAGAAGCGGCTGGCAAATGTCGCCGTTGATGCAATTTTCGATAGCGTTTCTGTCGCCACTACATTTAAAGAAAAGCTAGCGGAAGATGGCGTTATTTTCTGTTCGTTTTCGGAAGCGTTGCAAGAACACCCAGAACTTATTAAAAAATATTTGGGTAGCGTTGTTCCTATTGCTGACAACTATTTTGCCGCCTTGAACGCTGCGGTATTTAGCGATGGTTCTTTTGTCTATATTCCTAAAGGCGTAAAATGCCCAATGGAATTGTCTACCTACTTCCGCATCAACTCTGGTGACACGGGACAATTTGAGCGGACTTTGATTGTCGCTGAAGAAGGTAGTTATGTTTCTTACCTCGAAGGTTGCACCGCACCGATGTATGATAGCAACCAATTGCACGCCGCCGTTGTGGAACTCGTCGCCCTCGACAACGCCGAAATTAAATACTCCACCGTGCAAAACTGGTACGCTGGCGATGCCAACGGTAAAGGCGGTATTTACAACTTTGTCACCAAGCGCGGTTTGTGTCAGGGCGTAAATTCCAAGATTTCCTGGACTCAAGTAGAAACAGGTTCGGCAATTACTTGGAAATATCCTAGCTGTGTGTTGGTGGGTGATAATTCTGTGGGTGAGTTTTACTCGGTGGCGCTGACAAATCATCAG
Source organism: Nostoc sp. CHAB 5834 (assembly GCA_020829485.1). Next base: position 11,045 of record JAIVFU010000027.1, on the reverse strand, counting down.
CAGCAAGCTGATACGGGTAGTAAGATGATTCACGTAGGTAAGAATACCCGCAGTACAATTATTTCTAAAGGAATCTCCGCAGGTAATTCTAGTAATAGCTATCGGGGTTTGGTGAAAGTTAACCCTACGGCTAAAGGGGCGAGAAATTATTCTCAGTGTGACTCAATGCTGATTGGGGATAATGCCCATGCGAATACTTTCCCTTATATTCAGGTGCAAAATAACGGTGCGAAGGTGGAGCATGAAGCTTCTACTTCTAAGATTGGGGAAGATCAGTTATTCTACTTTGCTCAACGAGGTATTTCTTCGGAAGATGCTATTTCGATGATGATTAGTGGCTTCTGTAAGGATGTTTTTAATCAGCTACCGATGGAGTTTGCTGTGGAAGCTGATAAGTTGTTGAGTTTGAAGTTGGAAGGCAGTGTTGGATAAATGGAAGCAAGGATAAACACAGGGACATCGGGGTTCTGTGTTTATTCTTTTGGAAGAGTAACGAACCGCAGAGGCGCAGAGAGCGCAGAGAAGGGAGAGAAGATGATTATTGAAAATAGTGAAGTTGTGCTGTCGGTACGGAACCTGACGGCTAATGTTGATGGGACACCGATTTTGAAGGGTGTAAATCTGGATGTGCGATCGGGTGAAATTCATGCGATCATGGGGCCGAATGGTTCTGGTAAGAGTACTTTTTCTAAGGTGTTGGCTGGGCATCCGGCGTATGAGGTGACTGGCGGAGAAGTAATTTTCCAGGGGCAAAATCTGCTGGAATTGGAACCGGAGGAACGCGCAAGAAGTGGTGTGTTTTTAGCGTTTCAGTATCCGTTAGAAATTCCCGGTGTGAGCAATTTAGATTTTTTGCGGGTGGCGTACAATTCCCGGCGCAAGGCGCAAGGTTTAGAGGAAATAGACGCTTTTGATTTTGACGATTTGATTGAGGAAAAGCTGGATGTGGTGAAGATGAATCCCAGTTTTCTCAGTCGGAGTTTGAATGAAGGCTTTTCTGGTGGTGAGAAGAAGCGGAATGAAATTCTGCAAATGGCGCTGCTAGAACCAAAGTTGGGAATTTTGGATGAAACTGATTCGGGTTTGGATATTGACGCGCTCCGAATTGTGGCGAATGGTGTAAATCAACTGGCAAGTCCAGAAAATTCGACAATTTTGATTACTCACTACCAACGGTTACTCGATTATATTGTGCCTGATTTTGTCCATGTGATGGCACAGGGGCAGATTATTACGAGTGGTGGTAAAGAACTGGCGCTCGAATTAGAGTCTCGCGGTTATGACTGGGTGCTGGAAGAATTTGCGGCTGCTAAGGTGGGTGTGTAATGAATATTCAAGTATCTCCTAGTCCAATACCTAATTCAAATGCAGTCAGTTTGACATCGATGTTAGATAGAGATGATTATCTGACTGGGTTGTTAAATCAAGTAACGGCAACTAAAACAGAGGGATGGTTACAGGAATTACGTGAAGGTGCTGCTAGTTGGGTACGCCACTCGACTATTCCCACCACCCGCGAGGAAGAATGGCGATTTACTGATTTGTCGTCTCTGCGAAAACTGCAATTTAATGTAGAGACGCGAAATTTCGCGTCTGTCGCGTCTCTAGAATTTGATATTTTGCCAGAAGCGGCTAATAGTCGTTTGGTATTTGTGAATGGCGTTTTTGCGCCGGAGTTATCCGCAGTTTCAGATTTACCATCTGGAATTGTGGTGAGTAATTTGGCTGGTTTGTCTGAGGTTGAGCAGCAAGCTGTACAGCAATATTTAGCTCAAGCTGAAGGAGCGCAGGAGGTTTTTACTGCTCTCAATACGGCTGGGATAGGTGATGCAGCTGTGGTGTGGGTGAAGAAGAATGTGGTAGTTGAAACGCCTATTCATTTGGTGTTTATTTCAGGTGAGACGCTGACAATTTCGCAGCCGCGTTGTTTGGTGGTGGCGGAAAGTGGTTCGCAGGTAACGTTGGTTGAGGAGTATGTGGCAGGCAAGATGCCTACCCCACAAGAGGAAGAAGTTTATTTAACTAACGCGGTTACGGAAGTTTGGGTTGGTGACAATGCTGAGGTGAGTCACACTAGGGTTGAGCAAGAAGGTGCAGAGGCTTTTCATATTGGGAAAACTGCTGTAACCCAAGCTCGTGATAGTCGATATACAAGTCACGCCATAACTTTAGGTGCGAAGTTGTCACGGCACAATTTGGAGATTTTGCAAACTGGTGAGCAGACACAAACTACTCTCAATGGGTTGACGATAATTTCTGGTAAGCAGTTGTCTGATACTCACAGTGCGATCGCACTCAATTATCCCCACGGTACAAGTGACCAATTGCATAAATGTATTGTAGGCGATCGCGCTCATGCAGTGTTCAATGGTAAAGTTTTTGTACCCAAACTAGCGCAGTTAACAAATGCATCCCAGTTGAATCGCAATTTGCTGCTATCGTCTAAAGCCAGAGTTGATACCAAACCCCAATTGGAAATTACTGCCGATAACGTCAAATGCGCTCACGGTGCTACTGTTAGCCAATTAGAAGATGACGAAATATTCTATCTGCAAAGTCGGGGAATTGATGAAAACGATGCTCGGAAGTTGTTAATTAACGCCTTCGCTGCTGAAGTTATCAACAAAATACCAGTTCCTTCTCTGCGAGAAATCCTTTTAAACACAGTGAATAATCTCAAGTCCCTGACTAATGACTATTGTACAGACGCGATTAATCGCGTCTCTACCGACTAATGACTAATAACTAATCTACCAATGACTTTTACTCCTACCAAAACCCTTGCTGATAAAGTTCGCGCTGACTTCCCGATATTGCATCAGGAAGTCAACGGGAAACCCCTGGTTTATCTCGATAATGCTGCGACATCGCAAAAGCCTTTATTCGTATTAAATATCCTACGGGATTATTACGAGCAATATAATGCTAACGTGCATCGAGGTGCCCATTCCCTGAGTGCTAAAGCTACCGATGCTTATGAAGGTGCTAGAGATAAAATTGCCAAATTCATCAATGCTGCATCCCGTCAGGAAATCGTCTACACCCGCAACGCAAGCGAAGCAATTAACCTAGTAGCCTATAGCTGGGGAATGAATAATTTGCAGCCGGGAGATGAGATTATTCTTTCGGTGATGGAACACCACAGTAATATTGTGCCTTGGCAATTGGTGGCACAAAAAACGGGTGCAGTACTGAAATTTGTAGAATTAACACCTGAAGAGACTTTTGATTTGTCACAGTATAAAAAGCTGATTTCCGACAAAACAAAATTGGTGTCGGTGGTGCATATTTCTAATACTTTGGGTTGCATTAATCCAGTGGCAGAAATTGGTGCGATCGCACACAAATACGGTGCTAAATTCTTAGTTGATGCTTGCCAAAGTGTCCCCCACTACCCTGTCGATGTGCAACAAATAGATTGTGATTGGTTGGTAGCATCTGGTCATAAAATGTGTGCGCCAACTGGGATAGGATTTCTGTATGGCAAGTTGGAATTGCTGGAATCAATGCCACCATTTTTTGGTGGTGGTGAGATGATTGCAGAGGTGTATTTAGACCATTCAACTTATGCAGAATTACCACATAAATTTGAAGCTGGTACACCTGCAATTGGAGAAGCGATCGCACTTGGTGCTGCGATCGATTATCTTAGCAGTATCGGCATGGATAAAATCCACGCCTACGAAGCAGAATTAACAGCTTATTTGTTCCAACAATTAGAGCAAATTCCCCAAATTAGAATTTACGGCCCCAAACCAAATGCAAAAGGTGTTCGCGTAGCGTCTCCGACAGGAGAAGGTAGAGCCGCTCTTGCGTCATTCACAGCCGGAGAAGTCCACGCCAATGACTTATCTACATTATTAGATCAAGAAGGCGTTGCTATCCGTTCTGGACACCACTGCACACAACCATTACACCGTTATTTAGGTCTTGCTGCAACTGCACGAGCAAGTCTATCTTTCTACAATACCCACGAGGAAATTGATATTTTCATCAAAGCACTGAAAGAAACTCTCGACTTTTTTGCAGGTTTCCTTGCTTAAAGTTACAAAATATTCAGACAGTAATTGTGCCAAATATGAGCAACATATCTTGCTAATATTTGGCACAATTTAATTATCTGGATTATTTACAGGAGCAACTAAAGTGTCATACAGTGACTTTACTTTAGACAGAGTTATAAAAACCTTTGGCCTAACTATTTCTGACAAAACTGATATATTTGCATCTGTACACGAAGTAGAGTGTCCACCATTACTTGCAGAAGTCTTGCGGGAAAATGTACCTTTAGCTCTTGCTAGTAATACAGAAAAATCTCGCTCAGAAATGATTATTGCACCAATTTTAATTGCTGTAAGAAAATATTTAAATAATCAAATAAGTTTATTTTCTGGTATTGACTTTACTGTTGATTCAGCACAAGGGTTAAATGGAAATTGCGATTTTATTATTAGCCGTTCACCAGAGTTACTAATTCTGAACGCACCAGTTGTCACAATTGTAGAAGCTAAGAAAGAAAATATCAATGCAGGCTTAGGTCAGTGTGTAGCAGAAATGTTAGCAGCTAAATTGTTTAATGAACGTGAGCGTAATAACATTCAGGCAATTTATGGAACTGTCACCACTGGAACTAACTGGAAGTTTTTGAAACTTATTGGGCAAGTGATTGAAATTGACTTGAGCGAGTATTATATTAATAACATAGGTAAAATTATCGGGATTCTATCTAATATCCTGACAGAAGAAGTATTGTAATATGCTTGTCAAGTCAACGCTTGCGGAACAAAGAACAGTCCTACACAACGTTAGCTGGGAAACCTTTGAAGCCTTGCTGAGAGATACAGGTGAAGATAGAGGTTCTCGGTTTGCTTACGACTGTGGCACTTTAGAAATCATGACTCCACTTTTTGAACACGAAAATCCTAAAATTCAGTTTGACCGATTGATATTCGCTTTAGCAGTGGAATTAAAAACTAAAATTAGAAGTGCTGGTTCTACAACATTGAAACGTAAACCAATAACAAAGGGAATAGAACCTGATACTTGCTATTATATTCAAAATGAGCCACTAATTAGAGGTAAACAAGAATTAGATTTAACAACAGATCCAGCACCAGATTTAGCAGTTGAAATTGATATTACTAGCAGCTCTATTAATAAATTTAATATTTATGCGGCTTTAGGTGTAGGAGAATTATGGACATATAATGGAGAAATTTTAAAATTTTACCAATTAGTACAAAATCAGTATATTGAGATTAAGTTAAGTATAGCTTTCCCTTTAATTTCTGTTAGTGAAATGAATAGATTTATCCAGCAAAGTAAAACTATGGATGAAATTGATTTGGTGCAATCCTTCCGCGCTTGGGTGCAGGAGAAGATAGGGTAAACTGTACTTAATTGATAAATATAATTACTGACTTATTTTTTTAATCTATGCTTGTCAAGTCAACGGTTGGTGAACAAAGAACAGTGCTACATAACATTAGCTGGGAAACCTTTGAAGCCTTGTTGAGAGATACAGGTGAAGATAGAGGTTCTCGGTTTGCTTATGATTGCGGTGTTTTAGAAATCATGACTCCACTTTTTGAACACGAAAACCCCAAAAGTAATTTTGGTAATTTTATTATTGCTTTAGCTGAAGAATTAGGGATTGAAGTGAGAAGTGCTGGTTCAACAACATTAAAGCGGAAAATATCAAAGCGGGGAATAGAACCAGATACTTGCTATTATATCCAGAATGAACTAGCTATTAGGGGTAAGCAAACTTTAGATTTAGAAAATGATCCGCCGCCTGACTTAGCAATTGAGATTGACATTACCAGCAGTTCAGTTAACAAATTGGGAATTTATTCAGCGTTGGGTGTAACTGAACTTTGGAGATATGATGGGCAAAATTTAAAGTTTTATCAGTTGAGAGACGGGCAATATGTTGAGTGTAAGTTTAGTATTGCCTTTCCTATAGTTTCAGTGAGTGAGATAAGCAGATTTATTGAGCAGAGTAAAAGTATGGGGGAAATTGCTTTGCTAAAATCTTTTCGCACTTGGGTTAGGGGGAAGATGGGTTAGTTTGGGTAGCGATCATTATTTAAAATTAATGCCCCTATCTGTTAGACTTATATTTATAGCATAAGTAAGTAACTCTTAAAAATAGTTGCGTAAGTATTTCATCCCAGTACACTATATTTGCTCCGTTGAGCTTAACTGGCTCACGGTACTGGTACTGGCTAGCGTATAGAGTTCAGTACTAGAAAAACCTGCTTGTTTATTTAGTATTTCAACCATTTCTATAGCATCATTCAAAAACCTTTCCGCAGTTTGCATATTAACCATTTTTTCCCAATTAAGCTTGGGTAATTGTGTATATATATGTTCTTCAGATGCTTTTTGAATTTGATTGACATTAATTATTTCACTCTTACCATGAACAAGTTTGTTTCGGAATTTAAAAATCTCTTTAAATGTTTGAAATGGTCTGCGTCCATAGTCTATTTTGAAACATATCATCTCACTCCATTTTTCTAGTTTTTTATCGGGGTTAAGTTTCTCAAAATCTTTCCAGTAGCTATTATTTTCTCTAATTCCATAAAATTTAAATCCTGAATGATTCAGATAAGCTTCCAAATAAAAAGCTGATGTCAGCATACTGGTCATATAGTTGTAAAAAGAGCCTTCTTGATTTGCTTTTGCTTGATTCAGAAGAACACGGCTTGCCTTTTTAAGATACATAAACGTATTAACATTTCTTTGACCTACGACATACTCTTTAGCATTGCTATTCATATTATTCTTCGCTTGACTTAAAGATATTAGTATTTTATCGTAATTTAATTTACATAAAATCTAAGTGAAAAACTGTTGGATATATCTATAGCCGACAAAGGTAGACTTCATTCTTATAGCCGCACTCTTCTAAGGTGTTTGATAGAATCACAAAATCAACTCAAAGAATCTGGATCTATCCCCAACTTTCGCAATTCTTCTGCTAGCCTTTGAGTGCGTTGTTCAGCAGTGTTAGCGCGTTGTTCGGCAGCGATCGCTCGTTCTTCTGGTGTTAAATATCTGACTCCTTGTTTGTCATACCAATACAACCAATCTCGTGTAATTCCCTGATAGGTTCCCCGTTCATAACCAATTGCTAAACCTATCTCTGATAACCAAACTAAATTTCCTGGCTGTAATACATATTCACCATTTATAAAGCGATAAACTTCTAAAGGTGGTTTTCTCCGGCGTTGGGGATTGTAGACAACATAATACAAAATCTCCATATCCGCATAAAGTTTCTTTTTGCTGGTGTATTCCCCACGCCGTCTGTGAGAAACAACTTCTAATGCCATAATCGGCATCACCTTTTCTTCCCATAACACATAACTTAAACGCAAGTTCTCATCAAAAACTCGCTCGACTCCTAAACTTAAAAATCCATCAGGCACAATCGGCGGTAATTCGGGATCGTAATATATCCCCATATCAACGCCAAAAAACCAATCCATCCGGCTTGCCCACAGCCAAGCTAAGATGGCTTCTAGCAAGCCAGGAATCAAATGTTGTAGTTGATTATCCACAGGTTCATCGTCAGAATCGGGCAGATCCTCGGCGGAGGGTAAGCAGTGCAATGGGTTGTAATTTAACATGGTGGGTGCAAGCGCAAACTTATAATATTGATGATATCTATCCACCTCTGACTTTTTCTTGCGATAATTCCCAAGGGGGACGCGCTCTCCACTGGTTACTAAAAGAGGGATAGATGACACTCAAGCGATTAGTTTTAATTTTTATACTGACACCAATAGCAGTTCTGTTGGCAGTTTGGGCTTTATTCAGTAGTTGGCAAGAACCTCAGTTCCAAAGTCGCCTAGAACTATACCAAACAAATATTGCTCTCCAAGCCCAAGCTTGGCAATCAGAAGATAGCAGCGATCGCAATCTCAAAGCGGTTCAGGAAGCAATACTTGGTGAGCAACCCCTGGAGGGCGCTACAAAGCAATATGAGGAGGCGCGTCAATCAGTTAAAGCTAATTTAGACAAAGTTAATAATAACCTTGCACAATTACGCTCTCAACCTGAAATAACTCCCATACCTCCGAAACCTCTACCGGATGTTCCTCCCACTACTAAAACTTCTAAACAGGGACAGCAGTCCCTCAAGCAATTACAAAAATTACTGGCTGAATTAGACTTGCGCCTGGGAATTTTACAAGCACAGCAAGGACAGACGGATACGGCTCTTAAAACTTGGAGCGAATTACAACAACGCTCAGATATCAATCCAGAATTTGGAGAAACCGCAGCTGTATTAAGTGGACTGTGGAGCAATCCTCCCCGTCTGCTCCAAAATTCTCAAGAACGGATTCAAAAGAATTTAGAAGGTTGGTTTCGCTCTACTGCTTTGGTTCAGCTATACCAACTCCAGCAACGACAAGACGCTTTATCAGCAGTTAAAGCTGCACAACAAGAATCTGCTGCTCAAGCGGTGATCAAATTAGCAGTTATTGGCACTATCCCCACTTTGGCAGCTTTAACTGGTCTAATACTGCTGATTTTCTTAGTTGCTCAACGCTTGTTAAAAGGAAAAACCTCGTTACTCGCTCAAAATGCTGATGTCCCTTGGTCAACACCTTGGGATGGTGAAACCATTTTACAGGTTTTTATCGTCGGCTTTTTCTTCATGGGGCAAATTTTTGTCCCTTTATTGCTCTCGCTGCTCCCCATCCCTCGTCCTGTGGGTGATGTGCGACTTCAGGCTTTTTATGTTTTAGTTAGTTACTTTCTAGTCGCATCGGGGGCGCTGTTAGTGCTGTATTTTTCTCTCAAGCGCTTTTTTCCATTACCAGAATTTTGGTTTCGCTTCCGTTTTCAAGATAATTGGTTTTTGTGGGGACTGGGAGGCTATTGTGCGGCTTTACCTATAGTTGTGGTGGTATCTTTGATCAATCAACAACTTTGGCAAGGACAAGGTGGTAGTAATCCCCTGTTGCAATTAGCGCTCGAAAGCCAAGATGGTGTAGCACTTGGCATATTTTTCTCCACAGCAGCGATCGCAGCTCCATTTTTTGAAGAAATTCTATTTCGCGGCTTTTTGTTACCTTCTCTAACTCGTTACTTACCCGTCTGGGCATCGATTCTGATCAGTAGTTTATTGTTTGCGATCGCTCACCTCAGCTTGTCGGAAATTCTTCCCCTCACTGCATTGGGGATTGTCTTAGGAGTCGTTTACACGCGATCGCGCAACCTCCTTGCTCCTATGCTCCTCCACAGCCTCTGGAATAGTGGTACATTATTAAGTTTATTTGTTTTAGGTAGCAATTAGCACTAAAAAATTACTGTTGCCAAAAATATAAATATCTGATTTTATCTGCATAGGTAAGAACAATTACTAGTTATATCTAGTGATTGGTGCGATCGCGTTTCACGCCCCCTGGAAGCGATAGCAAAAAAATCCGGAAATAATACTGATGGACTTGTAAAAAGTGATGTAGCAGTTTTCGCTGATTATTGAGGTTCATTCTTCTCAAGAAAAAGCGAAATTGCCGCACCAGGGTTTGCGATCGTCAAATCTACCAAAAGTTATTAAAGAGCGCCAGATTTTCCGGCATAGCCGGAAGACATTTTAGCGTCCCCCTCTGAAATAGAAATACGCTGATTTTGGCTATTTATCTTGGCTTACTTGTACTTAAAAAATTAAAAATATATGTATTAAGCAAGTCAATCAATTTTGGATTTTAGATTTGCGATCGCGCCGGCGGCAAGCGAGTCATCGTACCCCTACGGGGAAGCAAGCTACGCGCAGCGTCTCGTAGAGAGCGTCTTTTAGATTTGTTCCGCTTAACATCGGGCGGGGCTTGTACCAAAGAAATAATCCAAAATCCAAAATTTAAAATCTAAAATTGGCACGGTAAATGTATTTGCTTTGATTACAATAAAGACTTTATTTTTATACCTCACTTATCAAGGAGCAGCACTATGTCAAATTTCAACCCCACTCACCCTACCAAACAACTTCTAGCTGGTTACTGTGGCATTATCCTGGGAGGATTTGGGGTTCATAAATTTATTCTTGGATACGCTCCAGAAGGCTTTATCATGTTGATGATTTCTGTAGTCGGAGGTTCTTTTACTTACGGGATTGCCTTGTTAGTTATGCTACTTGTAGGTTTAATTGAAGGTATGATCTACTTGAATAAGCCGCCTGAAGAATTTGTAAATACCTACTTTGTGAATAAACAAGGCTGGTTCTAAAAACTTATAACTAAGTGGGTTAAATTAAATATAAAATCTCAGGCGTTGCCCAATTGCGGTATGAATCCAGATGTAGAGACGTTGCAATGCAACGTCTCTACAAGGATTTTGATCTCATGCAGAATCATTTTCATACATGAAATTAGCAACGCCAAATCTCACCCTCAATTTCTCTTCTTGGTAAACAGAGGGATTGAGGGTGAAGCTTGATCTTATAAAGTGCTTATTTCTATTCTGGATGAGTTAAAATTGTAACCGTTCAGGGGGGTAGAAGAGCGATCGCTCTTCTACCCCCAAAATCTGATAAATTAAATGGCATGGAACAGAAGCGCCTGAATCATGTAGAGCAGATACCCCCAGAAGATTGGGGAAAGACTCCAACCAGCGTCAAAAAACTGGTGGAGGAGATGGCGCAGCAAATAGAACAACAGGAAAAGAAACTAACGGAAGTCCTGACAGTTCAAGAACAGTTATTAGAAAAAATCAAGCTGAACGAGCTATCCGTCCTGCTGTAATCTGGCGACGGACTAGTTTTGGCTCTCAAACCCAGACTGGTAGTGTTTTTGTTACCCGGATGCTGACTGTGGTGACAACCCTGAAGTCTCAAAAACGTAATGTTTTGGAGTTTATGACCCAGGCTGTTGTTGCTACTCGTGGTGGTACAGCCACTCCTTCTCCCTAGCTATCTAATTGGTATTTTAGGGCTTGAGACTCAAGCACAGAGAGAATTTCTGTATGTTGATTGACCAAACCTTGTATTGCGGTAATTGGATCATGGTGAAGGCGATGTTTGCGTTGGCGAG
>JAIVFU010000279.1 GCA_020829485.1 Nostoc sp. CHAB 5834 | reverse complement strand
TTCGTTTGGCATCTGGGAAATGTCTTTGTGGGCGGTGGCTAGGTAACTTTACTATCACGGAGGAATGTCTGCTGGTAGGTGTTTTTCAGTTTACTTGCAAACAACACCAATTAGATAGCTAGGGGTTGTACAGTCAAAACCTGGGATGGCGAGTACACAATTGGATTGCAGCACTTAAAGTCTTTCAACTATCTGCCCCAGGAGTGTCAGCAGATGCAGTTAATCAGCGATCGCATCAGTAGGTTACGGGAAAACGAGAACTTGGAAAATGCCCTAAGTGCTGTGCTGAAGCACTTGGGGGAGTTGAAGCGACTGTATTTAACTGAGTTTGAGGAAGAGCTTTTGAGTTTTATAGAGCAAAAAACTAACAAGTAAACTTTACTTAAAAAGCTCAAAAGATTAGAACTCTTGCAAAAGTGTTTTGTGGTATTATGAAGTGTCTGACCAATTGCAAGCAGGACTTTGATTGACAGTGAAAATAGGAAAAGCCAAACAGCTGACTTCAAAGAAATTTAAGCGTATGACAGGAGTAAGTCGTAGAACCTTTGAACTAATGGTTGGGGTAGTCAAAACTGATGAGCAAAAGAAAAAGAAACCAGGCCGTCGTCCTAAATTAATTATTGAAGACCAAGTTTTAATGGTTCTTCAAAAAAGAGAGAGAATACCGTACTTATTATCATATTGGATTAGACTGGGGACTTTCAGAATCAGCAGTCTGCCGAACAGTTTATAAAATTGAAAATATTCTAATTAGTTCAAGAAAGTTTAGTCTGCCTGGAAAGAAAGAATTATGGAAAATGTCATCCCAAGAAGATTTGGTAGTGATGGATGTGATGGAAAGCCCAATTGAAAGACCTCATGTTGGGCAAAAAAGATTTTTTAGCGGTAAGCTCTTAGTTCATACTTTAAAAACGCAGGTAGTTATCCACCAAAAAAATAGTCAAATTATCTGTTTAGCGCATGGTTTAGGGAGAATTCATGATTTTAGGCTATTTAAAAACAGTGGGGTAAAATTTGGATAATTACTCAAAGTTATAGCTGATAAAGGCTATCAAGGAATTAGTAAAATTCATCAATTGAGTGAAACACCAATTAAAAAGCCGAAAGGTAAAAAGTTGACGAAAGAACAGAAAAAATCCAATCGTGAACTCAATCGATTAAGAATTGTTGTCGAACACGTTAATCGTCGTCTTAAAATCTTTAAAATCTTGTCTGATAGATATCGAAATCGTCACCGACGTTTTGGATTAAGGTCGAATTTAATTGCCGGAATTTATAATTACGAATTAGCTCTATAAAGTCAGATAAAAAATAAAATTACCAAATAATTTCAGGATTTTATCAATCACTGAAACCAGATTTGCTGCTAATTTTAAAAAATTAGCGACACCGAACAGCCCGCCGTAGGCATCGCTTGATAATAGCTAATCAAAAAAATTGATAAATTCTTCCTATTTTAATTGCCAAATCTCAAATTAAATAACCCAATATTATACCACAAAATATTTATGCAAGAGTTCTTATGTACATTAAGGTAGTGTAAGCTACTAAATACATAATTAATACTTGTGCTGCTCTCTTGGGGTTTAAAAAATGAAATGATGAAAGTAGTGTGTAGCATATTGGCTTTTCGCACTCAAACAGATGTTAGCCTTTTTATCTCAAGCCCTACAGCGTAAATATCAAGTAGTTGAAGCTATTTATCTTCCATCAGGTTAGTGTCAACAAATTATCAATCAGCTAATTATAAGTAATCCTTATTTATCATAAAGATACGGAACTTGTGGTCATAGGCAACCGGACTCGTGTGCGACTGCCTGACTTGATGATCTTAACGCAGGAGCTATTAGAAGCGATGGCTCTAAGACAGGCTACAATTACTCCAGAGATGCCTTCCCCAGTAATGGTAGTTGAGGTTGTGTCCCCAGGAAAGGTAAATGAGGATAGAGACTACCGCTATAAGCGCTCTTCTTGGCGTTGTTGCGTGAATAGGGAAAATGGTAAATTTTACATGTGCTGCTCTTAATCGCATCATCCAGTTGGGCAAGCCAGACAGCTACAAAGTAGAAAACTAACTTCTGCTCTAATGCCGGATTGGTGTGTCTTGTTTTTCTTTCATGCAACAAAGCCAGTATTTAGTAAAAAATGCTTAATTTTACTTAAGCAGTCTCTATCTCCAATCTACTGAGACTGCTATACCCGCATTTCTCACAAGCTTCAGGTGAAGAAGAAGCAGAGGGGAAAAAACTTGGTATTTGAACTCTCCCCCAGCAAGAACTCCGGTCTAAACTATAAGTCTTTAACCGGACATGATATTACCTCTATTGGGTATTCAGACCCCTCATGAATAAAAGCCACCAAATTAAAAATTTAGTGGGGTCTTAAACCCAAGTTTGCTACGGTCAGATGATTACTCTATTTAGCAGTGTGGGAAACACGATAAATCACTCCATTGGTATCATCAGTAAATAGCAGCCAACCATCTGGTGCGATCGCTAAACCAACAGGTCTACCAAACTGTGCAGTTCTGTCTTTGGTCAAAAAGCCAGTCACAAAATCTTCAAATTTCACAGGTTTGCCATTTTCGTAACGAATCCGCACAACTTTGTACCCCACGGGTGGATTGCGGTTCCAAGAACCCCGCATGGTTGCAAAAACATCACCTTGATACTCTTGGGGAAATTGTTTGGCAGTATAAAACGCCATTGCTAAAGGCGCACTGTGGTGTAAGTTAGCACTGGCGGTTGAGTTTTGGCACAGTACTCTTTTTTATTTGCTCCTTCAGGTTCAGCAGATAGGTATACATCAGGACGCTTATCACCCCAACAAAAAGGCCAACCATAGTTTCCACCTTTTACAATGCGGTTCAACTCTTCTGGCAGCAGGTCATTTCCTCGCCAATCCGAACCGTGATCTAACCCCCAAAGTTCGCGTGTTTGGGGATGCCAAGCAAAACCAATAGTATTTCGTAAACCTTTTGCATAGATGGAGCGATTGCTACCGTTTGGTTGCGCCTGTAAGAGTGTGGCGTGTTCTGGATTTGGTTCATCACAAGCGTTACAGGTACTACCTACGGAAATGTAAAGCATCCCATCAGGCCCAAAGGCAATGGTACGGTTCGGGTGCTGTCCAGCATCGGGTAAATCAGAAATGAGAGTTTCCAATTTGCCCTCTGTACCGTCCGATTGCAAGTCTACAGCATATAGGTGCTTTCACTGGCTGAAAGCATTTGAAGTTTTACAAGAAACCGTGACAATTACGCCAGTTTCCCAATTCTCTGATGTACAATTTACCGATTGGGCTTTTGTGTCCCTGCAATCATTAGTTGAAAAGTATAGTTGTATCACTGGATACCCCGATCATCTTTTTCGAGGAAACCGAGTGATGACTCGCTATGAGTTTGCTGCGGGGCTGAATACTTGCATCAGTACAATTAGTCAACAGTTTGGCAGCCAGCTTTTACAAATTGCACCAGAAGATGTTACAACTATTAAAAGATTAGAATATGAGTTTGCTACAGAGTTAGCCACTATTGAAAACAGAGTAGAAAATTTAGAGGTGAATAGTGCTGTATTGTGATCGCAACAGTTTTCTACCACAACTAAAGTAAGCACTTCCATTGTAGTTTTAGGTAGTGGTATAACTGGAGACAGTGCTGATGCAGACCCGGAAACTAGTATCGATTCAAATTTAGCTTTAAATTATCGGACTCGTTTAAACTTAATTAGCAGTTTTACAGGTCAAGATAGATTACTTGTACGTCTTCAATCTGCAAATAGAGTACCTAATTTTAACGGTGCTTCTGCTACTAATATGACGCGCCAATCATTTGAAGTTGGTAACAGTGACAGTAGCCTGAATTTAAATTTACTAGAATATCGCTTTCCTGTTGCTGAAAACCTCAACTTCTATATTTACGGAAATGCTGCATCCCACCATTACTACGCAACAGTTGTTAACCCCGATTTTGCCAGTTTTGGCGGTGCAAAAGGTTCTCCTTCTCGCTTTTCGGAACGTAACCCTATTTACCGTATTGGATTTATGAGTCCATCGGGTGTAGCAGCAGTTTACAACAACAGAACTATTCGTTTGGATGTAGGTTATTTAGCAGAAAACGCCGAAACTGGAGTTGAAGGATTGTTTGGGGGAAACTATAGTGCTTTAGCACAATTTTCCTTCAAACCTTCACCAAATACAGAATTTGGATTAACTTATATTCGCAGCTATGTTCCTGATGGCAATTTGCTACATCGTACAGGTAGTGATTTTGCAAACATTCCTTTTGGTGCAGGCATACCATTAATGGTGAACGCCTATGGTGTCCAAGCACTCTGGAGAATAACCCCCAAGATGGCTGTAAGTAGTTGGATTGGCTACATGAATGCAGAACGAGTTGACGGTGTGAATGGTAATGCAAATATTATCAACTATGCAGTCAATCTGGCTTTTCCTGATTTATTTAAAGAAAAAGCCGTGGGTGGGATTGGATTTGGTATGCCACCTAAAGTCACTAATAATACAATTAATAGCCGCGAAGATCGGGGACTAACTGCACAAAATCACGCTGAGTTTTCTTGAGTCGTTCTGCCCGAACAAATGAAACATCTGGAGCGCGTAAGTTTCTTTTTTCCGGGTCGCCCGTAGTTTTACCGATTTCAATGCTTGGCAAGATAAAGCCAGCGCTGGAACCAGTAACTCTGCCTAGCTTGCGAGGCATGACCCAAATATTAAGAAACGTTAACAGGCGAGAACCAATTTCGTCTGATTCATAATCGCATGGCCCCATAACGATGATGTTTCCCTCTACTAGCTCCATCTGCCAATCGGGATTCTGTGACTGTAATTGTTCTAAGTCTTTGATTGTCAGAGACATAAGGTATAACTCGCTTTCAAGCGCGATCTCTTTCTATAATAGGCGATCGCTAATCATTCCACTTCACCAGCACCCTCTCAACACAAGCAATCCCCCACTGCGGAAACCTCGCCAACAATTCCTTGATCACAATCTGCAAAGCCGGATCATCATTCCAAGCGATGTTTCAACCGTTTAAAGCAATTTCGTCGGATTACTACACGGTATGAGAAAAAAGCTGATAACTACCTTGCAATACTGACCCTGGCTTCTATCATTCTTTGGCTATAGTTTTAAAACACGCCCTAGTGCAAGAGGCACTGCAACGGACACGGGCTAATATTCAGTCCCTAACAACAACTTTAAATGCCTGGGAAGAGGTGTCCAAAAGCACAAACTTCAAAGACGGCTAAAAAATTGGTGTTGCTAGATTCGCATGATGGATGATGATACCATGCTAGTGGTATGTCAATTTTCTATTTGTGGATAAAGACGCTTGAGACGGATACGGGCATCCGCTGTTGTGAACTGCCAATCTACAGACTTTTGTGAATGATTGCGTTGAATATACCAAGCCGTTGT
>JAIVFU010000278.1 GCA_020829485.1 Nostoc sp. CHAB 5834 | reverse complement strand
CATCCACGCTTCAGCCTCTGGCCGACTTTCACCTGTTGGCGGCTGGTTTGAACACCACTGCCGGTCAAGAATCAGGCATCGTTTTTTGTTCGGCAGGCTTTACAAACGCTTTTTACCGAACATTGATCGATATTTACGGCTGGCTTCGTTTGCCGGAAGCTACGATGGTTCCGGCAAGAAAGCGCCTGACCGCCGGGCTAAATGTAGGAGTAGCACGTTGAAACGATACATACTCATCTTCTTTTTTTTCGTCGGACCCTGGGCCGGGTATGGCCAGGGGCTGGGCGGGCAACGCGTTTTTTCGTTTCTCGACCTGCCGACCCACGCCAGGGTGGCGGCTCTGGGCGGGCAGGTGGCCACGGCCACCCAACCCGACGGATCGTATCACCTCAACAACCCCGCCCTTGCCGACTCGCTGCCGCCCAACCAGTTGTCGATCAGTTTGATGCCGTATCTGGCCGCGGCCAAATTCTATACCCTGCACTACGGTTTACCCGTTAACCGAAAAAAACCGCCAGCCCAATCAGTCTGGGCCGTTGGTTTGCAATACCTCAGCTACGGCCAGTTTGCGCTTACCGATCCGGCCGGAAACAGTCTCGGCACGTTTTCGGCCAACGATTACGCCCTGAGCCTGACCCACGCCCGCACGGAAGGAAATTTTACGCTCGGCGCTACGCTCAAAGCCGTTGGCTCCTCCATCGAAACGTATTCGGCGTTTGGCATCCTGGCTGATGCGGGCGGTATCTGGCGGCACCCCAACCAGGAACTCACACTGGGGTTGGTGGCCAAAAACGTGGGCTATCTGGTAAAAAACTATGGTCCCGCCGACGCCGATCTGCCGTTCGATTTGCAGATGGGCGTTACGCTCAAACCCCGCTACGCACCCATCCGCCTGACCCTGACGGCCCACCACCTCCAGCGTTTCGACATCACCTACAACGACCCGAACCTGACCACCCGCTTCGATCTCAACGGTAACCCCCTGACCCAGTCGGTAAGTGTGGCCGAGAAACTGGCGCGGCACCTGAGCATAGGAGCCGAACTGCTCATCAGCCGCAACGTCAACGTGCTGCTGGGCTACAACCACCAGAAACGGCAGGAAGGCAAACTGGCAATGGGTGGCTTCGGGCCTGGCCTTTCGTTTGGGGCGTCGGTGCAGGCGCGGGGCTTTCAGCTTACCTACGGGCGGTTTTCGTCCGTTCCGACTGCCGGTGCCAGTCAATTATCCCTACGCATCGACCTGGACCGATTTATCAACTAAACAGCATCTGCCTACATGACGCCAACCCTTCGGCACAAAGCCGCCCAGATTAAACTTGTCCTTACCGATTGCGACGGTGTTCTGACCGATGGCGGGGTTTACTACGGCGAATCGGGCGAAGTATTCAAACGGTTCAACATCCGCGACGGCATGGGCGTTGTGCGGCTCCGCGAACTGGTGGGCGTTCAAACGGGTATCGTTACCGGCGAAACGTCGCCATCGGTCGTGAGCCGGGCCGCCAAACTCAAGATCACCGAGCTGCACCTGGGAGCCAGCGATAAACTATCGCTGCTGGCGGGTATCCTGAGCCGACTGGGGCTGGAGGCTTCGGAGGTGGCGTTTATCGGCGACGACGTGAACGACATCGAGATCCTGCAGGCGGTAGGCTTTTCGGCCTGCCCCGCCGACGCCACCCGCCAGAACAAAGCCGTTGTCGACTATTGCTGCGAAACCAACGGCGGGCAGGGCTGCTTCCGCGAACTGGCCGAACTGATTATCGAAGCCCGACTAAGCCAAACGTAACGCGGACTTCAGTCCGCATTCAGCAAAACGATACCCACAAACCGAGTCTGTCGCCAAATTTCCGGCTACCATTCGCACATTTTCCCATTTCCACTGTTATTCACTAGAGGCTCCCTACCAGTCTCTTCTTTATCGATGACCCAACTACTAAGAGATTTAACACCCCGGCAGATCGTGGCCGAACTGGATCAATATATTATTGGGCAGCACGATGCCAAACGTAACGTAGCCATTGCCCTCCGCAACCGCTGGCGCCGGATGAACAGCACCGCCGATATGCAGCGCGAAATCACGCCGAACAACATTCTGATGATTGGGGCCACCGGCGTTGGTAAAACCGAAATTGCCCGGCGACTGGCCAAAATCGCCGATGCGCCCTTTATCAAAGTCGAAGCCTCCAAGTTTACCGAAGTCGGCTACGTCGGCCGCGATGTGGAAAGTATGGTTCGTGACCTCGTTGAGCAGGCTGTGAATATGGTCCGGGCGGCCAAGAAAGAAGCCGTTCAGGTGCGGGCGCAGCAACTCGTTGAAGATGCCATTCTCGACATTCTGATTCCGCCCGTCAAACCTACCCATACAGCATCGGGCGTGGGCTTCGACAATACCCCCGCCGACCCGGATGCCGAACTGAACGAACGTACGCGCGAACGGTTTCGGGAAAAAATCCGCTCCGGCGAAATGGACGACCGCAAGATCGATATCGACGTGCAGCAAAGCCAGACGCCAAACATCGGCATTATGGGTGGCTCGGTCGATGACCTGTCGATGATGAACATCCAGGAAATGATTGGCGGGATGATGCCCAAGCGCGGCAAAAAACGGAAAGTAACCATTGCCGAAGCCCGCACGATTCTGCTCGAAGAAGAGGCCGCCAAACTTATCGACATGGATGAGGTAAAGGAAGAAGCCATTCGGAAAGCCGAAGACGCCGGTATTATTTTTATCGATGAAATCGATAAGGTAGCTTCCGCCCGTTCGGGCAACGGCGGGGGTGGCCCGGATGTGAGCCGCGAAGGCGTCCAGCGCGACCTGCTCCCCATTGTGGAAGGCAGCGCGGTGAACACCAAATACGGCGTTATCCATACCGACCATATCCTGTTCATTGCCGCCGGTGCGTTTCACGTAGCCAAACCCAGCGACCTGATTCCTGAATTACAGGGCCGTTTCCCGATTCGGGTGGAGTTGCAAAGCCTGTCGGAAGACGATTTTTACCAGATCCTGAAAGAACCGAAGAATGCGCTGACCAAACAATATGTGGCCATGTTGCAGACCGAAAACGTCAGCCTGACGTTTCAGGACGATGCCCTGCGCGAACTGGCCCGGATTGCGTTCGAGGTAAACGGCGAGGTCGAAAACATTGGCGCACGTCGGTTGCAAACGGTATTGAGTCATCTGATGAATGATTTCATGTTCGACATTCCCGACGTAATTGGTGCCAACTCGCAGGTGGTTGTCACCAAAGAACTCGTTGGCGAGAAGCTGGACGGCCTGGTGCAAAACCGCGACCTGAGCCAGTTTATTCTGTAGAAATGTAGAAGATACTGGTATCAAAACGAACTTTCCTCGTTGCCGTAAGCTACCGGTAATGAGGAAAGTTTGAAATAGATACAATCAATTGATAACACAATTTTTCCATTTAGTTAAATGCAAAAAAGAGGAAAAAAGATTACATTTTTTTAACAATTTACCCTAATATCCTTTTTTGCTCTTCTTCTAGTTGAAAATTTCTCACTTTCAACAACGTATTTTCTTCCTTCAACAACCGTATAATCTCGTCCTTACTACTCATCAACTCCACATACAAATCACGAGATTCATTAATAGTAACCTCAAAACCGACTACTGACTTATCATGATTTTTTTGATGCTGATTGTTCATCAGCTTTAAAGTGGTGCCTTCGGGCATTAACTCCGCCATAGGTACGTCAAACACCTCGGCTAACTTTGGCAAGTACTCTACCCGAAAGCTC
Organism: Nostoc sp. CHAB 5834; assembly: GCA_020829485.1. The sequence goes on along the minus strand of JAIVFU010000278.1, from coordinate 1,686 downwards.
AATTGATCTGTTTCCCAATTATGGTAGGTAGCCTGCGCCACGCCAATGTATTCGGCCACCTCTTTTTGGGATAGTCTCTTCTTTTCCCGGTTTTTACGAAGTATCGTTCCAAAGGTCATAGTGATGTATGTTAAATCAGCGCGTGAGACGAACGAGACACGAATAAGTCACCTATACAAAAAATGTGATTAAATAAATCAACTATTTTGTCTAATTTTATCATGTTTTTATTCATCTTTGCTTTACGATACCGTCATATTTGCTCCTGCCAAAGTAACTCTGCAATATCGCGAAACAACTATTCCCTTTGGCACAAGTACACATGAAAAGATTATCGTTAGCTGAACTGAAAGCATTAAAAGAAAAAGCTGGAAGGGCCTTTGTAAACGCTGAAGCAATCAAAGGAGGAATGGTTAGCAGTTGTCATGTTCGTTTACCATCCCCTCCTCCAATGCCTTGTGACAACGTTTAATCATAACGTTGTCACAAAAAAGTAATTTACAGACCTAGTTTAAAATTAAGAAAAATAACATCTTAATTTTAAACTAGGTTTTACATCTGATAAATGCAGAAAAAAAATGCAAAAAGTGATGATGCAATTAAAGCGATTTGTTCCAGTATATCGCTCTGGAAACAGAATTTGTATTGGATTTAAAGGGGAAAAGTATTTTGAAATACAATACAATGAAAAAAACTATTTAACATTAAAATATATAATTGAAGAGGGCATTGAAAGTAAAAATATTAAAAGCAAAAATTTATATATCGAATTATCAAAAGCCAATTTACTAAAAGAAGTTCAATCCAAAGAACACATAAAGCGAAATGATTTATTTTTAGAGTATATTTCCGAAGAAAAAATCAACACCTCATTTAAAAATAAAAAAATATTAATATTTGGTGCAGGAGCAGGTGGTAGTACTTTAACATATTTGCTAGCTCAGTTTGGCTTCAAAAACTTGGTAATTATTGATGGCGATATAGTAACCAAATCAGATATTGATAAATTATTAATATTTGACAAGAAAAATATTAATCAACGAAAAGTTGATGCATTAAATGAAAAAATAAAAGAAAATTTTCAAATTTCAATTTCAACACACAACGCGTTTTTATTTGAAGAAATTGATTTACGAAATATAGTTATAGATGAAAATCCTGATTTAGTAGTGCAAGCCTGCGATCCCAATCTTGGTTTTAGGTCTAATTTAAATAAAGTATGTTTCAATATAGGAGTGCCATATTTTACTATCGCATATGCTTTTGAATTTTTAAAAGTGGGGCCCCTCTATGTACCTGGATTTACAAGTTGTGACAACGCCATTAATAATTATTACAAAAAAGAATTTGGAGATCACTACGATTTCACAAAAAATGAGAGACTATTTACAAAAAACCTAGTACATCCTTCTGTATCTTTTAATATTAACATTCTAAGTAGTTTTGCTCTTAAAGAAATAATATTTTTCCTATCTCAGCAATATGAGTTTTGTTTTTCGATTGGAAAACTTTTATATTTTAATCCTTTGAACTTATATTTCAACCATTTAAATGTCGAGTGTGATGATAGTTGTACGATTTGTAAGTAATGTATTTTTTTTAATTTTAGTTTTTTCTTTAAAAAGTTATTCTTTAAAGCCTGACAAAAACTACAAAAATTACCCCTCTGATTTCAAAATGAATTAT
>JAIVFU010000277.1 GCA_020829485.1 Nostoc sp. CHAB 5834 | reverse complement strand
GGCTGAGAACGACTTAGATAATACGTCCGGTTGGCAGTAGGAATAAATCCGAAGGTATCGATGAGGTAAGCGAAATTATCGACCATTTGCCCGATCAGATCCGTTCTGCCCGCTTCTTTTAAACCCAGCATGGTAAAGTAAGTATCCCAGTAATATATCTCCCGGAATCGCCCGCCCGGTACTACATAAGGATTCGGAAGCGGAATCAGTGAACCGCCGGGCTCTTCATCCTCGGGTTGTCGCGTTAGTACGGCCCACAACCTGTCGATGTGCTCCGACACAGAACGCTGCTTGTCCGGAGTAAATGTGGATGTAATGGGTATTGGAATGCGAAAATTTGATTGTACAAACCGGGCAATACTAAATGTCGGTCCTTCTTTTTCCTGTTGGTAGGCTTCGAAAATTAACGCTGCCACTTTACGTGGTATTGCGTCAGCAAATGTTTTGGAATCTTCGAAAATACCGCTGTTTTGTACGTCTTCGAACAACGCTCCAAAGATCTCTTCGGGAGAAGCATGCGACTGTCCGTAAGTAATTGAAGGGGAAGTGAATTCTCTCAAAAATGTAGTATTTAGGTCAGAAAACTGACGTGAAATAGTCAAAAAGTACGCCCATTAAATTGTACGTCAGCAGCGATGTATTGAAGCATCATTTTTTTGCAAACCTGATGTCCGCGTTTCACGTTGGTTCATCCTCTTGCAAATTGGACCGCTACAGTTCATTACGTTGAGTCATTTCGTCACCACTCCTTTTCGGCTATGAGCATTTTGATTCATTAATTTTTGATAATTAACCGATGCATTTGGGCTGTGATACTGCCCCTCCAGAGGTGCAACATGAAGCAATATTTTATGTGTTCTTCTCCCCAATGTCTCCTCGAGGATGACAGGCCAGATGAAAAGGGAAACTTTCTTCTGATGGATAAAATAGAAAAACAGTGCTCCCCCGAAATAAGCTACGCCATCGTATACATCGCCAGTTCCATAACCCGAAAAAGCAGGGATGATCATTTCAAATAAAACGGTCGCATAGATTGCCACGAACATGACAAACGAGAAAGGATAACGATAAGTCCCGTCATGTATAATGGCAAAGCGCGTAAGGGTTAAGGATACGTGGCAAATAGCAGGCACAAAGCAGAAGTCGGTCAGCCAGCTATTGAGGAAGGGTAGCGGATGAGCCCACAGCCGGAAAATATGAATGATAACCCACGCCAAGCCATAGCCCAGGAAATAAGTATCGAACAATCTTCTGGCTATAACATTAATAAGATTACAGCTACTGACAGGAGCGTGGTACATGTGAATAAAACAGCAAAAGAGATCTTTTTCAACTGACGTACTGAGGGTGAATCAGTAGCCTTACTCGACATCACGGCATCCCTGACGATCTTATATATGCCTTTCTTGTCCTTTGCTTCAGGCTGGTTTTCCATAACGCTGAGATTTGGTATGGTTTGATTTCTTCACCTCACTCTTTCACAACAACCTGGACGCTTGAATGTAAGCGACTCCCGATTAGAAGTATATTAGAATTGTGGTTGTGTTTTTTTAAAATTCCCGATCGCGTCTTAACAGTGGACATTCAGCTTAAAGAAATGATAGGTAATGAACAGTCTAATTAGTGTATCGCGCATCAAAACCGACTTTTAAAAGTAGATTGTCCGAGACATTAGCCGCTTGATTCGGGTTCGCAAATCCGGCCGGGTCGCCGTTGCGATACCTTTGTTCAATGCTTTATATCTGATATTTACTACTCTGATGAACGATAGAGGGTAATTTATGATAGTTAGTCGGTTCAAGCCGCAGAATGCAGGTCAGCGGACCCATTAGAGAAATGAAATCGAAAAAAAAGCTTATTTGAGGAATTGGTAGTTGGTTAGGCCGTTTTAGCGGCAAACACATATTGATGACTGAGTGTACGAAACGCTACGTCGTGGTGGAGATCAATGACTTTTTCTCTTCCAATCTAACATAAACTCGGTATGATAGGCAGTACTAATATCGGCACATTCAGATTATCAAAAGCAGCACGGCCTCCCTATTTCGCCCGTTTCCTGCTATGTCCTTTATTGATTTATGGTTATATTGAGTGGCGTTTCACCGGCCTATTATGCAATTCGCGTAGCTAATTAGTACGTTAGAAGACCTCCATCAGCAGCTTAGTCAACAAGCTACTCGTCAGGCCGATCAATTATCAACCTTTCGCAACTACTTGTTCGGATATTTTATATCGTTGAGTTCGAGTAGCATGGCATTGGCCTTGCGGCCAATAACTGCATAAACGATTATCCAGTGAACTGCAAAAATACGCTATTAATAGTGTGTCTGATCGCTCGCAGCGGTAGTATCGCCAGCTTTAGCTAGACTATCCTCAGATTTGGCAGACGCTGTCTGCCAAATTCAAACTACCTGATTTTGATCTCAATTGAGCACGAAAGTCGTGCATTATAACACCGGTCATGTTGACAAAAAACGGGGAGATGGTGAGCCTAGGGGCTGCCAATAGTTTTGTGATCATTCATACATCAACAGTAAAAGCTTTACTCGTACTGATACGTGAACGCGTTCGTGAAATAAACAAGATTTTCAGATACACACCTTTACAGAACCGGGCCGTCGGATTGACTATTCATAATACTGTATTCCACACATCTACATTAGATTTACTTTATTTAAGGACCTTTTTGGGACATATCATTTATTTGTACGGGGTAAGGTCTATTCCGTCGAAAGAGTAAATATTAATCAGGTAATCTGTAACAAAATTTTGGGCGGCTTCAGATTTTCCGACAGCCAGCAGCGAATCAACGACAAAGATTATGGGTGTTGGATGAGTTATTAGGTTTATTTTCAAACCATCGTGTCTGGCAGCCTCTTGAATTTTGGCCGCGACAGCCTGGTAAAAATCTAACCCTGATACCAATTCATTCCTACAACTTTCCATATAGTTGACATATATTATTATATGTATTACTTGCCCCGTATCTATTCACAGGGTAAACAACAGTTCGAAACTTAAAATGAACGAAATGGCAGCTTGCTTTCTTTTGTAACTCATCCGATACAAGTCATGGACTGTCTTACACGCTTATATCGTATCAGTCCATAATTAGCCCGGATTTTTCTATTACGACCCGCTGCATCGCACACTTATGCACCGCCACCCGAAAGGCCGCTTTGATGACCAACCCCATAAACTGTAACAATTACCCCGAGATGAAGACGAGCAAACATCTTTGAATAAAGACCCTCGTGTCCAATTAGGTTATCATCAGAATAGTGCGTTACTGACAAGAACATAGTCATGGAGTGGTCTGAATAAATTGGCATGAATAGGATTTCCGTTGAAACGAATTGTTTAGCCTCTTAGAAGTTATACCAGCCCACATCCCCTGGGTACCAATCAATCTCGAGCCCTTCCAAAGCCGCCAGAAACGTTTCAGGATCAAGTAAGAGCGTTCTGGCCGCCTGACTCACATACAGCCTGCCATCCGAAAAGGACCATCTGGCTTTGTTGTTGCGAAGTGAATTATCAACAAAAACTCGTGAATTGACGTCTTCGGAGCTGACAAACCCTCTTTTCACCATCTTTTCAACATGATCTTCGGTCATAGCGTTACTCCAGGTAAGTCAATTGTTTGTAAACTGTTATACGCGTTTCAATGGCTGATCGCTTATCTATTTGATTGTATACCCCTCCCGCTACATGGACTTGATCACCCGCTTAGTCTTCTTGGATTCCGGCTCCAAGTCCTTTAATCTTCCCACCGTCCGCCTTTTGTACTTGGCTACCACACACCTGACCAACGCCTGCTCTCGGCATGTACCTGTGTAAACTGCGCCGAACGGTTAAAAAGGTAATACCGGCAGGCGTACTGGTATCAATGTTGATGACGTACTTGTCGCCCAACCCCTTAACTGGCTCGATCAGGTGAGAGAGGCTACCGGCTAACTGGTCGAGAGGATGCGCGTGACAGGCAGTTTTCGGTCGAATACAAATAGCTTAGAAACGATCAATCATTTTCAGAATTGGCTCTCTGTAAACTCACGTGAAAATAAATTTAGACAACAAAATAGCCACCTATCAGCGACAAATGGCTATCAGTTCAAATTCTGCCCTGAGCATTACGACCAGCACAGAATTTTTCCAACCTATGTTAAGATGATCGATAACGGTAATCAGCTGTAAAACTAAGTGCAAACGGGAACTACATATTCAGACTACCCATTAGAAAAACCTTAGAATGTTCATTAGGCTATGTAACGCTGTAATTGGCATCTTATTTTCGTGACTACGTTCTTACATGAAGCCAATCTTTTTCTGTTTGCTGCTGGGGCTATCCGCCTGTAATCAGCCTGCTTCCCAATCGGTTTATCCAGATATCGTCGCCGGGGAGGCAATCCGGCTAGCAGATGAACAATGCCAGTACTGGGGGACTAATTTGGACTGGTTGAGGAATCGAATCGACTCGCTCGAAATTGCGCCCTATCACCATCAACAGTTTATATATCTAATCAAGGAGGGGCGTTCTACTTTTTTCGCAATTGGCCCTGCTAAACTCTCCCGGATATCATCTCCCGTATTCGACTGCGAGGGTCGAACTCATAAACTAGCAGGCGCTAAGAAACTGACGAGTACCATTATTTATACTCCACCCGCTCACCGTCGTCAAGGAAGTAATTTTTAACCAATTGATTAGTAGCTATTTATTTGTCTTATGCTTCTAAAAAGCAGCAAAATCTACTACCATTAAATTTTCTGATCGAAAAATGGGTACCGCTACCCAGCGCTATTGCTATATGCTTGGTAATAACTAATACGGTGATTTATTTAGTATGAAATAAACACAAAAGCAAAGTATCTAAAAATTTCAAACAAATATCACTTTCACGCATATGAAAGTGATATTTGTTTTTCTCGCTTGTCTGTTAAAGCGTTGTTGTTTAATAAATAGAAACAAAAGAATTTGGCTTAGCGATATCGCAGATTTTTAGCGTATAAGGTTAAAGAGTAATAACTATTCAATCTTGTACAATTCCTTTATAAAAGAATTGTAGCCGCCATATTTCCAATTCGATTTTTGTAGGCGGTGCTAGCTAGTATCTCGTTTTTAGCACTATTTTTCCAAGGTCTTTTATTTCACCCTGTGTTGTGAAAAATACTTTTCCTTTTTTAGAAATTACTTTCCATGCAATATTACTTACTATATCGTCTATTGCGTTTGCCTGTGTAGGATCTTCGATTATGTCAAAAGTTCTGTCGTCTTTCATCAGTACAGGTTGACTGAAATCTTGGTGAACAATTAAAAGTTCTCCGCGTCCATCTATTGAAGCCTGATAAATTTCTTGTAAATCTGTAATCACGTTGCCTTGTGCAACTGCTTCTTTCATTTCTACGATTGCGTCAGTTCTTCTTTGTTGTTGGAGAGATTCGATA
>JAIVFU010000276.1 GCA_020829485.1 Nostoc sp. CHAB 5834 | reverse complement strand
CCATGGCTCTCGCCGAACGGGTGCTGGCCGCGATCGAGGAGCCGCTGCTCTATGCCCGCATCGATATGGTCGAGGCTTCGGATGGGCGGTGGCTGTTGATGGAGGCCGAATTGATAGAGCCGGATTTCTATCTGTCCGAGGCACCGGATCGGGGCTTGCGCTTCGCCGAGGCGGTACGCGCACGATTGGTCGGCTGAGCCTCTTCGCTATTGACCCACATCAGCCCCCGCGAGGGACACAGGTCCGAAACCACGCACCCCCCGCAGTTCGGCTTTCGCGCCGTGCAGGTGTAGCGGCCGTGCAGGATCAGCCAGTGATGCGCCTTGGCCAGGAAGGCCTCGGGCACCACGGCATGCAGCTGATCCTCCACCTTGTCCGCTGTCGCGGCATTGGCGATGCCCAGCCGGTGCGAGACGCGGAACACATGGGTGTCGACCGCGATCGCCGGTTCTATGCCCAGTTCGTTCAGCACCACGCTGGCAGTCTTTCGACCCACGCCCGGCAGGGCCTGAAGATCGGCGCGGTTCAGGGGCGTCACCCCGCCGTGCTGTTCGAGGATGATGCGGCTGAGCGCGATGACGTTCTTCGCCTTGTTTCGATAGAGCCCGATCGAGGCGATGAAGGGGATCAGCCCCTCCTCGCCGAGCGCCAGCATCTTCGCCGGCGTGTCGGCCTCAGCGAATAGCCGGTCCGTGGCCCTGTTGACCGAGACGTCCGTCGCCTGGGCCGACAGGGCGACGGCCACGACCAGGGTGTAGGGATCCTGGAACCGCAGCTCGGTCTTCGGCTCGGGCATGACCCGGGACAGGCGGGCGAAGATCGTCTCGACCCGATCCTCGTCCGGAGGCCAGGCGAAGATCGGCACCGGCGCACCCGTCATGACGCTGCCGGGCTTGCGGGCGGGTTTGCGGGCGGGCGGCTTCATGCGGCCGAGGTCGAGGCGATCACGCGTCGATAGATGCGGCTTTGGCGACATCGCGCAAGTCGGCATCGACGCGCAGGGTTGGCCGGGGCTAGGAAGGGGCCTGTTTCCTGACCGAGAATTCCCATGCTGATCGCCTATTCCGCCTGGCCCGAGATCGACGCCCGCCTGAAGACGACCAGGACCGTCGTGGTGCCGATCGGCTCCAACGAACAGCACGGGCCAACGGGCCTGCTCGGCACCGACTGGATGTGCCCCGAGATCATCGCCCATGCGGCCGAGAAGGCCGACGAGGGCCTGGTGGTCGCGCCCACCTTCAACATCGGCATGGCGCAGCATCACCTGGCCTTCGCGGGCACGATCAGCCTGCGCCCCTCGACCTTCATGGCGGCGATCACCGACTGGGTGAGCTCACTCAGCCGCCACGGCTTTGACCGCATCTATTTCCTGAATGGCCACGGCGGGAACGTGTCGACCATCGAGGCGACCTTCTCGGAGCTCTATGCGGAGTGGTCCTTCGTCGAGGAGGACGCCCCCTATGTGCTGAAACTGCGGAACTGGTGGGACCTGCCGGGGGTGAACGGCCTGTGCAACGCCATCTTCCCGACCGGCCACGGCATGCACGCCACCCCGTCCGAGATCGCCGTGACCCAAGCCGCCTGGCCGGACCGGATCAAGACGGCTGAGTATTCACCCAGGATCGCCCCCAGTGGCCCGATCCGCGACGCGCTCGACTACCGCGCCCGCTTCCCCGACGGCCGGATCGGCTCGGACCCGGCCCAGGCCAGCCCGGAGAAGGGCCAGCGGATCATCGACGCCGCCGTACCCGCCCTGCTCAAGGACGTGGCCGCTTTTTCCAATGAAGTCTTGCCCGGGCGGTGAAAGCGGCCCAAGCCGCCGACATGACCATGCTCGACAAGACGATCCGCGACGGCAAGCGCGCCATGAAGAACGCGCGGACCGCCACCACCAACGCCGACCGCGGCGGCGAGATGATGCGCGCCGCCTCCGACGTCATCGCCGCCCGCATGGCGATCATGGCCGAGGGCCTTGCCAATCCGATGAAGGCCGACGTCCGCGAGATGTCGCTGATGGGCACAGAGAAGATGGAGGCGATGAGCGCCTCGGCCGCCGCCGTCGCGGGCACCCTGGGCGACCTCGCGGCCCGGACCTCGAAATCCGCCATGGACGAGATGGGCCACGCCGCCCGCGCCGCCTCGACCATCGCCGCCGCAAAGACACCCCAGGGCGCGGCCTCGGCCCAGATGAGCTACGCCATGGGCTGGTGGAGCCGCACGGCGACCCAGATGCTCAGCCTCAACACCGAACTGCTGAAAGCCCAGGCCGACGCCCTGAAGCCCATCCACGCCGCCGCCACCGCCAACGCCCGGCGGCTGAAGAAATAGGCTCAGGCCGTCCGGATCACGCCGTCCTTCGCCGCGACGGGCCAAGGCGTCAGCTTTCCGCCCGCGCAGGGGCCGCCGACGCAGGCCCCGCTCAGGGGCTCGAACACCGCGCCGTGCCAGCCGCACAGGATCAGCGATCCGTCCGGGGTCAGATAGCGATCCAGCTCGACCGCGATGGGAAAGCCCTGATGCGGGCAGCGGTCCACCCAGCCCGCCACTTCCCCGTCCTTTCGGATCACGAAGCCGTGGAAATAGGCCTCGCCGATCTGGAGGACGAAACCGCGCGAGCCGGGCTCGGCGATGTCGTCCAGGGCACACAGGGCGACGCCGGGCGGCGTGGTCCAGACGCGCTTTCGTTCCGTCGGGACGGCTTCGCTCATCCCTGTTCCGATTTCAGCGGGCGCGACAGCAGGGCGTCGATCAGGCCGTCAACGGTCACCTCTCCCGCCAGCAGGGCCGCGACCCCCTCGCAGATCGGCATCTCCACGCCTGCCCGCGCCGCCAGTTCGCGCACCGCCGGCGCGCTCTCGTAGCCCTCGGCCACCGATCGCTTGCCGGCCAGAGCCTGTTCGATCGTCTGGCCCTGACCCAGGGCGAGACCCAGGCTCATGTTCCGCGACTGGGGGCTGGAGCAGGTGAGGACCAGATCGCCCAGGCCGCAGAGGCCCGCCACCGTCTGGGGCTCGGCCCCCAGGGCCACACCCAGCCGGGTCATTTCGGCGAAGCCCCGGGTGATCAGCGCGGCATGGGCCGACTTGCCCAGACCCCGGCCCTCGGACAGGCCGCAGGCGATGGCCAGGACGTTCTTGATGGCCCCGCCGACCTCGGCCCCGATCAGGTCGGTCGCCAGATAGGGCCGGAACCCCGGGGCCGACAGGGTGCCCATCAAGGCCTCGCCCAGCGCCGCATCCTCGCAAGCGAGGGTCACGGCGGTCGGCAGGCCGCGCGACACGTCGGCGGCGAAGCTGGGCCCGGACAGGACGGCGGCGGGGGCGTGAGGGATGGTCTCGGCCAGGACCTGGGTCATCAGCTTCAGCGAGCCCCGCTCGATGCCCTTGGAGCACAGCAGGATCGGCGCATCTGCGCGGGCATGGGGCGCGAACGCCGCCAGGGTGGAGCGCATGAACTGGGCGGGAGGCACCGCCAGGACGAGGTCGCAGTCGGACAGATCCGCCAGATCGGGCGTCACCGTGATCCGCTCGTCCAGAACGACACCCGGCAGGAAGGCCTCGTTGATCCGACGCGCGCGAATACTGTCCACCACCTCGGGCTCGCGCGCCTGCAGCACGACGTCCAGCCCGGCCCGGGCGCAGACCAGGGCCAGGGCCGTCCCCCAGGCCCCCGCGCCGATTACCCCCGCCCTGTGAAACTCCATGGAAGACGGCTCCCTCACGCCTTGGCGCCCTTGCGGCCCGTCGGATGGACAGGGTCGGCGATCGCCCGCGCTTCGTCCAGCGGCCATCGCGGCCGGGCCGGGGCGTCGATGTCCGAGACCAGCCCGAGCCGGAGACGCTCCGCCCCCGCCAGGGCGATCATGGCGGCGTTGTCGGTGCAGAAGGCCATTGGCGGGGCAAGGAAGCTGAATCCGCGCCTCGCCGCCGTCTCCTCCAGGACCCGCCGCACCGTCTTGTTGGCCGCGACACCGCCCGCAACGACGAATGCGAGCCGGTGATGCTTGTCGGCATAGTCGGCCATGGCCCGGTCCGAGCGTTCCGACAGCTGACGCGCGATGGCGTTCTGCACCGCATCGGCCAGATCGGCCCGGTCCTGATCGCTCTCCAGCGTCTGGGCGATGCGGGACGCCGCCGTCTTGAGCCCCGAGAACGAGAAATCGCAATCCTTGCGGCCCAGAAGCGCCCTGGGCAGATCGAAGCGCGACCCGTCGCCGGTCGCCGCCAGCCGCTCCAGCGCCGGCCCGCCGGGATATCCCAGCCCCATGGCCTTTGCGATCTTGTCGAAGGCCTCGCCGGCCGCGTCGTCGATTGTGGTGCCCAGCCGGCTCATGTCGCCGATCCCGCGCACCTCCAGCAGCTGGCAGTGCCCGCCCGAAACCAGCAGCAGCAGAAAGGGATAGTCCACGCGGGCTCCCAGCCGGGCCGAGACGGCATGACCCTCCAGATGGTTGACCGCCACGAACGGCAGATCGCGCGCCAGAGCCACCGCCTTGCCAAACCCGAGGCCCACCATGACCCCGCCGACCAGACCCGGCCCCGCGGTCGCGCCCACCCCGTTCAGATCGTCGAATCCCACACCCGCCTCGGCCATGGCCCGGGCCACGACGCCGTCGATCATCTCCACGTGGCTCCGGGCCGCGATCTCGGGCACCACGCCGCCATAGGCCGCATGATCCTCGATCTGGCTATGGATCACCGACGACAGGACCTCGACCGATCCGTCCGGCGACAGTCGCACCACCGAGGCCGCCGTCTCGTCGCAGCTGGTCTCCAGGCCCAGAACCGTGAGGTCACGCTCGGAAACCGGCTTCCCGGCGACGCTTTCGCTGTTAGTGTCCGACGCAGTTTCCACCGGCGTCAGGTAACGACCCGGCCCCCCTGACGCAACGGACCCGAATGCCCACCATCCGAATCGGCACCCGCCGCTCCGCCCTCGCCCTCGCCCAGTCCGGCATGATGCAACGGTCGATCGCCGCCGCCATGAGCCTGCCTATCGAAGAAGTGGTCCTGGTCGAGATCGTCACCACGGGCGACCAGATCCAGGACCGGCGCCTGATGGAGGTCGGCGGCAAGGCCCTGTTCACCAAGGAGATCGAGGAGGCCCTGCTGGACGGCCGCGTCGACATCGCGGTCCATTCCATGAAGGACGTGCCGGCCGAACAGCCGCCGGGCCTGACCATCGCCGCCATTCCCGAGCGCGAGGACGCCCGCGACGCCTTCATCAGCCGCGATTTCGACACCCTGGAGGCCCTTCCCCACAGCGGTCGGCTCGGCACCGCCTCCCTGCGGCGTCAGGCCCAGGCCCTGACGCTGCGGCCCGATCTGCAGATCGAGATGTTGAGAGGCAACATCGACACCCGCCTGCGCCGCGCGGCCGAGGGGGATTTCGACGCCATCCTGCTGGCGGCTTCCGGTCTGAACCGTCTGGGCCGGGCCGAGGCCGTGCGGGGCTATCTGTCGCTGGACGCCTTCCTGCCCGCGCCGGGACAGGGGGCGCTGGCCCTCCAGACCCGCGAGGGCGACACCGACCATGCCTGGGTCCGGGCGCTGGACGACCGCGACACCCGG
>JAIVFU010000275.1 GCA_020829485.1 Nostoc sp. CHAB 5834 | reverse complement strand
AGGGTGTCTGTTAATATTTAAAGTTTTCAAAATGACGTACAACGTGCCGTGGCTTGGCGATGTGGCGGAATTTTAGTACACAATGGGATCGCCCGTGCGATTCAATCGCCATACCGATGTTAGCAGATGATCTTTTCTGTCTGATGAATATTGTCATCAAATGCTTTTATTATATCTTTTAGTTTTTCTGATAATTCTTTTGTGTCAACTTTCAATTTTGGTCTGTTCCTAATTTTCAAATTTTTTTTGTCGTTAAACCTTGGCCAGAATATGTAATTGTAAAAATAGTCCCAGGTGGCTCGTATTGGTTTATTGTCTACGTATACTTGAAGGTGATTGTTTCTTTTGTCCTGATTAACAAAGTCTCCAAACAAGTTAATATATATTACAAAACTCTCAATTGTTTCAATGTTTAAATTGTTGTTATTGATTTCATTTTCGATTGAGTTAAGGTCGTAGGTACACCATTCTTTAACGTCTAAATTGCTAAAATTGTCAAGCCAAGGATAAAGGTTTTCAAATTCAACCAATTTTTCACTCGAATATAAAAGTATCGCTTTAAGGTTTGTTAGAGATGTGACAGCAAAAATTTTTCCATCTTTATAGGTCAAAAATCTATCCGTCCTATTCTCATCCGTGTCAGTATACCAAACTAAAAATAAGGGTTTTTCAAAGGCCGCAGAGTGGTATTTAATAATCCAGGTTGAATATTTTCCGCTTAGTTCGTCAAAAGTTTTTATGTTTTCTTGCTGTATCATAGGGTCTGCTAACTCCTTAATGTAAGAAAAATTGATCTTATTTTTTATGCTTGCCTTAACTATTTCAAATTAAAGTAGTATTGTTTCAGCGATTTAGCGTCTGTCATCTGTCGACGTGTGTGGTATTCAAATGCCTTTTCTGCTTTTTTAATTGATACTTATTCTCTCTTGTATTCAATGCATCGAATCCATTTTGGTGTACGTTTGTTCGTTATTGTCTTTTTGGCTTTCGCTGGTTGCCTGCGAAAATTTCGCTACGGATATAAGACTATCTAATTGTTATGAATCGACATCATTGCCAAGGTTGCCAGTCAGGTTATTATTGGGAATGAGGTCACGCATGGCGAAATGTGTATACGTATATAGAGACGTTGAAAATACCATTATTTTATATTATCTAACACTAAACAGGTATTTATTATGCAGGTACTCAGACTAGCCGTTTCGGCGTTGTACCGTATTGGCTTTTGTAAGCTTTTATAAAATGCGAAACGCTTTCATAGCCAATTTCCATACTCACTTCCGATACGTTCTTATCTGTATTGCGTAGCAGAAAATGGGCGTGTTCAAGTCGCTTCCGGCGGATCCAGTGGCCGGGGGAAGTATGGAAGTGTTCCTCAAAGTCGCGTTTGAAGGCCGAGAGGCTCCGGCCCGACAATCGTGATAATTCACTCATAGACAAAGGCTTGAGGAAGTATGTACTCATCAGGTAATCGAGGTCAGTTTTTTGACCCTGGTAAATGTGCCAGAGAATGGCCCGCAGATGCCTGGCTGTGTCGAGTTCGAGCAAATGCAGCAGCAACTCCTGCGATTTGAGCCGCAATAGCTCGTTTAAAAAAGGTGTTTTGGCCCCAAAATAAGGCAATAAAGAGTCAATAAACGTCGCGAACGTAGACGACGAGGTGAGCGTCAGAATCGGATCGTCGGGAAGGGACGCTTGTTCGGTTTCGAATAGGTTGAGGTGCTGACCGACAAATTCTTTCAGGGACTTTTCATTGACAAAAAAGACTAGGCTTTTGTAGTTCGCATCGATGGATTCGTTCATCGAATAGCAACCCCGCTGAAAAAAAAGGATCTGGCTTTTACGGACGTGTAGTTCCTGCGTAGACGAACTGAATTTCTTTTCACCTTCGAGTACCACAATAACGGCATGTTCTTCAAAAAACACTTCATTCCGTTCGGGATATACGTCACTACGGTAAGCCACAAAGGTCATCTCGGAACCGTCGGACCGCTGGATGTTCAGAGACTGAAATTGGTCGGCCTGGATGGAGGAGGGGACACGCAGCATGATTGACTATCCCTTATTTGCCGGAACGTTTAGCTAACTCCTGCTCGATAATGACGTCAATCCATTCCTTATTTATGGGAATTTCGGTCTGGATAGCGTTCCAGATAATAGGGTATTCAATCCCCCAGTAATGATGAATTAAGCGATACCGCAATTTTGCGAAGCCGCTCCAGTCAAACTCTAGATTGTCAAAACGTACATCATCCGGTACATTTTTACTGGCTTCACCAACGATTTCAAGACTGCGGATAAAGGAACGAATCAAATCTTCATTATTAATAAATTCATCGTAGGTCATGCCGCTAGATCGCCTGATTAGATACGCTAGCTCTCGTTGAATGTGCTGTAAGAACTCAAGCGTTGAACGAGACATATTCTACTTCTCTTTTTACGAATGAAGCCATGCCTTCCCAGGTAAGTAAATCTACCTTACGATTTAGAACTTTTTCTAAATAGTCGGCCATGTTCATGAAATTACGGAACGTTTTTTTTCCTTCCTGAAATTCTACTACAATATCGACATCACTTTCAGGCTTTTGTTCTGAACGAACAAAAGACCCGAATAGACCTAGTCTGGCAGCACCGAATAGCTTCAGGGCCGATTGGTGCGATTGAATACGCTCGAAGGCTTGCTCTTTATTCTGAACGGCTGTGATCATAGCTTCGCTAAGTTACACCAAAAACTGAAATACGTTAGGCTGGTCGTTTAGGTACTCGAATACGATATGCTGCTCTTTCATCCGCTGAATGAGGGGTGCGAAATCATCCCGATTTTTCAGTTCGATGCCCACCACGGCCGGACCCGTTTCGCGGTTCGTTTTCTTGGCGTACTCGAACCGGCTGATATCGTCGTTGGGCCCCAGAACGTTCAGAAAATCGCGGAAGGCACCCGCCCGCTGCGGAAACCGGATAATGAAGTAATGCTTCAGCCCTTCGTACAGTAACGAGCGCTCTTTGATTTCTTCGGTGCGCGTAATGTCGTTATTGCCGCCACCCACCAGACACACCACGTTTTTGCCCTTTATTTCGTCTTTCAGAAAATCGAGCGCGGCAATGGTTAGCGCACCGGCGGGCTCGGCCACAATCGCTTCTTCGTTGTAGAGTTGCAGAATGGTTGTGCATACCTTGCCTTCCGGAACAAGAACCACGCGGTCCAGATTCTGACGGCATATCTCAAACGTGGTATCGCCCACACGCTTTACGGCGGCTCCATCCACAAACTTATCGATCTGATCGAGCGTAACGACGTGCCCTTTTTCGATGGCCACTTTCATGCTTGGCGAACCAAGCGGTTCGACACCGATAAGCTTGGTTTTAGGGCTTAGTTGTTTGAAAACGGTCGATACGCCCGAAGCCAGACCACCCCCGCCAATGGCCATAAGGAGGTAATCGATTTTGAAGTTGGAATCCTTGAAAATCTCCAGCCCAACGGTTCCCTGGCCTTCCATAACCTGTAAATCGTCGAACGGATGCACAAAGATGCTGTCGTGGGTATCGACAAACTGCCGGGCGGCATGGTAAGCGTCGTCGTAGGTATCGCCAACGAGCACAACCTCCACGAATTCTTTTCCAAAAAGCTTTACTTGCTTTACTTTCTGGTTTGGCGTTGTGGTAGGCATGAATATGGTTCCGCGAACGGCCATTTTCCGGCAGGCATAGGCCAGTCCCTGCGCGTGGTTACCGGCGCTGGCGCAAACGACCCCTTTGGCCAGCGATTCCTGGGGCAGGCTGGCCATTTTGTTATAAGCCCCTCTGATCTTGTAGGATCGAACAACCTGCAGGTCCTCGCGTTTCAGAAAAATGTTAGCTCCGTATCGATCCGACAGGTTGATGTTTTCCTGAAGGGGCGTATGCGCAGCTATACCCCGAAGCCGTTCGGCGGCCAGATAGATGTTGTCGAGGTCGGGAAATGTAATCGTTTTGTCGCTTTCTGCTACCGTGCTCATCACGTAAAGTTAAGCAAACTAACGAACAGGAACACTGCCGGGCTTGCCGGCGCGGTAAACCGCCAGAGCGGATCAAAGCGGATCGTATTTCGTATCCGTTTCAACCCGCTCTGGCGGTTTACCGTGTCCGTAAGCCCGGCAGCGTAGGTGTCAGACTAGGTCCGCTCCGGGCGAAGGCCCCGAACGGCCGTACCCGCCTGCCACATTTCCGAATCGCGCAGTTCGGCCAGTTCAACTTCCAGCTTCTCGCGGTAGTCGGGCTGTGAGTTACGCGTGATGCTTATTTCGGCTTGCTCCTGCGATTTTACCGAGTTATACAATTGCTCGAAAACCGGCTTGGTAGCATCGCGGAAGGGTTTCCACCAATCGAGGGCACCGCGCTGGGCGGTTGTCGAGCAGTTGGCATACATCCAGTCCATACCGTTTTCGGCTACCAGTGGCATCAGCGACTGAGTTAGCTCTTCGACGGTTTCGTTGAACGCTTCCGACGGGCTGTGTCCATTGGCGCGCAGGACTTCGTACTGAGCCGCAAAAATGCCCTGAATGGCACCCATCAGCGTACCCCGCTCACCGGTCAGGTCGGACGTTACTTCTTTGTAGAAATCAGTCTCGAACAGGTAGCCCGATCCAACACCGATACCCATTGCAATGGCTTTGTTCCGGGCGTTACCGCTGGCATCCTGATAAATGGCAAACGACGAATTCAGGCCTTTTCCCTCCACGAACAACCGGCGCAGCGAGGTACCCGATCCTTTCGGCGCAACGAGGAATACGTCAACGTCGGTGGGAGGGATGATACCCGTTTTTTCTTTATACGTCACTCCGAAGCCGTGCGAGAAGTAAAGCGATTTGCCGGGTTTCAGGGCCGCTTTTACGGTTGGCCACAGTTCGATTTGGGCGGCATCGGAGAGCAGGAAACAGATAATGGTACCTTTTTCCAGGGCTTCTTCAATTTCAAACAGTGTTTCGCCCGGTACCCAGCCGTCGGCAACGGCTTTGTCGTAGGTTTTGCCTTTGCGCTGCCCGACAATGACGTTAAATCCGTTGTCGCGCATGTTGAGCGACTGGCCGGGGCCTTGTACGCCATAGCCAATAACGGCGATGGTTTCGTTGGCCAGCACCTCGCGGGCTTGCTCTAATGGGAATTCTTCGCGGGTAACAACGTTTTCGACGACACCGCCGAAGTTAATTTGTGCCATGTTTGCTTGGTTTTTGGTATTCGTACTTCAGGTTAATACATTACAAATAATAGGCCCACTCAGTGTCGGGCAGGTATTCGACAAGGCCTTTTTCGGTCTTGCCAACCGCCACCCGACCCGACCGGACAAATTCGAGAATCTCGTATTGTTTGAGGTACTCGAAGAAAGCAAAGATCTCGTCGTTGTTACCGGTTTTCTCGATCACTACGTAATCGAGACCCCAGTAAACGACCCAGGCTTTGTACTGTTTGTTGATGGTTTCAACATCCAGCGATTTAGCGCCCAACGGTGTAGCGATCTTGTAGAGGGCAATTTCGTTGAATACAATTTCGTCGTTGAGGTAACCGAAGACGGCCATGACCTCAACAATTTTTCGGAT
>JAIVFU010000274.1 GCA_020829485.1 Nostoc sp. CHAB 5834 | reverse complement strand
TCTATTTGATTATTTGTTTTTCAAAATATATTCGTTCAGTAGTCTATTTCTTAATCATCCTGATTTTTTTGCTTTTCTCATTATGTAATCTCTTTGTACTTCAAATTGAAGTGCGGAATGTGGGTTTAAAGTTTACCAGGATGGCAGAGAACTAGCTCCAGAAGAACTAGCTATGCAATATGCTACCACTCATGGTGTGGAAATACTGGATTCTGAGATTGAGGTGGTTCGTGATGATGGTGTGAGGATTAACCTGTCGCAGTATGCTGCCCCTTTATTTGATGAAGATGGAAAAGTGCGGGGATGTGTAAGTGTATTTCTAGATATTACCCAGCGCAACCAGGCAGAAAGAAAATTGCAAGCTGCTAGAGATCAGTTGCAGACTGTACTGGAGGCTGTACCTGTAATTGTATCTTGGGTCAGTTCCGATTTGTGCTATTTAGGTGTCAATAAGCACTTAGCTGATAGTTTTAATTTGCCTCCCGAAGCTTTTGTTGGTCAGGATATTGGTTTTTTAGCTAGTGGTAATGGGTTTCGTGAGTTCGTGCAAAATTTCTTTGCTGGAGATCAATCTGAAGCATTATATGAGTTGAAATCTATAAGCGCAGATCGTAGCTATTTAATTGTGGCTCAAAAATATGACCAGAATAGAGCCGCATTTTTAATCGGCATTGATATCACTGAACAAAAGCGTGTAGAGGAAGAACTCAGACAAAAGACTGAGGAACTGGCAGAAATAAATCGAGTAAAGGATGAATTCGTCGCTGTCTTGTCTCATGAGTTACGTACTCCCATGCATAATCTCCACGGCTGGGCGCAACTATTGCTAACTGAACATGAGATGGATGAAGCACTGAAAATTGAGGGACTGGAAACGATTGAGCGGAATGCCCGTCTACAAGTTCGCTTAATTGACGATTTGTTGGATCTGGCTAGGATGCAGAAGGGCGAGATGAATTTGGAAATCGAACCTGTTGATCTAGCAAGTGTAATTCGGTCAGCAGCAGATACTATTCGATTGTCAGCCGAAACAAAGGGCATTCAAATTCAGTTACATCTTGATGCTGTGTCCAAGGTTTTAGGTGATGCGATTCGTTTACAACAAGTAGTTTGGAATTTGCTTTCAAATGCAATCAAGTTTAGTTCCAAGAATCAAAGTGTAGAGGTCAGGTTGGAACAAGTTGAGTCTCAAGCTCAGATTACTGTTATTGATCGAGGGAGGGGCATAGAAGCAGAATTTATACCATTCGTCTTTGAGCGGTTTAGTCAGCGTGACGCTTCCAATACTCGTTCTGCTGGTGGATTAGGGTTAGGACTTGCGATCGCTCTCACAATTGTAGAACTCCACAATGGCAATATCACAGCAGCCAGTGCAGGATTCGGCAAGGGTTCGACATTCACGGTGAGGCTACCTATCGTGACAATGACAACGCAGTTGAGTAATGAGGAACTAGTAGTAGGAGAATTGCTGCATGGCAATCAGAAAATTGCCCAATTGCAGAACTTGTGCATTCTAGTTGTGGATGACGATGCAGATGCTCGGATGTTAATGCAGACTGTTCTTCAGAGCGCTGGAGCAGATGTATTAGTGGCAGCATCAGTAAAAGAAGCATTGGCACTTTTAGAACAGCAATCGCCCGCTCTACTGATTAGTGATATCAGTATGCCAGAGGAGGATGGCTTTACCTTAATTCGTCAGGTTCGCTCCCACACTATAGAGCAAGGGGGACAAATTCCAGCGATCGCTCTCACTGCTTTTGCTGAAGCCAAAAATGAGCAACGTATTTTAAAAGCAGGGTTTCAACTTTTTATTACCAAGCCAATTGAGCCAATGGAACTCGTGGACAAGATAATCAAGGTATTAAAAACTTGATCAACAGTATAGCAATCACCTGACGGCATTCGTGGTGAGTTAACTGAAACTCACGGTTATTGCAGCGAATGGTAATGTGATAACAGTATTCTGGTTTGATCTCACGGGGTTTTCTGGACATCTTTCAGTTAGCGAGTGAGGTATTCTTGCTTGAATACCCCACTGATTACCTTGCTATTCCTGTCAAATATCGCCTGACTAGCATGGTAGTATTTGGCGGGGTTCGTCATGGTGTGTAAGATGGCAATAGAACTGTATCCATCATCCTTTCGTTGCGACTGTGGGCATCAATCGGATTTCTTTGAGAATACCGTCTCTGATATGAAAAACATGAGCATCCGTAAACGAGTCACTTTAGGAGACTCTAAAGATAACGAACACAGAATTGTTTTTTTCAAGAGTAAGGCAATAGAGATTATTTGTCCCCAACTCGGAACCTGCACAATAACCGACTCACAGTAACGGGCTTTAGAGATGAGTCACCACGCCTAACTGTCAGAACTCGATGCCCTCTTCGCCTCCCTCCACCATTGAGCCTTGAGATGATAATTGTAAGATGAGTGCCATGCTGACAGAATTTACCCTCGCCAGCTTCAAAAGCTACAGTACAAGTGGTACCCTGAGCCTGTCGAAGGGCCGCTTACCCCTTGGATCGCTAACCGTACTAATCGGAGCCAATGCCGCAGGCAAAAGTAACGCCCTTGAAGGTTTGCGCTTTCTGTCATGGCTGGCACAAGGACAAAAACTTTCTAGCATTCAATATGCAGTAAATAGTGCAGAGCGCGTTGTACGCGGTCGAGTAAATGACTTGTGCCATCGGGGAGAGTCAAATTTTACCATTGGTTGCCGTTTAGACTACCCAGACTGGAACCAACTCGATATAACCCTGAATGTGCGTGACGGAGAACTGCACATCAGTAGTGAGCGAATCGTTGGCTCGACAAGTCAAGTCCCGCTATATGACCTAGATCAGCCTTCTCAAGGAGTAGAGACTGATGTTGGTGTCGCATATAACAACTTTACAAAAGGGAAGAACAAACCACGAGTAACGTGCAGCGATCAGATGGCTATATTCGTGCAATTAGACACCCCTGCCCATTTTGATGCAAAGTACCCCAAATCCCAAAAGATAATTCCTGATACCGTCCGCGAATATCAACGAGTTTTAAAGAATATCCTGTTTCTAGATCCCGTCCCCGCCAGAATGCGGGAGTACAGCTTCAAATCTGATAAGCGATTACAAGAAGATGGTACTAATCTTTCCAGCGTCCTGTATCGCTTGTGGGAGAACCAAGCCGAAAATCAACAGGCAATTCTCAACTTTATCCAGAGTCTACCAGAACAGGCTATAGAGGGGCTAGATTTCCTTTTCGGCCCACGGGATGAAGTCATGGTGCGACTAGCAGAAACCTTTGGCAATACCCGTCGCTATTGTGAGGCGGCATTGTTATCCGATGGTACTTTGCGGGTGTTAGCGATCGCGGCGGCTATGCTATCGGCACCCGTTGGAAGTTTAGTCGTCATCGAGGAAATTGACAACGGTGTTCATCCCAACCGTGCCAAGCATCTACTCACCAGTATCCGGGATATTGCCGAGCAGCGGAAGTTACGAGTGCTGCTTTCTACCCACAATCCAGCCCTAATGGATGCCTTACCCGATGCTGCCCTCGGTGATGTAGTGTTTTGTTTCCGAGATCCAGAGTCAGGAGATAGCCGCCTTGTACGGCTTGGGGATATGTACGATTTCCCAAGTCTGATATCTCAGGGGCCGCTCGGTCAACTGGTAACTGCTGGGGTAGTGGATCGGTTTGTCAAGTCGCCGCACACACCAGAAGATAGAAAACAACAAGCTATGGAATGGCTGTCTCGTTTGCAGGAGTACAGCAATGAGTAGTATCTGCCTAATAGATACCAGCATATTCCTCGAAATACTGAACGTTCCCAACTATAATCAGCATAGAGCATCAGTTCTCGAAGATTTTCAGACCTATGCTCAATCTGGCTGTACTTTTTTGTTGCCTATGGCGACGATACTTGAAACAGGCAACCACATTGCCCAGAACGGCGATGGCACAATGCGAAGAAAAACCGCCTTACGTTTTGTTAAAGAAGTTAAAGAGGCATTCACAGGCGTAGCTCCCTGGAGACCTACTACATTCCCAAACACGGCAGAGATATTGGAGTGGATTGACCAGTTCCCGGATCTGGCTGGCAAAAACAAAGCTCCTAATAAGCAAGAAGGAACCAGTTTCGGTGATTTTAGCATCATTCAGGAATTTCATAAGTCCTGTAATCTCTTTCAAATGAGTGAAGTGTTTATCTGGTCGCTAGACAGCGATTTACAGAATTATCACCAAAGGGGAAAATGACAATACTTAGCATCAGCATTGAGATTAGGGCGAACGGATATTGTCATTAAGAAGCCTGTGTTCTCAACAAATTCTCAAATAATCGCATTAAGCAATGCTTACTGACTTATCACTCAGTTGGCTTTTTGACCGTCGCTATCTCCCTGCTTCAAAATTATTGCATTAATTAATTTTTCTATTTTCAAATTCTGAATTATCTGAATTTACTAAAAAGAAATGTATTTTAACCAGTGCATAATGCATAACCTCTAGCGTTGCTGTCCTAGTCTGAGTAGGCGGTCATTTAAGGCGATTCTTCCTAATTCAGAAATAACCTCAACTGGAACACCAACAGATGTAGCTGCTTCTAGGATTGTTACTCTGCTATTTCGCAACAAAGATAAAATTTGCTGCACTTTAGGAACAACTGGATCGCTTTTGTTGGTGTAACCCCGATTAATAGCAATTCTCAACCCGGTTTCAATATCATCTACTCTCGCTCTGCGATTTTTATCTATTAATAGTGTCTGCTGTCCAGCGATTCCGCTACTTTCAGAAGCTGCTCCGCGTCTTAGCGCAGTGCCGGAGGTAATCGCATTTGCAATCTGAATACCAACATACCCAGTGTTTCTACGCACTGGAACGATATCGAAGTTGTAGAGTCGTTTTTGTCCCGTTTTGTCTACAGTTTGGACAAGTAAGTTAGTAATGGCAGTAGTGGTAGCCCCTGGAAACTTTAGCGGTTGGATTGCCCTCAGAAAGATGGTTGTAGCGCGTCCGCTTTTTAAATCTGTATCTGTGGTGTAGACCAGTCGTGAAGGGTCTGCTACCAAAATATAGGCGATCGCCTCGTCGGTTTGAGTGAAGCTAATGGGTGTAGCACGTCCTGGAGTAATTTGAACCTGAATCCTATTGCTTGCAGCCATATCCCGTTCAATCAAGCGATATGCAGGAGTTTGTGCTTGTGCCTGTACAACAGGTGCTGTCACACTGAGCAGTAATGTGCTAGTGCCGATGATAAGAGTAGCAAATTGTTTCATCGTTCAACTTTCAAAAAACTATTGACGACAACCGAGACTTCTGTACCTTCAGGTAAAAACTGGATATTTGGACGTTGTAGTAATTCCTGTACTGCTTGGTCAGAGCGTCTAGAGAGACGTTCACTGACTGGACTAAAAAAGCCTTCTAGCGCCGCAGCCCAAATCTGAGGATTAGAGTTACTAGTAATACAATACTGCTCGGTTAAGGAAAATAGATAGTGGAATAAATCATAATTTGTTCGCGTATGGGTTACGAGAACAAAAACAGCTAAAAACGTTGCTTGTACCTGAAGGCACTCTCGAAAAATTTAATTGT
>JAIVFU010000273.1 GCA_020829485.1 Nostoc sp. CHAB 5834 | reverse complement strand
ATTGTCCAGCAAAACCAACAATCATGTTAAAAGAGAGTTTACCTATGCCAATACTGAAATAACCAATCAGCCAAGTGTAAATTGATTTTGCTCCATAAGGTAATAAAGAACCTCCAACAGCTAGTGGCCCTAAAAATGCTGTGACTAACATTGTTAGTTCAATTCCCCATTGATATGAGCCATTCATTGCCAGCATCACCAATGAAATTGTTGATTTTTTGACTAATTCACTGTTGTCAATTGCTAGAGCAGTTTTTACCCCTGTTTCAATATCTGCCAAATACATCCCTACACAAGTATTTGCTATTTCATTGATTTGGGCTTGTGTAATTAAGTCGGGTAATATTTGTGGCAGATAATCGCTAATTTCCTCAACTGTGGGTAATTCTTGGGTAATTATCGGTATTAGACCAGCTATATCTGACTTGAGGCTTGCGTTTGACCCCAACAACAAAGCTGTTTTACCGGAATTATCATTGTAAAGCTTAATGTTAATCAGGGCTGACTTAATCCATTCTGCTGTCAGGAAGAAATCTGCATCCGTCGCTCCTTGACCCAGCCACGGGTATATCCCTTCCAGGATCAAAATCCCTTGTAACTGGCTTGTCTTCCAAAACCGCAAAATCTCAAAGGAATCTTCCCGTACAACTTTGAAAGCGATTCTCTTGTATTCTTTGATTTCTGAGAATGCCAATCCCCAATTACTAATTATTAACTGGTATAATTTGTCATCTTCCAACATCCAGAGATAACAATTAATATCAAGATTAATGCATTCTTTAGTTAGGTTTTCGAGTAAGCTTATCCTCTCTTGCAATGGAGATTCCACTGCTATTAAGGGATTGTTTTGTTCACGTAGAGAAAATATTCTTTTTATCAATTCTGAACTCATGGGTAAATTATTGAGCATCAAATTGATAATAAAGGCTGACTCACTTTCTACTCACAGTCTGAAGTACCCAAATCTCTCATACTTCTGGACATTGTTTTCATAAAGCACTTAAGCAGCGTGAGCCACTAAAGACTCAAATCCGGCTCTGACTTACGCTGCTGCTGTTGCTGCGGCAACTTTTCAAGCAACAGATCCTGATTCCAAGAGACTGTTTTAGGTCTTGAGCGTCTAGCATGGGGCAGTAATTTCTTAACAGCTAGTGCCGTGGCTTCTCCAAATTCATCGGAGTTAAAGGCCGTTTTGATTTGAGGAATATGCTCTAATCGCTCTACTGGTGTACTTTTTGGGTCAACAAGCGCCATGTAAAGTGTTCGCTGTTTTGGTATTGACCCAGTTTTGGAATATTCCAACATTGCGTAGGAGAAAGCATCAATCGTTGAGGAACAAAGTACCGCTTTTTCTACTTTATTCGTTCCTCGCTCCCCCAACTGGAAATGGAACCAACTCTTTGTGCGATCGCTTCCAATGGCCAAACCCTTAAATTCACTCCCTTCAAGGTAAGCCCCTTTTACTTGATGGTTTAAATCTCGCATTACAAACACTGCATTTTGCTCCTTGTCAGCGTAAATCAACCCCGATTGGTGAAATCCGTGTACAAAGTTTGATGGCAATCCCCAGAAGTGAGTCAAGTAATCATGTACTGCAAGCCACTTGCTTTTATCCTCAACTGGTGGGACAAACTTGGGGGCTGGCTCGGTTTGAAGAATATCTGCTGTTTGTTTTTTGACTGCGGCGATCGCTGCTCGTTCTGCCCCCTGAAGTCCAAATCTGTCATTGAGCCATGCCAAACCCTGCCGCAAATTGTAATTGTTCACCTGAATTACCAAATCTATCGCCCCGCCCCCCTTTTCTACTCCTGGGGAGGCGGACTGAAATTTATCCCCATTTATATCAATGATGTGGCCATGACCCACCCAAGAGTTAGATTGACCGGGTTCAAAGTCTAAACCTAACTCCCAAGCCACATCTTCCAAGGCTAGGTCACGCAATTGTTGAGTCTGTTTAGCCAATTCCTTTTTCTCTTTCTCTAATTGAGCAAGGCGTTGTTGAAGCAGTTCATTAGCTTGAGCCAGGGAAGTAGCTGTTGCTTCCATCTGTTGAAATTGACGGGCAGCTCTGTCTCGATCTGCGGCTTTGGCTTTGATTTGCTCTAAATTTAACTCTGATACTTCCAGGTTCCGTCCCGTTTCTACTATTCGGTAAAAGTCTTTTATATCCTCGTGTTTGGCTCTGGAACCCCTCAAGCCTCTCTCTAAGCCAATCAACCGCATCGTTTCATAGTAGGAGTCCTGAAATGCTTGGATTTTCTGCCGCCCATCGAAAAAGTGATTACACCGTAGCTGACCCCGGTCATCCACTGGCACAAAGTAAGCATGAATATGTGGCGTGGCTTCATCTAAATGTAATTCTGCCCTGACTATCCGCGAACCGTATTCCTCAGACAACCATTGGTGCGTCGCTTCTAGCCAAACATCTAATTTATTTTGCTCATAATACCCAGCTAAAGTTGGACATGAGGCGCGGAAGTAACTTGGCGATGCACTCAGTAACATCTCGACGCAGTAAACACCGTCAGTCCTTATCTTCCTGTGTTGCGGAGCCTCATTTATCTTTGCCATCACCAAATCTTCTAACCTTGATTCGGGATCGCTGCTGCCTATAAACCTAATATTCTCTACCGACAAATCAGCATTCGGTGTCTCCCTCTCACGAGATGTGTGAGATGCGCTACTCCCTATATCCTTCTGCTTTAATTTTTTTAAACGAGCGATCGCATACGCCATCCCTCATCACCTTCTTTTTCTTCCATCAACAATATTTCACGTAACAACTGAAATTATTTTTTAAGCTTACTGAGTATTTCTACTCAAGCCGAAAAATAGCATTTTTCTCAAATCAAGAATAGCCTAAATAACAGTACTAAGTACGTTTATTTTCAGTCGGCTGATTTTCTAATTTTTGGCAATTTTATCGCTCCTTGCTAGCTACCTTGAGGGCTACCAGACAGCTACCTGTCGGGAAAATCAAAAATCACAAAAAACCGCTACTTTTTCACCCGACAGGTAGCTAGGTGTCACCTGTGTGGTAGCCCGATAACTACCTCTAGGGAACTGTATCATACAATACAGTTTAGCTCTGAATCTACTTTAGTCTTGTGTAGATTGTCAGAGTTTTAAAAGATAGTGTGAGTAAGATTTTAAAAATTAATTAGAGTGCTAATCTATTATTTAGGCTAGTAGACTTGTTCGATTGTTTTTGCATGAGTCTTCGTTTCTTTTAATGCAATAAATTTAAATTTGGAGTCAAGTACAAAAGTTGACCACTGAATCTATAATTTAGTGAGGGCGTTAAAACAATTCGCAATTCGCAATTCGCAATTCGCAATACCTCGGCTTCGCTCGGCACAAGTTCGCAATTACGTTTTGGGACGGGGATTTAAACCCCGACCCAAAACAGGCTGCCTGTCTTGCTGGGGACTTAAACCCCCAAAGTTCGTTAAGCAAAGAAGCTCTTGAGCATGGAGCAGGAAAGCTTTCTAACAAAAGAACATCGGAATAGGCGAGCAAGGGAGCAGTGAGCAGAGGATAAAGATTTTAGATTCCCTTCTACTCAAAGGTTTCAGAGCAATAGAATTGATTTACGCTCAAAATGCACAAAAAATAATACCTCCTCAATTAGACCCTTAAATTTATTTATCGAAAAAGCTTCATGTTCAAAACCGTACTGCGTCCCGCTACGCTAACGCCCGAAGTTAAGCGAAAAAATCCTTGTATTCTCTTGGTAGGTTGAAACCCTCTGCCCGTTGTGTCGGGCTTAGTTTAATTGCGAATTGCGAATGGGCGAAAAAGCGAATTGATTTCATGGGGCTTCCCATCTGCGCCTCGGACTCTTCGCTGAGTCATTGGAAATATTTGGATTAGTGTTTTCGGAAAATTCCTGAATGAATAATATGAACGAGGTAAAGCAAGAGATAATCTCAATTAAGCGTTCTCTTGAGAGTTTGGATGGCAAAATAATTAGCTACCTCAAGTCGAACCCTTTGAAACTAGATTTAGATTTTTCTGAGTTTGTTGTAAATGCGCTCAAAGCCTACTGGCTACCTTTTGTGATGCATTCTGTAGGAGTGCGTGACGAGGAATTAAGACGAATAGCAATCTGGTCAATCAAGCAATTAGAAGGTCAAGCTTCTCTGATCCGCGAGGTTTTCGGGATTTCACCTCAAATGATTACTGCTGTTCAACTGGTGAATACTACTACTGACTATCCAGGTGCTACCCCAGATAAGGGCATATCACTGGACAAGACAGAACTTGTCAATTCTCAAGGGTTTGACTCAACGACTGCACTATCTATATCTAATGATGTTGAAGTCAGAGAAGAAATTTTGCTTCCAGATGAAGAAGATTATGACTACGAGAAAGATTTAATAGCCGTAGAAATAACAGAGGAAATGAGAAGGACTAGTAAACTATTTGGGGTTTAGTCGTCGAATAGTACGTTTGATCTCGGCAAGTCTATAAGGATGAAAGGGTGCGGGGAGCAGGGGAAGTGTGGGAGGCGTGGGAGGTTAAGGATTTTGTTGAGTAATCATTTTGATTAACCTTGTTTTGTCAAATACCGATTGCTAAATAATTAAGTTTTCAGAAGTAACAAAAGACTTTTTACCTAATTCTTGCATTTTGTTTAACTTCGATTCTTTGATTCTTTATCTTCCCGCACTTCCCACATTTCCCACACTTTCCAGAACTCCCATGCTTGCCACCATGCAACCGCTACACATTCAGTCCTTTGAGGTAATTCATGAATAAACCGAATCTAAATCCAGAGCCTGCTGTTAATACTCCCAAAATCGTTATCTCTGCTGACATTGGTGGCAGTGAGACAAAAGCGATCGCTCAAATTTATCCTTCAGGTGTGCCAATAGTATTAGCCATGCCACCTGAAATCGCTGATGTCTCTAAAACCTCTGTGGCGCGTTTCGTCCCAAACTCATATAACACCAGTATTTGGGTCGGAATGGGTGATGAGTATTATGTTTTGGGCGCATTGGCTAAAAGTGTTTTTGCTGGGACTTCTGCACTGCGAGATTTAAAATCTCATTATGCTTTACCAAAATTGGCTGGTTTGTTGTGGTTGGCTTGTCGTCAGTTTCGACTCGATACCAATAATATTGATGCCTTTGTCCAAGTATTGATGCCACCAGGAGAAATTAGTAATGCTGATAATCTTGGTAAAAAGTTAGGGCAATCACTCAACCGGGGAATTGTAACTCCCACCAACAAATTAAAAGGTAAGCTGCGTAATTTTCATGTTGCCCCGGAAGGCAGTGGGATTATGATATACCGCAGTCGCACTCTGGCTGGATCATATACGCAAAAGAATATCGGTTTGCTGATGCTTGGCTACCGGAACGCGAGTTTCGTTCTCAGCCAAAAAGGTAATCCGGCTTTGGCTGAAACTACTGATTTAGGTATGAATTGGTTAGTACAGCAGTTTGTTCAACGCACTGCTGTTGGCTTATCCAAAGAAGATGAACATTTAGTGACTGCAATTATTGCTGCTGGTAAGGGCAACTTTGCTCCTCTGCGTTCTTTGTCCCGTCAAGCCACACCCGAAGGTGTATCTGCCGACTTAAAATTATTTCAAAACATTCTCCCTGAAGTTCGCTCTGATTACTGTCGCGCTCTTGTACG
>JAIVFU010000272.1 GCA_020829485.1 Nostoc sp. CHAB 5834 | reverse complement strand
TTTACAGTACGATTCTTTTCTGCCCTTGATCAAGCGCCTGTACATATTGATTTTATCGATATGCAAGGCGTTATTCGGAGCAAAAGCCAGACGACTACCAAACTGGGCATGAATACCGTTGTCGTTAAAATTGGCAGTGTGTCCAGTGGACAGTACGTTGTCAGAACAACCATAGACCAGCAGGTGTCTACTATTAAAGTGCAGCGGCTCAGCGAGTAGCGTCAACCAATTTGCCCTGAAACCAGGCAAGGTCTGGATTTAGGGTAAGCATGGCTCGTTTCAAGCAGTGAAGGGGTGGTCAGCCAGATAATTATCGGCTAACCACCCCTTCACTGCTTGAAACGAGCCATGCGCAAGGCAAAGCAACCATGGGGATCAAGGCATAATATACCTGTGAATTAGCTTGCAAAAAAACCTACTTCTTTCTTACAAAATAATGCTTGCACTAGTTTTGGATCCTGCTCTAAAAGCCTGATCTGCTCCAGAACGGCCACTGCGAGCTCTTCTATGCTGGTAACTACCGCCGGGCGGCCCCGCTGGTTTTTTCAACTTCGCTTTAGTTGACTCCATAACAACTCGACTGAGTTCAGGACTGTAGCCTGGTAACGCTCTAAATGAATCTGACCAGGCAGGCTTGGCACGCAGTGAGGCTTTAACGGCTTTGCTACGATGAATTGACGCGCCGTCCACACGAGCGGCCCTGCCAAATCACCAACAAGTCTCGTTTTCGATACCGACCACGAAGCTTGTCCAGAAGCCAAACACTATTTTCGCTTGTGAAAGGCTAACCCTGCCAAGCTACGTATAATCGTCCATTAGGAATTATGGCAGCAATCAAGGTTGTGATCGACCAGCTCACTCGATGACCATTGGTGTTTGGCCGCAGGGTCCCCAAGTATGAGCCAACGGTGAGAGTAAATAGCAAGCGGACTCATCGATATTGACAATTACCCGCCATCGGCTTTAGCTTTTTCGCTTTGGCGATCCGATTGAGTTCGGGGAGCCGCTCCTGACGCTATTGAGCCACCGCCCCTGCATCCTGCTGCCAGGCCTTAGACTGGGGTTTTTGTGGGTCGCCCCGACGCTCCGATTCCAGCTTGCCTGGTCGAGTTCGACACAGCATCGTCGTAATACTTCACAATTTACTGGTTCGTATTTTGGCATACTGGCAAAAAAGCATCAACATTACAACCTACTCACGGAACTATATCAATAGCTAACTACCACCTCATTAATTAACTTTAAGAAGTCTTAATATTGATTCCAACGATTTTTTATACGATATGCCAATGGGAATATCTTTTCCATTTATAAACAAATTTTTATTGTCATATTCCGTCAAATGATCAATATTTACAATAAATGATTTATGTATACGTCTAAAAATATGCTTGGGAAGTATCTCTTCTAAGTTAGAAATTGTTTCATTGACAACTATTAAATTATCGTCAAAAACTATTTTTGAATATATACCATAAGCCATAATGTAATCAATTTTATCGTAGTAAAACTTTACTACTTTTCTACCGGATTTGATAAAAATAAAATTCCGTTCAGTAATGGAATTTTCTTCCATTTTAAAGCGCAAAGCCTTACTGACAGCATTCACCAACTTATAAGACTCAACGGGCTTTAATAAATAATTCTCTATGCTTTCGTATTCGTAGGAATCAACCGCAAACTCACGATCTGAGCTTATAATGATAACCGGTGGCAAGTCGATAAATTTTTTAAGAATATCAGTACCTAACTCCATGTTAACATAGACATCTAATATCAACAAATCAAATTTATCTTTTTTTAAAGTAGTCACCGCTTCGACTAAACTATGGCAAATAGTGATGTCGCACAAAAACTTACTTGTTACTACATCACTAGCCCACTTCGTGAATGCTTCCTGGTCATCGACAAGAAGAATTTTATTGATTCTCATGAATAATTAACTAAATTATCAAAAACTGTTACAGTGGTTTACCTGGCTTTTCATAGTCAAGATCTTATTGACTACACGAACTTTCACGCAAATTCTATACCTAAAATCTGTTACTGCTTTATCAATATGTACCGATTAGCTAAAAACTAATGACTACGCTATTTTCTGTTTTTCAAAATATTGCCAACCACACTTTTACCAAATAATAAATTTAAATAAACTTTATTTAATAAGACTGAAGTACCCTTAATCAACTTAGTGAACTATATAAATTTTTAATATAAGCATGAATATAGACAACATATCTACCTATAAAGCCTTATTACATAAGAAAACTTATCAGTTATTTTTTATCATGAACATATCATCTACTTATACGAGTTGTTCAGTTATCAAAACATCGCCATTACATACAAATACTACTCGACAGGCTTATCATAAGTAGAGGATAGTGACACGTAACGAAACAGCCATTATGTACTTGACGAATTGACATGAAAATACTATTTAAAACCTATAGACATAAAACATTTTTTAGGAAGTAAACTATCTTTCGTTTGGGCAACTTTACAATTGTAAAATTTATCGTCCTGTAACAATATGCCGACACTTCTTAGGATCTGCCTATAAATAATTAAACTACAAAATCTATCGTAAAAGTAATATAAATTCGTCGCAGCATTTATTCCCTGACGATTGAAGCCACAAGCGTTAAAATTGGTACTCATCATAAGTGAGTCAACGACTTCCACCGTTTGGCTATATCTTTACATATCGATTCATACAACATGAGCGGAGTTCGCTTACTCACTTATTCATTCATTGACAACCCTCGACCTGTTCATGATTATTCCCCTGGCGTGGGGCGCGTTTAATGGTTATCGCAAAGGTCTGCTGGTAGAGATCGTGGCGGTGATTGCCTTTATTGTGGCCATGATTGTAGGCTTCAAGTTTCTGGCGTTTGGCATTGACCTGCTTAGTCCCTACATCAGCCGGGAGGTTGCCCGCAAGCTGTTACCCTGGCTGGGTTTTTCGGTTATTTTCTTTCCAACTGTATATATGATCAACCAGATGGGTTTCGCCATCCGGCGATCATTGAAATTTACGATCCTCGGCACGTTCGATAGCGTAGCCGGTGCAGCGGTTGGGATTTTTACGTGGGTCTTTGGAATTAGTGTGATTCTCTGGCTGTTCAGCTACATGGGGATTAAAATGCCCCCCCGCCAGGTTGAAGGCGCTTTCCTGTATCCTTACATCCGGCCTGTTGCGCCGAAAGTAATGGACAAAGCCGCCGTTTGGGTGCCACAAGGACTTGAGGCCGGTAAGAGATGGCGGGCAGACCTAATTAAAAAGTGAACAAATGATGGGTGAACGACCGGCTAAGGCCCGCCTTTCGCCTGTTTATCCGTTCACCCATTGAACACATGAAGCAGGACATACGCAAGCTCAACGCTATTCAGATAAAGGACTGGCTCGTGCAAAACGGCGAGCAGGGTTTCCGGGCCAAACAAGTCCATGAATGGCTCTGGAAAAAATCGGCGCTGTCGTTCGAGCAGATGACAAACTTGTCGCTCTCGACGCGGGAGTTGCTCCATACCAATTTTGAGATCCGGCCCCTGACCGTCGATCAGCAGCAACGGAGTAATGATGGTACCATCAAATCATCTTTTCGGTTGTTCGATGGCAACCTGGTCGAGGGGGTATTGATTCCGGCCTTGCGGACCGACGACCGTGGCGATGGACCGGCAGACCGCATGACAGCCTGCGAATGGAGTCCGGTGGGTTGTTCGCTGACGTGTAAGTTCTGCGCTACGGGCTATATGGATCGGAAGCGTAACCTCGACGCGGCCGAAATCTACGACCAGGTTGTGGCTATCGACCGGCAGGCCAAAGAAAACTACGACGCCCCTCTGACCAACATCGTTTATATGGGTATGGGCGAACCCTTGTTGAACTACAAAAACGTGCTCGAATCCGTCGATAAGATCACCTCGCCCGACGGGCTGGGTATGTCGCCGAAACGCATTACGGTATCGACGGCAGGGATTGCCAAAATGATCCGGCAGCTCGGCGACGACGCAGTAAAGTTCAACCTGGCGCTGTCACTCCACGCGGCCAACGATACCAAACGCAACCAGATTATGCCCATCAACGAAAGCAATACATTGGAGGCTTTGGGTGATGCGCTGACCTATTTTTACCGCAAAACCGGCACCCGCATTACGTTCGAGTATATCCTGTTCTACAACTTTAACGATACTTTACAGGACGCTCAGGAATTGTGGAAGTTTACGAAGCGCGTACCGGTCAAGGTCAATATCATTGAGTATAACCCCATTGCCGAAGCCAGCTTCATGAATACCGATCCGCAAACGCTCGATCGCTTTGCTGGTTATCTGGAAGATAAAGGCGTAACGGTAAACGTCCGGCGGAGCCGGGGCAAAGACATCGATGCGGCCTGCGGACAACTGGCGGGCAAGAAATGAGCCGTAATTCCGGGCAACCCTACTTAACAATTTAGTAATATGGCTATTGATTGTTTGCAGTACTTTTGTGGCAATCATCGGCCTGCGGACTTGCCGTTTGCCTAATCACAGAAGACTCCCACCTCATGTTTGGATTAGAAACGGATGTTTTTATCCTCTTGTTTATCAGCCTTTTTGCTGCCTGCGCCTTCGAATTTGTTAATGGTTTTCACGACACAGCCAATGCAGTAGCCACTGTCATCTATACCAACTCGCTGCGGCCTACAGTAGCTGTAGTCTGGTCCGGTATCTGCAATTTCACCGGCGTTTTATTAGGAGGTATTGGGGTGGCCATGGGTATTGTAAACCTACTGCCGGTCGAATTGCTGGTCGACCAGAATGTGTATCACAGCGTAGCTATGGTACTTGCGCTCCTGTTAAGCGCCATTATCTGGAACCTGGGTACCTGGTATTTTGGCCTGCCCAGTTCCAGTTCGCACACCCTCATCGGCTCTATTCTGGGCGTTGGTCTGGCCTTCGCTACCCTGCCCGAAAACACAGAGGGAGCCGCCGTCAATTGGGAGAAAGCCATTGAAACAGGTTATGCGCTCCTGCTGTCTCCCCTGCTCGGTTTCAGCCTCGTTATCGTTCTTATGTTTATGATCCGGCGGCTGGTGCCCACCGAAACGAAAGACCAACTGTTCAAAGAGCCCAAGAAGAACTTGCCCCCGCCAACCTGGATACGGGCCATTCTGATCGCTACCTGCTCGCTGGTCAGCTTTTTCCACGGCAGTAACGATGGTCAGAAAGGCGTTGGCCTCGTTATGCTGATCCTGATCGGTATCGTGCCGTTTCAGTTCGCGGTCAAGTCTGATCTCAATCCGCAACTGCTGAAATCAAACATTAACGGCATTCAGCAAACGGTTACTGCGCTGGACTCCAACCAGTTGACGGTCATAAACCGCGCCCGACTATCCCGCGCCCGCGCCGAACTGACAGAATTGGATCAACTGGTGAGCAACCCGAATAGCGACGACAAGATTCCGCAGACCAAGCGCATGGATGTTCGGAGAGACCTGTTGCTCATTACCAGCAACATGAACAAGATCGTTGAGGACGAAGGAGCGAATCTGAGTCCGGCCCAACTGTCGACCCTGAAAGCTAACCTGAACGAAGAAAGTGGTTTGCGTCGATTTACCGATTACGCGCCATTATGGGTTGTTCTGATGATCGCGCTTTCGCTCGGCCTGGGTACCATGATTGGCTGGCGCCGGATTGTGGTAACGGTCGGCGAAAAGATT
>JAIVFU010000271.1 GCA_020829485.1 Nostoc sp. CHAB 5834 | reverse complement strand
TTGTTTTCCTCTTTAGTCAGAAATACCCTCAAACGAGCGCCCATATTTTTTGTTACCTCGGTAGATATATTCTCCGTATTTAT
Organism: Nostoc sp. CHAB 5834; assembly: GCA_020829485.1. Next base: position 5,651 of record JAIVFU010000271.1, on the reverse strand, counting down.
TTATTGTTACATAGTTTCGTTTTTTCCTGCCGACCTACTTATCAAGGCGATTTACCTTTCTCCCAAAGGACAATAAATCTTGTCAAAGATATTATGGTACGCGAACAAACTCCAGACTACACACTGCGGGGGAAGACGGGATGGTTAACAAGTACCAAACCAAACATTGGTTGGTTCGTGGGTTATTTAGAGGAAAACAAAAACGTCTACTTTTTTGCAACAACTCTTGATATGGATAAAGTAGAGGATGCACCCGCCCGGATCGAAATTACACGACGTAGCCTCAAGGATTTGGGCTTGCTGGCTCAAATCAATTAACCACCACCAACAATAGTTACCACTTCTAAGCGATCGCCTGGTTGCACTTTTGTTTGCGGCCAAAACTGGCGATGTAAAATTTCGCCGTTATACTCCACAGCCACCAAGCGCGGGTTAAAACCCAACTGTTGGAGCAAGTCGGGTAAAAAAGTTTGAAACGAACAGTTATGGGTTTCCCCATTTACCTGAATCGTAATCTCATTAGACATAAATAATGTGGGGAGTAGGGAATGGAGCATTGCTTATTCACTTTGGACAAATGACAAATGACTAATGACAAATGACTCTTTTAAAATTCTGGTTTAATGCGATTGAGTTGGGAGAGCAAATATTGAGTCACTAGGGTAGGCTGTTCGGCTTGCATGAGCGATCGCACCACCGCTACACGTTCGGCTCCGGCATCGATCACATCATTGATATTATTGGCATCTATTCCTCCAATAGCAAACCAGGGAATTGAGCAATTTTTGGCAGCATAGCTGACATATTCTAAACCTGTTGCAACCTTACCTAGTTTCGTGGGAGTTTCATAAACTGGCCCCACGCCAATGTAATCTACACCTTCTGCAATTGCTGCTTGCATTTCTTCCTTATTTGTGGTAGAAAGACCTATCAAACGCTGCGAACCGAGTAATTGCCGAGCAACAGCAACAGGCATATCTTGTTGTCCCAGATGCACCCCATCTGCATCGACAGCTAAAGCTACATCCACGCGATCGTTAACAATGAACAAAGCACCGTAGATATGGCATAACTGCCGGAGCTTTCTGGCTTGTTCCAGACGCAAAGAATCATCGGCGGTTTTGTCGCGGTATTGTAAAAGCGTTAATCCACCTTTTAGTGCAGCTTCGACGTTGTTCAACAAACTTTCATGTGGGGAAGTAACAAGATACAAACGCGATCGCCACAACAATTGATGGCGCTGATGACCCATTAAACTACTTTCTAGGGTATAAACCTGATAGCGCATCTGCTTACAAGCTTTAGCCATAGTTGGGTGATAAAGTTTGCTGTATTCTTCCAACACCCGCAATGCTTCTTCTATACGGCAAAAGTTAGCTTGCAATACCGATTTGATACTAGCTCGTTGTTCTTCTTGAGGATGAGTTAACTCAGTTCCAGGATCGCCTGGTGTATCTCGCGCCGCCCGCAATTCCGGGGTATGCCACTTAGCAACCTCTTGCCGCAGCCGCTTGCATTCAAGAGCCAACTGGGCATTGTTCAACCCAAAGCGACACCATTCTTCAATAATTCGCAAGCCCTCACGAGCGCGATCTAAATTGGCATCTAAAATGCGGTAGACAACTTGTTGTATCTGCTCTTTTTGGCTGTATGGCTCAACCATTAAAACAACCCCGTTAGTGCTTTCATCGAAGTGTGAATGATCATATATCCTAGTAACCATAGTTAATTAATTTGCTTTTTTTTACTCATTTTTTGCAGAATATACGTGAATTAACGTAGTCGTGAGGGTTACGAGAAATTATCTCATTTTCCTATAGGCAGTGATAAGGGTAGTTTGAGGCTACAGTTTTGCACTAAGGTTAGTCAAGTATTTTAGGCTAAACGACAAGCTTACAAAGGAATAGTGCCGCAAGGCGGAAGTCAAAAGTCACGCATTCAAAAGTCAATCGTGATGTGCATTACCTAAAATAGGAAGTTTTCAGGCTTTTCTTAATTATTCTGCGATCCTAAATAGATCATGTTGTAGGGAACAATGCTTATTGGTGTCAACTTAAGCTAAAATGCATGTCCCACAGGCGTTTTACCCCCCTTAATCCCCCCTTGTAAAGGAGGGAAATTGGAAATCTAGTTCCCTCCCCAATACATACGGGGAGGGTTAGGGTGGGGTAATTCGAGGACTGGTAGTGATTCGATAACTTGTGTGTACACTGTAGCCTTTCTAAGGGGAGGGTTAGGGTGGGGTGACGCGGTGAGTGATGGAAAGCTAGAGAACTGAATATCACGTCTCGACAAGGGTTTCACGTTAAGTTGACACCTATGAGCAATGCTGTGCCCTTACGAAAAATATGGTTTTTAACCTTGCTCTATATTTAATATTTCTTGTCAATGCGTAAGTCCTAATATCATCCGAGGCAATTATTGAAGCTCGCAAGTATATATAGCCTGATAGTCAACAAATTTTAAAGTGAGGGGATTTTGGCGATCGCGTAGCGTGTCCTTTAGGACAAGTATTGTTGAACAGACACAATATCATTTATTCTGACTTTTTACGTTATGTGGAAAAGCCACAAAACACCTAACCTCCTTCCCCCTTCGGTAAGGGAAAAAATTCAAAGTCTCTCTCCTCTTAGGAGAGAGATTTAGAGAGAGGTTTTCCACATATTGTAAAAAGTCAGATCATTTATTACCCTGTTTTAAAAATCAATCGCCGCTCGGTGAATATGTGAGTAATATTATCGACATAATACTCTTAGAGAGTATAAGAATTTGTGGTTACTTCCGAGGAGTTGTGTTAAATATGATTCACAATTGTGTGTTTCCTAAGTACCATAGGGTAGATATTATGCTTGCGAAGCTTAAGTTTCTGAAATCAGCAAGGCTTTTATTTTTTAGTTTATCAGTATTATCTTTTACCGTAAGCATGGAAGCGGCAAGTATGGCGTTCCTGCCTAGCGCGTTAGCGGAGCTCGCCGGAGGCATCGCTCAGATGCCATTAGTTGAGAAAACAAATTCTCACGTTAACGTGCTGTTTGTCAACCCAAATGGTGGAGATGACAAAGCAGGCAATGGCAGCGAATCCGCTCCTGTAAAAACGATTACCCAAGGGTTGCGATTAGCTAACGCCAACACTGTAATTATGCTCTCCACGGGCACTTATAGCGCCGAGACAGGAGAAGAATTTCCCTTAATGATGAAATCGGGTGTTTCAATTCAAGGCAATCCTAGCAATCAAGGTAAGGATATTGTAATTCAGGGAGGTGGTGATTACCTAAGCCGGAGCTTTGCCGGTCAAAATGTCACAATTGTTGGAGCAAACCAAACCTTACTCACTGGGGTAACGGTGACGAACCCAAACCGTCGTGGTTACGGTTTATGGATTGAATCAAGTAATCCGGTAATTGCAGAAAATACATTTACTGGCAGTACCCAAGATGGGATTTCTGTCTGTGGTAATGCTGCACCTACCATTAGTAAGAATTATTTTGATGGCAATGGAGCCAATGGCATTACAATTGCCGGTAATTCCAATCCCCAAGTGAAGGAAAATGTCTTTCACGAAACGGGTTTTGGCATCAATATTGCCCAAAATGCTGCTCCTATAGTCATAGGGAATCAAATTCAAAACAATAGATCGGGTATTGTGGTGCAAGCAAATGCCCGCCCGATTTTACGGAATAATATTATTCAAGATAATAAAGAAGATGGTTTAGTTGCGATCGCTCAAGCAATGCCAGATTTAGGCAACGCATCCGAACCTGGGGGTAATCAATTTCAAAATAATGCTCGCTACGATATTAACGCCAGCGCTGCTAAACAGGTAATTTCTGCTGCTGGTAACAACCTTGTGAGCGATCGCATTACTGGTAAAGTAGATATGAACGGTACAACAGCACTTGCAACACAAAATTCTCAACCCGCACCTGCCCCCAACAATGTATTACGAGAAATACCAGCAAATGGGGAAATCACCTTCTCGGCTCCCGAAATCTCTGAAACTACTAATAGACAAACCAGCAACAGCATTTCAGCAAATAATCTTGTTCCTGCACAATTAAATAGTCAACTGCTGCCATCGTTGCCAGCCAATGTACCGCTTTCTTTGCCTATATCCAATCAACAGCAACCCACCTCTAAAGTTGCCGGCTTTCCTACTCCTAGCAGCTTGTCAGCTAGACAAAGACCAACCAACACTTCAAGAGTTGCAACTCCCAGTCCAGCACAGCCACCTGATACACCACAGTTGAATTATGTGCGGATTGAGCCTAATACGATTGAGTTTACTGCTCCTGAGTACCCATCAAATTCAGTTGCACAGCCACCAGTTCCAAGTATGACGGATCAAACAGAGCAGCCATTACCAATACAAGAAACTTCTGCCTCAGCTGCTTCCGCACTTTTACCACTTCCTGATAGCAATATCCCCATTGCTAATACTCGCAATATACAAACAAGTTCTGCAAGTATTCCAGATGGCGGTAACTCTGCGACACAATTTGGTATACGTTATCGCGTAGTAGTACCACTAGCAACTGATAAAGATCAAGATTTAGTGCGATCGCTTGCTCCTGGTGCGTTTCTCACAGTTTGGGATGGTCAAAGAGTTATGCAAGCAGGAGTATTTAGCAGTGAATATAACGCTAAAGAAATGCTCAAAACACTCTCTAATAAAGGTTTAAGAGCCATTATGGAACCGTTGAATTAATTGGGCATCCATCCCTTCTCTACGAGACGCTACGCGAACGGCTTCTCTGCAAGACGCTACGCGAACGCTCAGGGCAAGTGGGTATAGGGCAAAAGGGGTGGAAGGGAAAGACTTACATCCTCTCCAGTCTTTTTCCTCAATTTTGAATTTTGATGTCAGGGCGATCGCTCTTTAACGGCTAAAGTAAACTGAAGACAGAAATACCACAAATCCAAGAATTGCCCCCATGAGCGTTCAAATCGAATTTCAGGTTACCGCTCCACCGTTTCGTTGGGATGAAGCTTACGGTATTCGCATCGGTCAAAGCCGCGTTACTCTCGATAGCTTGCTAGCAACATACCATAACGGCTCTACACCTGAAGAAATTGCTGTTCAGTATCCCGTTCTCTGTTTAGGGGAGATATACGCAGCGATCGCATATTATCTCACCCATCGCCAAGAAATTGACAATTACCTAGAGCAGCGTCGCAAAAAAGCTCAACAACAGCAAAATCAATTTGTCCAGCAGTATAATTTAGCTAATCTTAGGCAGCGCTTGCGCGATCGCTATCAGCCCCAAGGAGAATTATAGCCAGTGCGTCTATTGACTGATGAGAACTTCAATGGCTCGATATTGCGGGGCTTGATCAGACGTTTACCTGGATTGGATATTGGTCAAAATGAAATCAATTGCCTTAAGAGAGCGATCGCTTTCCTACTGTGGGGAGGCATCGCTCTTTTAGTCAAGGGGGCGATCGCGGTTAGGCATAAGTTGAATTAGCGATCGCGTTCTTGTTTTAGGGAGCGATCAGGGAAAGCATCCTTTATCCATTACCTTCATCACGCGATGTGCAACTTTCCCTAGATGAAAATCCCACCCTATGCTTAAGCCAGAGATTGTGATTGTTATCTCTTGCAGGGGTGGGACAAATGTTATCTATGGAAGACTTTATCACAGCCGTGTTTT
>JAIVFU010000270.1 GCA_020829485.1 Nostoc sp. CHAB 5834 | reverse complement strand
AATTTCGGCCCCACGAACTACTTTGCGGCCCGGACGGCCCGATAAACGTGTTTCCCGACCATATGCACGAAGGCGAAGCCATTGCCCCCACGGTGCTGGACCCGGCCATCTGGCGGAAAAATGCCGCCGGCAACGTGGTTGCCCCTGAGGTAATTGCCTGGGGCAAAATTGCGCAGCCGGACCTCGACAAATCGGGGACCGAGTTTGGGGTGGTCAGTGTGTATAACGGCCATCAGGTTCAGGAAGGTGCGTTTACCAACGTAGGCCGGATTGTTGCCGACTCGACCTGGCACCACTGGTTCGATGTGAACCTGACTGGGGTAGAGGGCACACTGACAGTCGACCAGCAGGGCTTTCCCGCTTCGGCGTCGGGGCAGGCGGCCTTGAAAAAGATCGAATCGTACTTTCTGAATGTGGCCATCTGGCTGGCACCGAAGGCGAAACAGCGAGCCATGCGGAACCGCTTGCTCTGGGGGGTTGTCTGGCGCGATCCTATTTTCATGACATCGCCCAAAGTGCCGGTTCCGATCCTGGGAAAAACTGCCCTGGACGCCCTCGGACAGTACGCTCCGCAATGCACACTTTACCGGTTTCTGCTGGAACTGATTCAAATCGAAAAACCCCAGTTCGCCCTCCGGTTGGAGAAACTGACAGCCAGTGAGTGGCTGGCCTTACCTTCGTTCGACGAGTTTGTCATGGGCGTTGGTATTCAGCGACTCCTCAGTCTGATGCACGATAAGCAACTGTTCTTCCGTGACAAATTCGACGAGCAGACGGTGGACGATCTGATAGAACAGTCCTTCAAACCGGCCGCCAGAGAAGGGCTTCAGCAGTCGGCGCAATTCATCCAGTCGATGGCGAAGCAAAGCGAAACGTTGCTTAGAGACTTTTGATCGAAACCCTCCGGTTTGCGGCTCCTGGACGAATGCAGCCGGATGGTTTCTGACAAATTAGCCTTTAAGCCGACACCCGTCGGCAATGGCCTGTGTAGAGCCGCCCCCTCCGGGTTGGCGGGGACTCAGCAATGAATGCCAGACCCGCCGACCCGGAAGGGCGACTCTACCTTTGCCGGAAGCCCGCGATGGCGACAACGGGTAAGTCGCCGGGCGATGGAAAAGAGCCCGGCAGGAAAGCCATTCTGAAAGCCTCATTTGCTGGACTTTGCTCATCCATTGCCCAGGCCGGTTGTTCCGTTTTGCAAACTTTTTTCATAACGCCCGCCCCTCAACAATTTTAATTTCCTCGTCCGTTAACCCATACAAGGCGTAAACAAGTTGATCAATTTCAGTTTCTAATGCGGAGGTATCAGCGGTTGAATCTGTAGCTTTAGCAGTCAAAACATTATCTACAAGTTTTGTCAACGGCTCTTTTAACTCAGTGAGACATAACGGAATTGGGATTTGCCCGAAGTACTGATAGATAAGTTGATAACCGTTCTGAATTGCTGTACAATAGTTGGATATAAGATACCAACCCATTTTAGAATTGAGGAGAGCGAACAGGGCTTTATCTGCTTTTGGTATAATCCACATTGAATTGTTGCAGTACAAACCTTGCTCATCATAAATGAAAGCCGGTTTTACTTGAAACACTTGGTATAGAATTTTGGGCTTGTCAAATTCAGCGTAGTAATCACAAGCTCGTAACTCCCACCAATAATCACCTTTATCCGTTCTAGCTTTTGCCTTTTCCTCATATGCTGACAAATGTTCGTATACAGCAGGGTACGTTAGTTTTAGCCACTGTTCTGCATCAGTACCATTACGTTTTTGATTGGAAACACCCTTCTCGAACAAGATCAAGAATTTACTCGCTTTCGGAACGCCATACGGTTTCACGTCACGACCAAGAACGAAAGGTCTGATAACATCAGTACTATTTTCATCTTCATCAATGAGACGGTTCTTAGTCAATCCATCAATTACAAAGGCTTCGGTTAGGCCCGTTTTTATGCCGTAATATGCCTTGTCTTCTATGTACTCGCTTAATAGCGTTGTTTGCGCACTTAGCTTGTTCCGTAATGTTTGCTGTTGAGCATTAGCCAGCGTCCAACCTTCATCAAGCATCTCTGATAGCGAAACCTCAAAACGTATGTTTGTTGCATGATGAGCTAAGCCAACGTCATACGTCAATGTTTGCAGGTTTACAGCATGGAATTTAGAAAGGGGGACCGCTTTCTGCGCCTGTATGATGCAAGGGTAGGTAGTGGCATCATCGAAAACTTGTAAATCGCCGAAATCATCAATTTCAACAAGTCGTTGCTTTTTGAAAAATCTACGAAGTCCCAAGCCATATCCGGCCCTCATCCACTTGTTGGGCATAATGTACACGAAATGCCCATTTTGGCGCATTATGTTGAAACCCTGTTCAACAAAGAAAACGTATAAATCAGCCGTACCGGAGTAGGTTGCAAACGTCTTCTTAAAGTAAGTTTTGGCCCCTATTCCTAACTCTTCTTGCCGGATATAAGGCGGGTTGCCTATAATGATATCGAAGCCTACAAAATCGCCTTTTTCGTTCAGGACTTCGGGAAACTCAAACCGCCATTCGAACGAGCCACGATACAGGGCGTTGTTTTCAATATCGGCAATCTCGTTTTCGATTTGAAGAATGTATTTGTCCGTCCGCACCAGTTCAGCCGCTACCAGTTTAGGGTCTTTCATGGGGTTGCCGAACATATCAATGTTATTATTGAGCAGCACCCGTTGTCCCCGCAGGTCAGCTAACTTTTTTCGTTTCGGGTCGCGGTTGGAAACCGTTTCGCGGAACTGGTTTTTTATCTCGCTGATAAAGCGTTGCAGCTCTGCTTTGGCGTCTTTGGTCTTTGCTTCTTTATAGGCCGTTACCGCGTCTTTGTAGGTACGCAGGCTGAACTTCTGCTTCCTGAATACCTCGCTCAGGTCTTCCGTCAAACTGAACTTGCTCAACAGGCTGTTGCCCTGTTTGATGTTGATATCGATGTTGGGTAAGGTTTCCAGTTCGGTAAAGCCGGACTCATCGGCATAGTAGGCGTTTTTGAGCAACTCGATCCAGAGCCGCAACCGGCAAATCTTGACCGAGTTCGGGTTTATGTCTACCCCGAACAGGCAGTTTTCGATAATGGTCTGCTTTTCGTGGAAAAGTGTCTTCTGTACCCGCTGGCGTTCGGCGGTTGGTTTCCCCGTTGCCTGCAACACGTACTGAAACGGGGTTTCGTCCTCATCCTGTACAATCAGTTCATCGTTCAGGATGCTAACCGTATACTCCTTGATCCGCTTGCCGGCTGCGTCCTGCAATACGCCCAGGTCAGACTTCACCGCAATCAGTTCGTTGAGGGCCGATACCAGAAAGTGACCCGATCCAACGGCGGGGTCGCAAATTCGAATCTCGTTAATGAGTGTATTGGCTTCAGCCCGATCAAGGTCTTTGTTTTCGAGGTCGGCAAAGTCGTTGCAATCCCAGCCTTTGGCCTCGTTGAATTTCTGGACGACCGCTTTGCGGATGGTTTCCCGGCACATGTATTCCGTAATGAAACCGGGCGTATAGAACGAACCGTCTTTGTAGCCGTTGATTTTCTCAAAGATCAAGCCCAGGACACTGGCATTGATCAGCGTCCGGTTCTTCTCCTGAATCACTTCCCGGCTCTCTGACGCAAAATCATAGGCATCCAGGAAGGCGAACAGGTAAGCCAGGGTGCTGACTTCTTTGGTATCCCGGTACGTTGAATTGTCGCTTAATACGCTGTTGCGCAGGATGGGCAGTTTCAGGCCATTGTCGAGCTGGTTGACCCCTATACTATCGTTTTCCAGTTCCGTAGTCTCAAACAGCGAACTGTTCAGGTACGGCACCCGGCCAAACTTGCTTTGAATCGACGCTTGCCGTTCAGATGGTTTTCGGGCCAGTACCCGAAAGAATAACTTATTGAGTTCGTCAAAATCGGGTATCGTATCCCGGTTCAGAAAGGTATAGTCTTTGTTGCCGCCATGATAGTTGACTAGCTGCGACTCCAGCAGTTTCAGAAAGAGAATCCGGTTAACCCACGTTATGCACAATTCCAGCCCTACGCTGAACAATTGGTCGTCGGCCGTTGCTCCGTACTGGCTACGGTCGTGAAGCTGGTAAAGCTTGCCCGATGAGTCCAGTTCAATGATGGCCATTTCGAGTAATGACCCCTCATCCCGCTTGCTCGCTTCTTTGCGCCGGATCACTTTCTTCCCCCCATCCTTGACCTCTTCCAGACCGATCAGGTGCAGGAGTTCGGAATAGAATTTAGGGTTAAGCCGGTTGCTGTCGGTTGCCGGTGGCAACTTCAGCAGGTGCGTAGGCGACAGTATTTTGTAGAGCGACAGTAATGCCTTGTCGTTTACCGTATCCGCATCGGCAACGACTTTCTGATAATCCCGTATGTCAAAATAGGTAAAGGGTATTTCGTCCGGGAGTTCAGCCAGAAAGGGCTTTACAATTTCATTGTAGAACAGGTCATTGTTCCGGCTCACCTTCTGGCCCGATGCCCAAGCTTTGTATTCTTTGATCAGGTGCGTGTTGCGGTAGAACAGCCGGTCGATCAAAGCCGCGTCGAAGATAAACCACTCGAACACGTTGGTAATGACACAATGCCGAATGTCGCTGTTCCGGGAGCGTTGCCGTTCCTGAAAGTAATACAGCAACAGTTCATGAAAGGCTTTGACGTTGAGGTTTTGCCGGGTTATCATTTCCCCTTTGTTAGCCGGGCGTTTCACCTCAAAGAGTACCCCGGCCTGCGTCGTGGCATCCTTGCCCAAGTGAATCACAAAATCGGTTTTGCCCTTTGGTGCCACGACGTGAGCATCCCGGTAGTAGACTTCTTTGAGGAAGTCCATCAGATGATCTTTTACGTTTTCCTCGCTTTCCTTCTCGTTGATAAGGGGTAAAAGCTTCAGGTAACTGGTTTTGAATCGCTCGATCTGTTCACGGGTAGCGGGTTGGAGCGAATAAACACGATCAAGGGATTTTGCCGGTGTGTGAGCAGTAAGCAGCATTAAACTGTGTAGGTGTATAGGGTGACCAAGTAAGGCAAAAAGCACCCTAGTTACAAGCCAGCCAGCCTGTATATATTAAAAGGTTATCATTCTAGAACAGCGTTTATCATGCCCTTTGAAAAGTCAGCAAGCGCCTGTTTGTTTGAACCGTAGTTTAAACCGGCAACAAAAAAGCACCTAGCCTTTCGGATAAGTGCCTGACTATCAACGTGACCCCGAAGCGATTCGAACGCTTGACCGTCTGCTTAGAAGGCAGATGCTCTATCCAGCTGAGCTACGGGACCAAACGGGAAGGTACCGGGGGAGACTTCAGCCTGCCCGGCCAACCGTTTACAGCGGGCAAAGGTACGGCGATGACAGCGATTATACAAAATCAGGCGTTTCTAAATAGGGCCAGCCCGACCGTGCGCTAATTCATGAGAATTTAAGACCATTGGTACCTCACCAGCATTATTTTTGTGCTGGTTTACGAAACCAGCCCGCTGACCTGACAACGGGCTGCAACATGAGTACCTGATTAATGGAAGACAAAAAGCATCTGGACACCATTAAGGCTGCGGGCCTGCTGGTAGCTCTGGGCATTATCTACGGCGACATTGGCACCTCGCCCCTTTACACACTGCGTGCCATTATCGATAACCGCGTTGTCGATGAAATACTGATCAAGGGAGCCCTCTCCTGCGTTTTCTGGACGCTCACCCTGCAAACCTCCGTCAAATATGTCATTCTGATTCTGCGCGCCG
>JAIVFU010000026.1 GCA_020829485.1 Nostoc sp. CHAB 5834 | reverse complement strand
GACAATAGTCAACCAGCTAACAGTGTTCTTTCCCCGATCTACCGATTTATCTGCGGCAAGGCTCGTACACCTACTTTGAAGTTAGCCTGTCTGTTCAATACGGTCGGGAGGGTTAGCAACCATTTATATAATAACATAGATGTATCCATAGCAGTGATACATTATGAATATTGATCCATCAGAGTTAGATTATCGCAAAAACGGAACGACAAGCTCAAAACCTATGCACAAAGCAAAGAAAAAACAGTTACACAATTGGTTGAGGATTGGATTGATAGGTTGCCACATCCTGCTAAGATTGACGACTTCTCAACCACCCCACTCCATAAATCTTTCTGACGATTGATGTCGGTTGTCGCTGTTTTCGTCGTCGTCCGGCTATCCATCCCCACCGCATAGGCGGATGGGGAATTCCGCCGAATCAGTTAAATAACTAAGCTGTATTGAGTCATCAGTTAAAACAGATAAAATTTTGAATTTTGAGTAATTAAGTTTAGTAGCTATTACAAATTATCTGTATTAATCCCTTTTTCTCTGAGTTTACCTAACAATTCTTGATAGCGATCGCGCTCTTGTTCTAATTCTTGTAAAGCCGCTTCCTTTGCTTGACATTCCCGTTCTGCACGTTGGCGTTCTTGTTCCCGTAACTGGTCAATTTCTACAGGTGACAAAAACTTTTGTCCGGTGGGAGAAACAATTTCCAGAGTTTCCGGTGTTAATGTAAAACGGATTCCCAAACGCGGACTTACCCAGCCATTCATCTCTTCGATGACTTCAAAACTATCTCCAGAACTGAGCAAGCCGTTTAAATCGTTCTTATCTGGATCATAAATATAATATTCTTCCACGCCGTAACGCTGGTAAAACTGCAATTTTTTGGTCATTTCTTTGAGAGTGTTACCCGGCGATAGAATTTCAAATACTACCTGTGGGGGGATATTATCTTCATTCCATTGTAAATAGGAACGCCGTTTTCCTTTTGGTCTGCCAAAGACCACCATTGTATCCGGCGCTTGTTTAATATTCGGACTTCCTTTAACTGGATACCAAAACAAATCTCCGGCGATAAATACATCAGGTTGTGATGCAAATAGGATTTCTAAATTTTCTTTAATTTTGACAATCCATGTAAATTGTTCTGTATTATCCGCCATTGGCTGTCCGTCGCTTTCTGGGTAGATGACTTCGATGGTGGTTTCTGGTGTAACTTGTTGTACCATTGCTGCACCTCCAAGTATGGGGTTTAGTAGTCATAGAAATTTTGACTTAACTCAGATTCTACTATTATGGAAATTTCCGATCGCGCACTTCCACTGCATAATCTTGCACGGCTTTGGTAATCGTTTCTCGCAAGTTTGTGTAAACTTTGGCGAATGGTGGATGCTTCTCGGTAAGTCCGAGGACATCAGAGGTAACTAAAACTTGTCCATCGCAGTGAGTTCCTGCACCGATACCAATTGTGGGAATGCTCAATTTTTGTGTAATCTGCATTGCCAAATCTGCGGGTATATGCTCTAACAACATAGCAAAAGCACCCGCTTGTTCTAAGGCGATCGCTTCAAGTAAAATTCTCTCACTCGCTTCTTGGGTTTTCCCTTGTTGTCGTAAACCAAGTTGATGTACCGATTGGGGTGTCAAACCTACATGGCCCATGACTGGAATTCCAGCTTGCACCAAACGGGCAACAGTTTCTACCATTTCTGGATAACCACCCTCTAACTTGACACCTTGCGCTCCAGTCTCTTTCAATACCCTACCAGCTGAATGTATCGCTTGTTGGATACTTTCCTGGTAGCTCAAAAACGGTAAATCAACAAGCAGAAAGGCGCGTTTAACTCCCCGACGCACAGATTTGGCGTGGTATATCATCTCATCCAAAGTTATTGGAAGTGTTGTTTCATACCCTAGAACTACTGCCATAGAGTCACCCACAAGGATTAAGTCTACATCAGCTGCATCGATGAGTTGAGCGATCGCATAATCCCAGGCCGTCAACGCTACAATTGAACGTCCTTGTTGTTTCCATTGAATTAATTGCTGGGTAGTGATTGCCATTTTTTTAGGTGGGGAGTGGGGAGTAGGGAGTAGGGAGTGGGGAGTAGAGATTAGGGAATTTCACCACTTTGTACAGACGCGATTAATCGCGTCTCTCCCCACTCCCCATACCCTCATTTAACAGCGCGACTGAAAGCAATATGGGGTTTTGCACTACTCGTTTTGGGCATTAACCAAGCTAAACCTTCACTAGTGCCAATCCATAATTTATTGGCGATGTCAGGTGCAATGGCAAGAACTCGACTAGAAGGAAGTCCAGCAACTTCTGCATCTAACACAGCTCCTGTATTTGGATTTAATCGTAACAAACCATTGTTAGTCCCAACCCAGACACTACCATCTTTAGCAAAACGTACCGCCGTCACGTCACGCCCACGCAGGCGAGTTACAGAACGTAACACTGCACCAGTTTTTGGGTTAATAACTAGTAAATTATTTGGCATTCCTGCCCAAATTAATCCTTCTGGACTGATAGCTAAAGCTTGGACAGTTGTCCCTGGTAAATCGGCTATCCGCTTCATAATCGCAGCACTAGCAGTATTTATCCGCACCAATCCATCAAGAGTGCCAACCCATAGTTGACCTTCAGCATCTAAAGTCAGGGTGTTAGCGCTGACACCAGGCAGATTTTTTAATGTTGTCATAATTAAGCCTTGGTCGGGACTAATTAGGGCTAAACCGCTATCGGTTCCAGTCCACAAATAACCCCGTTTGTCAACTAACAATGACAACACCCGTTTAGAAGGCAAAAATAAATTCTGCGCGGTGATTTCACTAGTACGGGGGTCTACTCGGAACAGTCCATCATAACTTCCTACCCACAAACGTCCTACTTTGTCTTGGGCTAAAGCACCAATGGCAACATTCGGTAAACTAACACGAGAAATAATCTTGCCGGTTTTAGGATCAATCTGCGACAGTCCCCGCCAAGAACCTACCCAAAGATTGCCAGTAATATCTCCCAGTAAGTTACCGACACGATAATCAGTTTTTGGCGAATTTTCTTGTACTCCCCGCTCATCGGGCAAAGGTTCTACTCGCGGTGGCGGTGCAGAAGGTGGGTAAGCAGGAGTTAGATCAGATGAATTAATATCAGGGGTTTTTTGTGCCCATCCTATACTTGGCAAAGCTATCAACCCCAGCAAGATAGAAGTAGTCAATAAACTAGTACGCTTGCAAAACAATACCACGGTGACATTTCCTTTGGAGACAGTACCCATACCCGTTACCTAAACTGGCTTTGGGTTAGTTCCAGTGTTCCCCTAGTCAGGATTTTTTAAACGTCATCTGGAATTTTTCTAAAATTTTATACAGATTGGGCATTGGGCAGGGCTATTTCATTCTCATCTAGCCCGCCTCAGAATAAATTCTGAGGCTAATAGTAAAAGTCGTCTAAAGACGACTAATAAAGGTTTTTAGTCCACTTTAGTGGAGTTGGGCTAAAAGCCTGTGAACTTTAGTTCTGGGCGGTTTATGTCTATAACGAAATAGCCCTGGGGCATTGGGCATTAGGAAAATAATTCTTATAACTCCTAACTCCTAACTCCCCACTCCCCACTCCCCAAAAGCTTCTCTACAGTTATTGATGACACCTTGTAAAGCATCTGTAACAAAATGTTAAATCTTTATGTAATAACAAAATTAAATATATAAGTTAAAAACTTTCAAAGAATAACTTATCGAATTATTGATATATTGTGGAATAAGTTACAAATTACGTGGTGTGCAATTTTTTATCTTTACGCTCACGACTCTGCTAAATCTCTGTCAAGTAAATTATTTTCTGGTATCTTTTCCATCAACGGAGAAGATACAAGGAGTGTAGAGGCGGGAATGTGTGCCAGCCAGCCCAATCCCCTGAATACCCCGATTTGTAGGGAAATTATCTAAAATAAAGCCGCAAAAGCGGAAGTTTTGGTGAAATTGAAAAGGTTTAGTTAGGTGCGAAGAAGAGGTAAAAAAGAATTTTGATTCGTAAGAAGAGGGAACAGTAGAAGCGCTAGGTCGTGTACCCCTAGAAGGGGATAACACTGGTGAGGAGGGCTACCACCGCTACCAAAGTGTCAGCCGCAAAAAAACTGCTACCCTTTGCCAAAAACAACCCCTAACAAAAATTTTTTCTGATCTCCTCCCCGATAAAGGGGGGAAAAATCGGGTGAGGGGAAGTTGCACAAAACGTGATTTGATAATTAACAAGAGTGATTTCAGGGAAGGATAAAATATGTCTTACGCTCAAACGAAGACTCAGAGCAAATCTGGGTATCAAGCCGGGGTTAAAGATTACAGACTAACTTATTACACACCCGATTACACACCAAAAGATACCGATCTTCTAGCTGCGTTCCGCATGACACCTCAGCCTGGTGTTCCTCCCGAAGAAGCAGGTGCGGCTGTAGCGGCTGAGTCTTCCACAGGTACTTGGACAACTGTGTGGACAGACTTGCTCACCGACCTCGATCGCTACAAAGGTCGTTGTTATGACATCGAACCAGTTCCCGGCGAAGACAACCAGTACATCTGCTACGTTGCCTATCCTTTGGACTTGTTTGAAGAAGGCTCTGTAACCAACGTATTGACCTCAATTGTAGGTAACGTATTTGGTTTCAAAGCTTTACGGGCACTGCGTCTAGAAGACATTCGTTTCCCAGTAGCTTACATCAAGACCTTCCAAGGGCCTCCTCATGGTATCCAAGTTGAGCGCGACAAGTTAAACAAATACGGTCGTCCTTTGCTGGGTTGTACCATTAAGCCCAAATTGGGTCTTTCTGCTAAGAACTACGGACGCGCTGTATACGAGTGCTTACGCGGTGGTTTGGACTTCACCAAAGACGACGAAAACATCAACTCCGCACCATTCCAAAGATGGCGCGATCGCTTCTTGTTCGTTGCTGAAGCTATCACCAAAGCTCAAGCAGAAACCGGTGAAATTAAAGGTCACTACCTAAACGTGACCGCTCCTACCTGTGAAGAAATGCTGAAACGGGCTGAGTACGCTAAAGAACTCAAACAGCCCATCATCATGCATGACTACCTAACCGCAGGTTTCACCGCCAACACCACATTGGCTCGTTGGTGCCGCGACAACGGTATCTTGCTACACATTCACCGTGCTATGCACGCTGTAATTGACCGTCAAAAGAACCACGGTATCCACTTCCGTGTATTGGCTAAAGCCCTACGTTTGTCTGGTGGTGATCACATCCACACCGGTACAGTAGTTGGTAAGTTGGAAGGTGAGCGCGGCATCACAATGGGCTTCGTTGACCTGTTGCGTGAAAACTACATTGAGCAAGACAAGTCTCGTGGTATTTACTTTACCCAAGACTGGGCTTCTCTACCTGGTGTAATGGCAGTTGCTTCTGGTGGTATCCACGTATGGCACATGCCCGCGCTAGTAGAAATCTTTGGTGATGACTCCGTACTACAATTCGGTGGTGGTACTCTGGGACACCCTTGGGGTAACGCTCCTGGTGCAACCGCTAACCGCGTCGCCTTGGAAGCCGTTGTTCAAGCTCGTAACGAAGGCCGCAACTTGGCTCGTGAAGGTAACGATATCATCCGCGAAGCTGCCAAGTGGTCTCCTGAACTAGCCGTTGCTTGCGAACTGTGGAAAGAAATCAAGTTCGAGTTTGAAGCAATGGATACCGTCTGATCTGAGTTAACAGTTAAGAGTTAAGAGTTAGAAGTAGAGACGCGATTCATCGCGTCTGTACAAGAGTTAGGATTTGCATTAATTCATAACTCATAACTCATAACTCATAACTCTTCAGGGCTGGGGTCAAGCATGAATCTTAAGCAAATTGCGAAGGACACAGCCAAAACTCTCCAAAGCTATCTGACTTATCAGGCTCTAAGGACAGTATTGGCACAGCTAGGCGAAACGAATCCGCCATTAGAACTTTGGCTGCATAACTTTTCTGCTGGCAAAATTCAGAATGGTGAATCATACATTGAGCAACTGTTGCGAGAAAAGCCAGATTTGGCATTGCGAATCATGACTGTCAGAGAACACATTGCCGAAGAAATCATAGAATTTTTACCGGAAATGGTTCGTACTGGTATTCAGCAAGCCAATATGGAGCAACGTCGCCAGCATTTAGAACGCATCACACAAGTAGTAGACACATCTAACCCCAGTCTGCAACCAGAACAGCAAGCAACTTCAGATCCGAATTTGGATAACTTATCTAATTAGTTCGGTCAACCAATTTTGGATTTTGGATTTTGGATTTTGGATTGTTACCAAAAATGAATCTAGTTACTGTTTGAGTTATAGATTTATTCGGTAGTTAAAACTGCTCTGGCTGTGTAAAAAATCTAAAATTGGCAATCTAAAATCTAAAATTGGCAAGGTCAACCTAGTAGTCAAAAATCGCAACCCATTATCAAAAAGCTATGCAAACTTTACCAAAAGAGCGTCGTTACGAAACCCTTTCTTATCTGCCACCCCTGACTGACGCTCAAATTGCCAAGCAGATTCAGTACATTTTGAATCAAGGTTACATTCCAGCGATCGAGTTTAACGAAACTTCTGAGCCAACAGAATTATATTGGACAATGTGGAAGTTGCCTTTGTTCGGTGCTAAATCCACTCAAGAAGTATTGAGCGAAGTTCAAGGATGCCGTTCTCAATTCAGCACTAGCTATATCCGTGTTGTGGGTTTTGACAACATCAAGCAGTGCCAAATTCTCAGCTTTCTTGTTCACAAACCTAACAAAGCTAACAGATACTAAAGCAAGGGTTGCTCTAAGTAATTAGTTTAACCGCATAGGAGAGGTAGAATTATCTGCCTCTCCTATTTTTTAACTAAAGAATCATAAAAATTCTGTCAAACTTCAATACAGTTCAGTTAAGCATTTTTTTCTTCTCTCTGTTTCCTCTGCGTCTCTGTGGTTCGTTAAAATCTGGATTTGAAGCAAAAATTTAAGAATTAGACAATAGACAAATAATGAGTTTAGTACATCTACCAGAAGTAAGGATTTGTTTTGTTGGTGACTCCTTCGTTAATGGTACTGGCGATCAAGAATGTCTTGGTTGGACAGGTAGAGTATGTACAAATGCTAATAAAAAAGGTTATGACATTACTTACTATAATTTAGGAATTAGGCGTGATACGAGTGCTGATATAGCAAAGCGTTGGTTACAGGAAGTATCACTACGATTACCCAAAGAATATGATGGTAGAGTTGTATTTTCTTTTGGATTGAATGATACAACATTAGAAAATGGTAAAACTCGTGTTGATTTGGTAGATTCTATCAAAAATGCTTGTGAAATTTTAAGTGAAGCTCAAAAGTTATACCCTATTTTGATGGTTGGACTAGCACCATACGCAGAACAAGAACATCCTCAAAGAAAGCAAAGAACTATAGATTTATCCAACCAATATGCTTTGATTTGTAAAGAATTAAATGTATCTTATTTAGACATTTTTCCGATATTAGAAAAATCAAACACCTGGATTAATGAAGCAAGAGCTAATGATGGTGTTCATCCCAAAGCAGGCGGTTATGCAGAATTTGCTCAAATAGTAGAAAATTGGGAAGCTTGGTTAAATTGGTTTCCTCTGACTTAATCGAGCATTCAAAGTTAGGATAGTGGTAGCACCTAATTTTTATATCCAAAGGTGGTAACTATGCAACAAATTACTCTAGCTGAAGCATCTCAAAACTTATCCGACTTAATTGAAGCAGCACTCAGTGGTGAGGAAGTCATCATCATCAAAGATAATCAACCTGTTGTGAAGTTAACTCCTGTGTCGCCAGTTAAACACCGCCGTCAACCTGGAAGTGCAAAGGGTTTAATTACAATATCTGATGACTTCGATGCACCACTCGAAGAGTTTAAGGAATATATGGAATGAGATTACTGCTGGATACACATACTTTTATTTGGTATGTGACGGATAATTCAAGACTTAGTAATCAAGTAGTAGAATTAATCAATGATGAGAATAATGAAATTTTACTAAGTATCGCTAGTCTATGGGAAATAGCTATTAAGCATAATTTAGGCAAGCTTAGTTTAAATCAGCCATTTGAGATATTCATCACACAGCAACTCAACCTAAACGATTTTAGGTTACTCGATATCAAAATTAGCCATATTACTGTTGTTGCCACACTACCTTTACATCATCGCGATCCATTCGACCGAATTTTAATTGCACAAGCACTTGTAGAAAATATACCATTACTGAGTGCTGATAAAATTTTTGATGCATATCCAATAAGACGTGTGTGGTAGCGTTGCTTTTCTACCAAAAGATAAATAAACAGTCATCACCAAAAAAACTTAACATTACTTTAAGCAGTGCTAGGCAAAAATAATTTTATGGGTTACTACATCGCTCCTCGGTTTCTGGACAAATTGGCTGTCCACATCACCAAAAACTTTCTAAAGCTTCCTGGCGTGCGAGTCCCCGTAATTTTGGGTATTCACGGGCGCAAGGGAGAAGGCAAAACATTTCAATGTCAATTAGTCTTCGAGAAAATGGGTATCGAAGTGACTAACATATCTGGCGGCGAATTGGAAAGTCCAGATGCAGGAGATCCAGCACGGTTGATTCGGCTGCGCTATCGGGAAACAGCAGAACTGATCAAAGTACGCGGCAAAATGTGTGTACTGATGATTAACGATTTAGATGCGGGGGCTGGACGCTTTGATGAAGGCACTCAATATACTGTAAATACGCAGTTGGTGAATGCCACACTGATGAATATTGCTGATAATCCCACAGATGTGCAGTTGCCTGGAAGCTATGATTCTACACCTTTACATCGTGTACCGATTATCGTCACAGGTAATGATTTTTCCACTCTCTATGCACCGTTAATTCGGGATGGACGGATGGAGAAATTTTACTGGGAGCCAGACAGAGACGACAAGGTGGGAATTGTCAAAGGGATTTTTGAAGCAGATGGATTGTCACAGAAGGAAGTTGAACAGCTAGTTGATACATTTGTCAACCAATCTATTGACTTTTTTAGTGCTTTGCGATCGCGCATTTATGACGAACAAATCCGCAACTACATCCATCAAGTAGGTTTTGAGAAAGTATCCTTGAATGTGGTTAACAGCACTGAAGGGCCACCAGAATTTAAAAAGCCAGATTTCAGGCTATCTCACTTGATCGAGTCTGGTAACTTCCTCGTTGGTGAACAAAAACGGGTAGAAAATTCCCATTTGGTTGACGATTACAACCGACTCAATCGAGGTAGAAATTCTCAATCTGCAACACCTGCTGCTGTAACACCAATTAATCAGTCGTCAAGTAATGGTGCAACTCAAGAACCAAAAACGAATGGATTCCAGAAACAGGAAGTATCAAGCCCACATTTAACCCTAGAGACACAAGAACAGATTCGGCAATTATTATCTCAAGGTTACAAAATTAGTATTGAACACGTAGATGAGCGCCGTTTCCGCACAGGTTCTTGGCAAAGTTGTGTTCATAGCCACATTGATGCCGAGTCTGATGCAATCTCAAACTTAGAGGCAACTTTGGCAGAATATAGCGGTGAGTATATCCGCTTAGTAGGTATTGATCCAAAAGCCAAGCGGCGAGTTTTGGAGACAATTATTCATCGTCCGCATGGGAAAAATTAGGAGTAGATAAATGAGAAAGAGCGATCGCACTACAAATACCAAGAGCGATCGCTTTTATCAATTTCTAAACAACCGTAAAAAATATGCTTCCTCAATTTGATAGCTGAATCATTACCTTTAACTACAGGTAGGGGCTGAAGCCGAGTTAACCTTTGTTAAATCGCCAGTGAATACGGCTATGTATTGATAAGGTGATGAACCAGTGCAATTCATGGAATTTGTATTAGTGCGACGAGGAGTCCACCATGACTTTGCTTGCACAGTCAAATTTGTGCCATTCCATGATAGATTTTGGACAACTAAAGAGTTAGTTTGTCCATTATCCGCCTTTTTGGCAGTTAAAAATGTGGCATAGTTAACCTGACCATTGGCTGGATTAATCCGGGCTATAACTGCGACTTTTGGCCCGCCTCCGCTACCATAGCTAGACAACCAACGCCCAGTTGCAAAGCGGCGAAAATCATTACCAGTCTGACTACCAGTGGAGGAGTAAACGCCATATAAAACATTCGCTCCATCCCAATACAATCCATAACCTGTACCATCGTCATTCGTTGTTTCGTAATCAGTTCTACACCATGATTTGATACCATTATTAAAACGAATAGTTACAGGATTTTTGTTCTTAGATGAAACCTGCTGATAACCAATATAAAACGCTGTACTTCCTTTAACTACTCTGGGGCCATTTTTAGCTTTGATTGTCGCTTCACTATCATTGCAACTGAATGTTACGCCATTACCGATAGATGAATTTACCGTCTGGGCAAAAGCTGGAGGAGCTTTTTGTGTGATTACTAAATCAGCTACTAATACTACAGATAAAGAGAAAGCTGCCAAATACTTCTGCAATTTGTGAGAATAAATCATGGTAAAAATCTGCCGAGAAATTCTAAGGAAAAACACCGTATTACTATAAAGTCTAATTAGAAATTAGACAAGCAAAATTATTGAAAATGCTACAATTTGCGATTTTCAATATGACTAAAAATCAGACTACACTACAAAATGCATAATAAAATATGCATGATCTTGCCTGATATTAACTGCACATCAAGCTTCTTTATCATTGCAATTATCATCAAACCATACTTGAATCAATTATTTTCAGTCCAGCCGAACTAAATTCAGCTTTTTCTAAAATACTAATTTACGTTTTGGATGGGACATAAATATATTCGTTAGAGAAAGTTCTAAAGCTAGTTTGGCTTAGTAAGGCTGTTTACTGGTTCAGTAAAATTAGTGAATATTTTTTTATTTTTTAAAAAACTAATATATAAATCTGAGTAATTTCTCTTAATTCAGATATAGCATCTGGTTTTTTGAACTATTGCTTTAACGTTAATTATGAATGTTGCCATCTTGATAGTAATGGCTTGCTAAAGCCTCAGCAAGCCAGGTTTTTAGGATTTGCGTGTACACGGCTTGGAATCTACTCCTCAACACTAGTAGGCTCTATTGTAGGACTTACGCATTGACAAGAAATATTAAATATGGAGCAAGGTTAAAAACCATATCTTTCGTAAGGGCACAGCATTGTTCCCTACAACATAGTCTATTTAGGTAGTTTACCGCCGTAGGCATCGCAGAATAATTAAGAAAAGCCTGAAAACTTCCTATTTTAGGTAATGCACATCACGATGCATTTGTACAGTGCATAAGTTTTATATTGGACTCAACCAAAAGCTCTATAAATGCTGCTTCACCACATCTAAACGTGAACAATTCCAATAATCGACATGGGAGACAATCAAACCATCAGAGTTGAGACTTAATTCACTCCAACCAGGAATAGAGATTCGTGGCTTCCAGGGAAGAGGAGTATTCCAACTGAGTGTCCACTCAGTTTTTATTGTGTCTCCTAAACGTTGAATATTATGTAAGTCCATCTTGGGATATAAAAACCAAGTTTGGATAAAATTAACCATTTTTTGATAACGTTTAACGCCACGAAATTTATTTAGTGGATCTTGAAAATAAACGTCTGGAGCGTAAATACTGTAAGTTTGATTTACTGGGAATCTTTGATAGTCTTCTTTGAGGATTTCAATGATATCCATGATAAAGAGAGATATGTGTGTGAATTACTTTAATCTGTAAAGGGAAGCGGATAAAAACCCTGATTAGAAATTGAAATCAATCCTCATTCCATAAATTTTCTAGCTGACGCTGCCAAGCAGCTAGAACTTCTTCTCGTGCCTCTGAGGTTTGATTTATTTCACCCATCAATCCTTCCGCGTAAAAGCGTTCCAAAGTTTGCATAGTAGCTTGTAGAGATTGTCCTTGCTGTTTTGCTGCCTGAATAATTTGCCGGATACGGCTTTCTATTAGTCGATTAAAGACATTATCTAATCCAGCCTCATGGAGAGATACAAGTTGATTGATTGCATTGGACAAATCTGCACCGATTAGAGTGCTACTGTTATGTTGAAATACTCCATAAATCACCCCTTCATACAAAGCGTAACGTACTTCTTGAGTATCATCAAAGTTGGCTTCTAGGAACTGTTCTAAAAATGGTTGGGCTTCTTGGATAGGCACAATAGGTAGTAAAACTCGCAACCAAGTATTATCTTCGCAAAGCAGCACCAACAGCCGAAAAGTAGAAGTATCTACTTGCCACGATCCAGGAGCGATGCCTACGACGGGCTGCGCCAACGCACTAACAGCCGATGTGCCAAATAATTCTGTTAACGTAACCGCAATTTCTTCAGGTGTCATAAGCCTTTTTTGAGATATAGCCTCTAGATTAGCGCAGAGGTGAATCAGCTTATTCACTAAAACCCTGTGCTACTTACTTGCTGGACAATTTTCAGTCTGAAGACGTAGTGGGGGCGTACAGCTAAATGTACGCCCCCACAAATAAATGTATTCCACTGAATTGAAATATTTGATTTAGATCAATACGCTTGGGTTAACGCTAAAACTCTTTATCAAAGTCATTTTTTTTAACGACGAACCACAGAGGCGCAGAGAACACAGAGAGAAGAAAAAATGCTTAACTGAACTGTATTGTGATTTAGATTATTGAATTGCTCAAAAACACAATGCCGATCGCACAGAAAGCGAAGCCAGCAATGCTAATTTTTCCGGGTAAAATTCGGTTTATTTCTCCCATACCCATTGCACTACCAATTTCTTTGGCACTCATCGTAACCGCAAACAGAGTTAAGGTAATACCTAGTATATAGGCAATTAAGGGCATCATTCCTGCGCCAATAATAAATTCAGCATCAGCATAACCCTGAAATAAACCAGCACTAACGCCCACCAGAGCAAGTACTATAAAGTTTGGTTGATTTGGCATCATCAGCATAGTACCAAAAACGATGGTAGAAACGGCGATCGCTATTTCTGTACCTGGTAAATTTAGCTGAAATAAATGAATCACAATGCCCAAAAGTGTTGCTAAGACAAAAGATCCAGCGATCGCAGCGCCACGAACAAACACAGATGAGAGTAAGCCAATAGCAACAATACCAACTAAACAATCCAAGGCAATTACTGGATCTGCTAATCCCCAGAGAAAAGCTTCCCAAGAGTTAGAGATGGTATGCTCAACTGGTGTTCCACTCAATGAACTCAGTAAGCTAATTAAAATTAAAACTGCGATCGCCCCAATATGGCGATGCATTAACCTCAAGGTGGAAAATTCGCCCCAAGCATGGAATTGTGATAATTTATTTTTGAACATTAGCATCTGCCAAATTAGTTTTTTCGGTAATTTATACTACCCACATACCCAAAAAAACTAACGTTGTAATCACGCCAGATTACATTACACTAGCTTTATCAAATCTAGGACTTAGCACTGTACAAATGCATTGTGATGTGCATTACCTATCTTGAGGAAGTTTTCAGGCTTTTCTTAATTATCCTGCGATGCCTACGGCGGTAAACTACGTAAATAGATCATGCTGTAGGGAACAATGCTGTGCCCTTACGAAAGATATGGTTTTTAACCTTGCCCCATGTTCGGTATTTCTTGTCAATGCGTAAGCCCTAAAATTTTAAGCTGTACGATTACTTTTACTCAATACACGTATAAATCTTGGATTAACGCAAACCTAAAATTTCGGAAATCGCCGCTACAATATCCAAATAAAAGTTACCTTTCACTGCCCGAAACAATTCAAATTTAGAGTCAGGCGCACCAAAAAAAGGTCTGAGAAACCATCCTAACTGCATACCAACAAAAGCATAAAGCAATA
Organism: Nostoc sp. CHAB 5834; assembly: GCA_020829485.1. The sequence continues at coordinate 65,789 of JAIVFU010000026.1, read as the reverse complement.
ACCAGGATCTTAAAATAGTAGTCCGGGTTTTTTTACCAACTTCATCTTGTTGAGAAAGTAATTGCATTCCTTCATAAAGGAACTTAACGCCAAAGATGCCTGTAATGCCAAAAATTAATACATTCAACAGTTTAAAAAATTGATAAGAATCGGGTGTAGTGATCAGAAAGAATAGCGTAACTGGTGCCAAGCTGAATAAAAGCACACTAATCACTGATACAGATGTGAGCAACACAACGAAATGCTGTTGAATACTGCTCCGTGAACCAAACAAAACGTTGAAAAAAAATAAAGTTGGGAAACAAATAATCAGTGTTAATAAATAAAATGCTGGGAGTTTGATAGCACCAGATAATGCCTGTGCCCAACTGTTGGATGCACCGATAATTGCGCCATAGATGGCAAAGAAAATCGAACTAGTTACAAATAGAGAACTGATTTTATTTTGTAATCTTACTCCCTGACGAATTTCTTCTAAGAATGACTGGCGATCGCGCAATAAATTAACCAAAACACCAAATTGTTGAATTCCTAACTTTTCCTTGTTACGCATATTTTTCTACTTTTTATATTTTCTGTAATTACTAATGACTGATTAACGGATTCCCAAGAGGTAGCTAATAGCTTGAATGACACTTAAATAGAAATTACCTTCTCTTTCGCGGAATAGTTGAAAAGCAGAATCAGGTGTGCCAAAAAATGGTCTGAGAGTCCATCCTAACTGACTGCCTACGAAAGCGTAAAGAAATAGCCAAAATTGTAAAATCTTCTGGCGTGTCTTACTACCTTCATTATCTTGTTCTAAAACTAAAGTTGTGGCGTGATATAAAGACGAAACACCAATAAATCCAGTCAATGCAAAGACGAATACATTTAACAGAATTAAAAATTGGTAGTTATTGGTGGTAATTAAGAAAAACAGTGTGATTGGTGCAAAGCTCAATAAAAGTACGCTAGTCACTGAAACAGCAGTCAACACTAATGCTAAATGCTGTCCAAAAGTTCGCTTTGAACCAAAAACAACGTTAGCAAAGTACAACGTTGGAATACAAATTAGAAGCGTAATTAAATAAAGGGCTGGAAGTTTAATGGCGGAAGACAAAGCTTGCATCCAACTATGGTATGCACCAATGATTCCGCCATAACCAGCGAGAAATAAGGAACTGCAAACTAGTAGAGAAATAATTTTATTTGGTAATCTCGTACCTTGGCGAACTTCTTCTAGAAATCCTTGGCGATCGCGCAGGAATCCAATCAGCACCGCAAAGTATTTGATTCCTACAGATTTCTGTTCTCTCATGTTATCCTCACAGAGCTAAAATTCTAAGTTTCATCTGAGTAATCACCGCCAGATCCATACTTCCAGGCATCAATCAAACGATGCCAATAATATTGTTGTTCTTTTGGTTGATTCTTAATCCATGTTTCTAGCATTGGACTTAGCCAAAATAAGACAGTGTATACACCTAAATTACTGTAATGTAACATCCAATCTAACAAACTTGCCAAACCTACTTGCGGAATTATTTTGGCAACTAATAGAGGATGATCTAAACCAGTTTTTAACAGTGTTTGCGTTAATGCCGAAAACTGCACTATATCCTGTAAAAATGGTTTTAGCACTGGTGTACCTAACTGTTGCATTTCCTGAAATACTGCCGAGAGGAGTTGGTTAATTTGATCTGGGGCAATTTTCTGATTTACACCAACACTCATCGCCCTTTGAAACAACCAGGTAACAGTCAAACTTGGCTGATAGGGTTGCAGTAGTGCTAAGGCTTTTGCAGATAATTGTTCTGTTTCCAGTGCTTCGTAGATGCCAAACGTTAAACGCTTCAGGTGACGCACCATTGCGCCAAAACCACCAAAACTCAAGGGAGATTGACTACCACTGCTATCTCCCACTGTTACAATGCGACTCCAAGGGGTTTTGATGGGGCTTTGGCGATAGGTAGGAAAGAAACCAAATAGCGATCGCTGAATTTTCAGTTTGCTCAACTCCACTCCCTGATATTCTGGTAAAAGACGCAGATATTCCTCAAATAAAGCTTCTAAACTTAAACGTTGGGGATCTGCATCCATGTAAGTAAACAAGTAAGTTGTTCTGCCATCTCTGGCTGGAAAAGCTTCCCAGAAGTACTGACATTGATTTTGCAAAGGTGTAAATGATAATAACAAGTCGCCTGAGTTATTTTCCGCAAAACCTTGGGCGCAACTTCCTACAACTAAGCATAGTGCGTCTGGTTTTTTGCCTTGACGTGCTTGTTGAGTGATCGGTGAAAGATGTCCCATTGCATCGATTAACAACCGAGTTTTGAATTGGTTATTTACCATCACCCCATCTGGATGAACCACCGCTTCAGTAAAGGGTGTGTTTTCTAACAACTTTCCACCTGCGGTGAGAAATCGGGTTTTCAAAGTAGTTAATAGATAAACTGGATCTACACCAATATTCAAAACATCCTCTACCCAAACCTCTGTACCGCCAGCAAAACTAACTCGCGCTGGGTTATATTGAGTTGCGATCGCACTCTCTAATTCTTCCTCAGTCAGCAAGTTTAATTCCACAAACACATCTAATTCTTTGCGAGAAATATTCCACTCTTGTTCCCTCCCCCGCAAAATACCCCGTTCCATCAACATCACCCGCAGTCCCTTCACCGCTAAGGCGCAACCAATTAAAATACCCAAAGTGCCACCGCAGATAAGCACATCGTTGTCTGCAACGCCTAAAGGCTGTTGATTTTCTTTAACTAACGTTGGTACTGGTGCGGAGTTTTCGCGCAGAGATGTTAGAATGCGATCGCTTTGGCGTAACCCTGCTAAAACATCGCCTGGTAATTGGGAAAGAATTTCTTCAGTTAAAGACATTTTGGAAAAACTCAACTCTACATTCCCAAGCTACCTGAGAATGAAGAAAGTATTTTACCCCACCCTAACCCTCCCCTTATAAAGGCAGGGCTGTTTCATTCGATCTCTTAGGGATTTTGTCAAGAGTATGAGTCAGAAATTTGCTTGAGTGGGAAAAAGAAAAACTACCACCTCAACCAGCAAATTTAAGTGCGTTCACCATTTTCTTGCCCAATCAGATTTTTTAGTCACCTGGTTTTTTTGCTTGAAACGCTTGTAAATCAGCGCCTTTTAGGGAATGAAACAGCCCTGCTTTTTAAGGGGGGTTGGGGGATCTCCGACGAATAAACATGTTAACCGAACCGTATTGGGTCGGGTTCTTCGAGTTTAATAAGTAATTAAGCAGACATGATATCAAGGCAATGGAATTCGCAGCGACACAAACGAACTCCGCCTTCGCCCATTAATTTTTAAGCGTTGGGACAGATGGAGTGAATCAGTTCACTTTTTTCCAAGTCTCAACAATTACTGTACCTGAATCGGTTTGCAAAAGAAAGATTTCCTTGCCACCATCAACAATAGTACCGCTTGAAGTAGTACCATCTGTGTATACTATTTGCACAGTACAATCTGGTTTAACACTATAGGTTCCTGAATTTGTTTGGTTTTTAGTTACACTACCGTTAGCGCTACTAGTCTGTGTTCCTTGAAAATTTCCCCTTCCATCAACTTTGACTAAACCAACTCCAGCTACAGGAAATCCTATGGCCGTCCCACTAAATGTACTTCCATAGTTACCTTTTATGGTTGCATTATTACAAGAAGGCGTAGTTTGGGCGTTCACCTTTTGAGAGATAGCATCTGAAATGGTCAACGCTGACACAGTACCAATTATTAACGTCGTAAAAAAGCCCTGGATTTTAAAGTTCATCATATTCCTGAAATCAAGACCTTCTTGCGTAAATATTGACACTAGAAGATTACTATTGAATGACTTAACTTGTAAATCCCACTAGAAAGTCAAATTTTTTAGATCAAATTTATTTACACCCACAAGTTTTTTCCGACCTTTGAAGTTGCGTCCTCGGAGATTTTGACCGGATAAGTGTAAAGCCATGTTCAACGTTATGGACAGAGGTGAGCAAATTTTACTACACGCTCACCTCTGTAAATTCAGCAATGGTTAGATATTTTTCATTAATGGAGTTATCATGTCCGGTTGCTTAATTACTAAACCCCAAGAAGTCTTTCACCGCATATAAAATAAGGTGGGCTGTTTACCCACCTTAATGTAAATCTGTATTTTAGGATTGCCGTGACATAAACAACGATATCTTTTGGATTTGGTGAAATTGTTCCGACTTGTTAAGTAATTCAAATATTAGCGGAACTTACCAGGATTTAAGCGAACATTAGGCTGTGACTGACGACGAATTGCTACTCCACTCCGCAAATTGTTTCCAGTACCACCATCTTTGCGATCGAGGAAAGGTTTCAGATTAATCCCATTTCTAGACGAACTAACCCGATTATTGCCACCGCCTAGAAGTGTGCGTCCTAAATTATATAATTCGTTGGCTCCACGACTGCGATCGCCATAAGTGTTAACGGCTATAGTCTGTTGTCCACTGTCAGCAGTAGTCAAGTTCTGAAAAATACTATTACGGATAACAACAGGATCTTTCCCACGCGGTACTGTCAGCACAATTCTACAGGTTGGGTTAGCTTCTGTTGTGACGCAGACAATATTTTCGTTATTTTCGACAGATGTCTGAAGTTCTTGTAAGCCATCTGGGCGATACTGTTCTAAACGACTGGCAATTGCTGTACAACGCCTTTGTGCATCCCAACCACCGCCCAAAGCCGCAGGCGCAGCCCAAGCAAAGTATTGCCCTGGTTGACTTTGTGGCTGATACATAACGGTATACTGACCATTGTAAGTCTGACAGGTAAACCGAGTTGTACCGTCAGGTGACGGTGAAGTTGGTATACCTGTTGATGTGTCTATTGGTGTTGATGTGTCTGTTGGTACTGATGACCCATCTGATGGTACTGTTGGTACGACAACGCCATCGCCAGTAGAATCATATTGCGCCATTGCTACGGAATTGCCGAGACACAAAGATAAGCCAAGACTACCCAAAGATATCAATCGAAGCAGTTGTGATGGCATAAATCATCCTCCAGTAGAAATAAGTAGGGAACTGATAAGCTGTTACACATTTAATTTGTACATTTATCTGATGACTGATGACTGATGACTGATGACTGATGACTGATGACTGATGACTGATGACTGATGACTGATGACTGATGACAGGAAACACAATGTTTTGGCTAGTTTAGCAGTCAACCATCAACAGTCAACAGTCAACAGTCAACAGTCAACAGTCAACAGTCAACGCCCATCAAGAGTGTTTATATACTTTAGACGCGCACCAGCTTAGTTTAAGTGACGAATAATTCTATGTTTTGATTCATCAAAAACACTATTTTTTTTCCTCTCTTGCTTTTTTCTCTTCGAGTAGCTTTTTCACCCGTGCTTTAATTTCTAGATGACGCGCCACTCCTTCATAGGCGTAACGGTTGTAGCTACTACGGGTAATCAGGTTTTCTAAATAACTAACTCGCTCATTACCGCCTGGGTGCGAAGATAACCAACTAGGAGGAGCATTTTTTTGCTGTTTTTCTAGTGTCACCATTAAGTTACGTAAACCATCAGCAGCGTAGCCAGTGGCAACAATTAGGCGTGTGCCGAGATTATCTGCCTGACGTTCCATGTCGCGGCCGTAACTTAGTGCAAAAAGTTGACCGATGGTGCCACCCAGAGGTATATACTGGGTAACATTAGAGATTAGGTTGCCTTGGCTGACTAATTGAAAACCGTGGGATAAAACTACATGGGATAATTCATGACCGATTAACCCAGCTAATTCTGCTTCGGAATTAGTTTTAGCGATCGCACCTGCATTAATAAAAATTTTACCCCCAGGTAATGCAAAGGCGTTAAGGCTTTCCTCTGGAATCACAAAGAATTCGTATTTAAACTCGTCCCGTCCTCCTACCTTCGCCAATTTCTGCCCAATTTCATTGACGTATGCTAAAATATCTCCGTCTATAATTACACCCATCTGTTTTTTTGCTTGCTTTGCCACCGACTCACCTATGGCTTGTTCACCCTGTAGCAGCATAATGGTAGAATCAAGGGCAGAAAACGGCCCAAGCAGACTACCGGTGACGGCATAACCTAAAGCACCTGTAATAATATTACCGATGACATTGCCTCTAATTTCTCCTTGTGTATAAGATTTGTAACGGTTCAGATTTTCCTCTGCTAGTTTTGTAAACTCAGGCGCTTGGGGATTTTTCGGGTTGAGAATAGCAAATTGACGCGCCGCTAAAGACGCTTCCATCCATTTTTTATCATCAGCTAGGGCTGTAACTCTAGCTTTAATTAATTCTGGTTGGTCTGGATACAGTGAAGAAGCCCGTTCTAATATATCTAATGCTTCTTTAGTGCGATCGTATTGTTTCAATACTTCAGCATATCGGATATGACCAGGGATAAATTCAGGATATTGCTCAACTAATAGTTGCAGAGGTACTAAAGTTTTTGTTTGCAACTTTTGTGCTATCCCCGCCTCTGATTCTCGCCAGTAGACTTTGCCTCCTGGGGATAGTTGCGTGGGGTCGAGTATGGCAGCTTTACGCTGTTGATTATCTGATGTTTTAGCAAAAGGTTGCTTAACCTCGCGGTAAATTTTTTCCGCCTCTGGGATTTTTCCCGCCAGATAAAGTCTATCCGCTTCTATAAATTTTAGCTGACGGGTGAGTTCTTCCGGGCTGAGTGGGGGTTCTGGTGGCGACTCTGGCTTTTTCGGTTCGGAAACTTCAGGGGTGGGTTTTGGCGCTTCTGGCGTTGATGAACGTTGCAGCGCTTCCCGTAACTTTTGGACTTTAGTTGTTTCTGAACTGGGCTTTGTCGTTTCAATAGTGGTAGAAGCAGGAGGTTCTTGTGCCAAAAGGGGTAAAGTTACCTGCGTCAGGATTATCAAAATTGATGTAGCAGCTGAAAGTAATACCCACTTCCAAGCTGGCAGTAAAGACTTCCAGATTCGTTTCATGCTTAGGCCCACGTATGCAAAAGGCTCTTTTTTAAATTTTATGAGCAATTAGCAAAATACGCATATAGTGATGTATTTTTTGTGAGGCAGTATGCCCAAGCGCGAACTGTTAGCTGACCAAAACAGACTAAGGGACTTCCAAGTAAAAAAATATTCCATTGCTATTGTTCACTGTTGACCGTTGACGGTTCACGAGTTTTCAGTCAACAGTCAACAGTCAACGACTTTAAGTGGAATAATTTATTTTTTGGAGTTTCCTAATGATACAGAGCAAGTAAATTTATTTATGGGGATTATTAATTTTGACTTTTGACTTCCCCAAAGGGGCTGACGTACCCCAGCACTTGTTTGCTTAAACTAAGTCACTCAAATACTTGAAAATTTGGTCTATAGTAAGTAGTACGGCGAAAATAATTTGCATGTTTGTAGTAAGGACTTTAGTCCTAAAAGAAGGACTGAAGTCCTTACTACAAACTGGATTACAATAATTTTACATTAAAAAACACATAGTTTGAATTATTCACACCGACTTACTTATGCTAATGCAAATTATTTGGATCAATACCTTGAGATTGTAAATAGGCAATTAGCCGTTCTTTTTGTTGGCGTTCCTGTTCGGTACGCTGGCGTTCCTGTTCAATTTGCTCTACCGCCCAAAGCAACAAATTACCTGCCTTATCCCACCACCGCAACCAGTAACCAGTTCTAGCTTCCTTTGTTCCTTGCCAAGTTCCCAGAAATAAACCCATTGAATCAATCCAATGACGACCATTTTCATCCGGTTGCTTTAACTCGTAGCGGCTGTTTTCCAGTTGGTAAAATTCTAACAAACCGCCATTTGGGTCAAAAATTACATAAATTGGAACTTGAACAATCTGCTCATAAAAAAACCATTTTCCTGGTGGATAGGTTCGCTTAAAAGAGTATTCTCCACCCTCAGCGTCAGATAGAAATTCCATCACAATTGCCGGAATATCCCCATCTAAATTGGATGTATAGCTTTTGCGTTCTCTTAAAACTTGATTTACCGATGGTACATAAACCCAGTCGGGTGCTTTAGCAACAAATTGTCCGTTTATTGTTGCACAAAGTCCAAAATTCGAGGCTATCAACATCTGCGGTTGGATGAAACCACTTATCTCTAGGCTTTCGCGCAAAGCACCAGCTAATAGTGGCTGACCTGTATTTTCCACTGGTTCATCCTCTAGGTGAAAATCTGCGGGCAACGCTTCCCAAGATATTACCAGTTCTGTTGAAGATTTACTTTCACCGAGTTGGGTTGTCATAAACACCCCTTTATTGATTTGTCTTTATTTTATGAGCGATCGCAGTTATTTTACAACGTCGCTGTTTTGGATGCGATGCCTACGACGGTTAAAGCCAACGCACAGAATTAAAAAACAAAAAACCCCGGCGAAACTAACCGAGGTAAGAGAGAGAGGTACGAATGACGATGAGATATAGCGATACCGATATCTAAAAAATCTTAGCTAACGGTAAAACCAACCAAAACTATAGTTGTGACAATTAAAGTCGCAAAAAGAGCCTGTAAAACATATTTACGTTGTTCCCAAATTGCCGGGTACTCGGCGTAATACATCTTGGGTTCAGCTGCGTAGTTATTGAGGATGCCGTCTTCATTTATTGTTGTATACATAATTTTTCTCTTTTTTGTTTGTTTATGTAACTAAATTTAACAATATTGTTACAAAACGTCAATAGGACTTGACAAAAAAAGTTTAATGGCTCTCATAAAAGTTGCTTATCAGGTATAAGAGATTTAGGCAAAGCTCCTCCAGCCGCCGAAAGCGCCATATATTACGCAATTTTTTTAATCGCAAAATAAAAGAGTAGAGACACGTTAGCGTAACGATTTTGTGTCTCTACTAGTAATCGCATTTAGCGTTTGTAATATTGCAATGGTTTTTGGATGAAGTAAAATCTACATCTAATTCTTCATCACCGCATCCAAAAGCACATTGGCATCAAAGCGGACTACATCTGTGCAAGGTAGCCCGGTTTCTGCTATTGTTTGAGCGATGCTTTCCTCTGCCGCAGATTCATCTAAATGGGCTGTGTTCAGCGCTATCCCCACTACAGAAACACTTGCAAAAGCACCACCAGCACTAGCAACAGTTTCATAAAGCCGAATTACTTCTGGTAAAGGCGGAATAAGTACATGGGGATGATTACGTACATGAACTTGTCTTGCGCGATGTGCTAACAGCAGTTGGGTTGGTTGCGAACCACGGATTAGGGGTAAGGTTGCCGTTGAACCAGGGTGTAGCAGTGAACCTTGTCCTTCAATGTGCAAAATGTCGTAGTTTTTGCCATAGCGCATAACTATCTGTTCCACAGCACCGGCGGCAAAGTCTACCCGCACGGCATCTAAAGGCACACCATCCCCTTCTAACATCACCCCAGTTTGACCGGTGGCGAGGAATTTAGAACGCCAGCCTCGCTGTTTTGCTGCCCAATGTAACTCTAGACTAGTTGACATTTTACCGATCGCCATGTCGGTTCCCACTGTCAACACCCGCCGACAGGAAAGGGTACGTGCCATTCCACTAGCAACACTTATATTAGGTGGCTCTTTGCGTACATCCCAAATTACTTGCCCTGATTTGAGCAGTGCATTTAACTCTGGTATGTTCGCCATTGGTGTATGTAAACCATTTACCAGCGACATTCCAGCTGCTAGAGCGTCTTTAATTTCCAACCAGTAATCATCTGGTACAGCACCACCTCCTGGGGCAATGCCTATTACCAAGACTTCTGGCTTGTATTCAAGGGCTGCGGCTACCGATGCCACTATTGGCACATCACGCTTGATATTAGTTAATTCTGGTAAGGATTTGCCAGCACACTCGCGATCGATTACGGCTACGATTGGGGCTTCACTGTAACGTAAAATTGCTAGCCCTGTTTTGCCGTGAGTTCCAATAATTCCTTCATGTAGCAAGATAGCTACTCGTTGATTAGGTGATAGTTGCACTGTGTTGTAAGCTAATGTACTTTTAATTTGCATAACCAGGGCGGGCAAGATGCTCACCCCACAATAATTTTACTTCCAGGTAATATGCAAGGTTATTTGTTCAACAGCTTACCCCCAAGCCTGGTAAATCGTTTGGCAAAACTCTTCCTTCTTTTAGCAATGCACCCGTAAAAGGATCATCGATTAAATTGAGGTGACTGTCTAAATCTAGATAATCAGCTAGTGGCGCTAGCTGTAATGCTGCTGTATTAGCTAGGGAACTGTCAGAATAGCAACCAAACATTACTTGCAACCGATATGCTCGCGCTGTATGTACCATTCGCATTGCTTCAGTTAGTCCCCCTGATTTCATCAGTTTGATATTGATACCATCCACGTAGTTTGCCAAATGGGGAATATCGCAACTTGTGAAGCAACTTTCATCGACAAAGATGGGCAGGGGAGAGTGTTCTTTGAGTTTTGCTAAACTTTTTTCCTGCCCCCGTGGCAATGGCTGTTCTACATATTTTATACCTAAATTAGCTAGCCAATTGCACATTGCGATCGCATCCTCCAAGCTCCAACCCCCGTTGGCATCAACGAAAAATTCTAGTAATGGTGCTTCTTGTTGCACTGCTAAGAGCATTTTTTTATCTGCATCTATGCCATCTGGACTACCTAGCTTAACCTTGAAAAGGCGGACATCAGTAAATTCTAACCAGTCTCGCGCTCTAGCTCTGGCTCCTTCAGGTGAATTAATCCCAATTGTGACAGAAGTCGGTACTATTTGGTTGCGATCGAGTCCCCAAATTTGCCACAAGGGTAATCCTACGCGCTTACCCAACCAGTCGTGCATTGCTATATCCAAGGCAGCTTTTGCAGCAGAAGGAACCTGGTTTTGTGTTAAAACTTGCTCAATTTCCTGACGTTGTAAGGGGTTGAATGTTTGCAGCAGTGGCACAACTTGCTCTAGAGCATTTTTGATTGCATCAGTTGATTGCCGATGATTACCCACGCCAAATGGTGATGCTTCTCCCCAACCTTCGATCCCATCTTGTGAAATTCTCACCCATACATTAGTTGTCTGTGCCGTTGTACCTCGACTAATAGTCAACGGAAACCTTTTGTTTACTGTAAATAGCTTTATATTTATTTGCATACTGGTTATACATATTATGTTATGCAAAAGCCAGTGTAAGTTCAAAGTTTAGATTATCAGATGCATCTGTTATACTTTTTTACATTCATTGCTTGATGATTAAAGGTTTTATACATCATTTTATTTATGAACGAATTAAAAAAATGGAAGATTTTAAAATCAAAAATGGTTTTAGATCATCCTTGGTGTCAGGTGAGGCAAGATGAAATAGAATTACCCAATGGTAAAATTATAGATGATTATTTTGTCAGTATTAAGCCTGACGTTGCGATGATTTTACCTATTACTAGTAATAAAGAGATAATTTTTGTCCTGCAATACAGACACGCAGTAGGTGAATTTTTCTTAGAACTGCCAGCAGGGAATTTTGACCCGACAAAAGAGAGTGCAGAAGTAGCAGCAATTAGAGAACTGACAGAAGAGACTGGTTATATTCCCCAAGAATTTAGAAAAATCGGAACTTTATACGATAAGCCGAGTAAATATACCAATCAAATACATTTATTTTTAGCAGAGAATGTGAGCAAAGTTGGAGAGCAACAACTAGATATTACTGAAGAGATTGAAGTTGTATTTATTCCTGTAGAATCAGTTTTAGAAAAAATCTTTCAGGGAGAAATTTCTGTCGCAGGAACTGTTGCGGCTCTCTTCTTAGGTTTAAAGTTTATCAAATATTAATAAATAATAGAAATTTTGCTATTTCGTAATAATAATGCTACTTGCCTCAATAGCTTTTTTACTTGTATCCAACGATTGTGTTTGCATAGTACCCGTAAATTGTGTAATCAGTTTCAACCCACTTTATGAAATAGAGTTATGAATGATACACCCCAAAGTCCTGCTCAGTCTTCAAACGTTTCAGTAGATAATAATACTTCTGCAACTACTAATCTTCAGCAACCTGAACTTAAAGTACGATCTTCTAGCCTTCTTAAGAGATTGTTGGTTTTCCTTACTGAGACGGAGCCTTCAGTATCTTGGATTGGAGGTCTTATCGCCTTGATAGGTGTAGGCTTAGTTGTGATGAATCAGATTGATACCAAAGTAAAGGAAGTCTTTTTAGATAAGCTTGGGCCTTATGAAAACTTACAGGCAGGTAAAGCTTTAATAGATGATTTTGAGTATGATGCAGCAATTCCAGATCTTGAAATAGCCTTTAAGAAGTTGGGAATCCGATTTTCTCAAGAAAATGTTAGGTCAGAAAGGTATTATCCTATTGTAGATTATTATTTGTATGCAATTATCAATTCTAGATATCCAGCTTTACATCAGCATCGCTTCAAAGAGATATTGAAACTTGAAGAGGATAATAAAATTTCATTCAATAGTTGGCACTTTCACCAGTTTGCTTGGTATTATTTCAGAACAGGCTCCTTAGAGAAAGCAAATGAATATTTTTTGAAGGCAATCAATAATTTTAAAGTCCAAGGAGATCCAAATTCGGCTGCTGATAGCTATTGGGGACTATCACTAGTTGACTTATGCAAAGGAAATTTAGATTCAGCAATGAAAAATTATGAGGAAGCATATCAAATAAAATCATTTTATTCCCCTGAATCCGTTCTAAGAACCATCAAATTGATGGAAAAAGATTATTGGTACGAAAAGATAATTGACCAATACGATATAGAAAAATACTTACCAGAATTTTCTAAGAAAATTCAAGCGGTTAAGCCTCAAGGTGAAGTGATTCGTGGTTCTAACCCAGAAGGTTATGGTAGTGGATTAGGAAAGTAAAAGCTAAACTTTACCATCCTTTATAACTGCTTAGATTTTACTCTTGAATTCGGAGCGAGCGCTCGTTCAGAGTTAGGTTAGCGATCGCATACTCCACGTTTGTTAGCTCATTCACTTAAACTTGAAATTTAATTTTTAATTTTTAATTTTTTATCTTGCCCATTGCTGCAAGATGTAAGCATAAAAAGCATCTTTATCTACTTTATCCATTGCATAAATTTTCCGACCACGAGGAACTACTTTAGTACGTCCTTGACTAATACCAGTGGTGATAATTTCTGTTTCCCATTCGCGCAATTGATAGAATTCTGGATGTCCCAAATAAGCTGTTGCCAGCACATCCCAAAAATAATAATCTTGGGGGATAACTAGTGCATAACATTGTCCGGCTAAATCAGAGATGGGATAGTGGCGTTGTCGTCCCATTTTGTATACTAACTCCGATGTAACTGGGACATTGTTAGTTAAATCCAAAGGACACATAATAATTTCAATTTGCGTTTTCCATACCTGCGCTGCTGAAACCGCATCCCAATAAACATTCCATTCGGCAGAACCATCTTGTCCCGCTTCCAAACTTTTTTCTACATTGCCACCAACATTTAATGCACCTCCCATCCACACAATTTTGTGAATTTTGGCTTCAATGTCTGGTGCTTTGTCTAAAGCCACTGCAACCGTCGTCAACGGCCCAGTTACCATCAACGTTACGGGGTCTGATGCCTCCCGTAACACCTGTATCATGAAATCTTGACCTGTTTTGGCAACCAAAGGCGTAGTGATGGTTTCGCTTTGATTCAGAATGGGAAGATGGTCAACGATAAACGAATCACGGCGATAGAGAGTAGGAAATGGATTGATACCGCGCACAGTACTTTCTGCTACCGGGATATGAGAAAATCCCATCAAATCTATAATTTTACGTGTGGCGCTAACAGCTGGTTGAACGTAGCAATCTGCTGGAGTGACGACAACACCAAGGAGTTCAATATGATCCATCGTCAACAGCAGCATAGTTGCTAAATAATCATCTACACCGCCATCGTGATCCATTAATACAAGTTGTTTTGACATAAAAGGAGAATTAATATGGATGAGTTTATGGAAGCTGCTATTCAAGAAGCAAAACAAGGCAGACAAGAAGGGGGAATTCCCATTGGTTCGGTTCTTGTCAAGGATGGGAAAATTCTGGGCAGAGGACACAATAAACGTGTGCAAGACGCTGATCCTGTCACCCATGCGGAAATAGATTGTCTCCGTAATGCTGGGAGAGTTGGCAGCTACAGAGGTACTACACTCTATTCAACTTTAATGCCGTGTTACTTATGCGCTGGGGCAGTGGTGCAATTTGGGATTAAAAAAGTCATCGTCGGAGAATCCAGAACTTTTCCTGGTGCTAAAGAATTTATGGTATCTCACGGTGTGGAAGTAATTGATCTAAATCTTGATGATTGCGAACAAATGATGAGTGAGTTTATTGAAACTAACTCCGAACTTTGGAATGAAGATATCGGTAATTAGAGACGCGATTAATCGCGTCTGTACAATGACTTCTCATAGGAGAATTATGGTAGGAGCGATCGCTATCTAAAAAGTCACCTTGCTTTTAACCCAGACAAAAAAGTTACCTCCACACGGACACTCATCACTCCTAACCTAGCAAAAGTGTGCTGTTATTATCAATCAGCGTCAGAGTTGCATTAGTAGCCATACCGGGGTTTTGCTGCGCCAATGCACCATAGGACTGAATGTAACGCCGCACTTCTAACGGAAAGTGGGGATAATCTAATACTGCATCTCCATCGGCAATAGTTGCCCAGAACTCGCGCAAACTAGGAGCTAATTTTTTTGCCTGTGATAATGGTAAATTTAATGGAGAGTGAGTTAGTAGCTTGATGAGGAAGGGGAAAGAGCGATCGCCCATCCACTGCCGCGATGACTGTTGCAAGTCGGGGAACTCAGGCACTGACTCTACCCGATGAGATATAATTTGCAACGATTCTTTACCTTGGTTATCCCGATGAAACTCTAGCACCCGATAAGGGTGAGGATAGCTCACTAAAGAACCAGTAGTAATATCATATACTCCATCGGAGTAAGCAATATCCTGAACGTGCAAATGTCCCGTAAATACTAGTTTGACTCCGTAGCGCCTTAGCAACTGCAATAGTTCTGCTGAATTGGACAACATATAGCGATTTGCTAGTGGATGGCTCGATTGATTGGGCAAATGCTCCACTACATTATGATGCACCATCACCAGAACTAATTCATCAGCAGATGCCGCCAGCACCTCTTCTAACCACCGTAGCTGTTTGGCATCCAAACACCCCACCTGCTCACCTTGGTCATTAAAGGAGTTAGAATTCAACCCAATCAGCTTAACTCCAGGCAATAACTGACGAATGTAGTAAATCTGCTGTGGATCTTCGTAGCCATACTTTGTGTAATAGTAGGGAAAGTCCGCAAAAGCAATTGATTGCTGATCAGCTAATAGCACAGGAACGTCATGATTGCCAGGAACAACATACACGGGAAAAGGTAGCTGGGCTAAACATTGTTGCAACCAGGCGTGGTTCTCTGGTTCCCCGTGCTGGGTTAAATCTCCTGGCAACAACAAGAAATCTAAATCGAGTTGTGTTAAATGTTCTAGTACACTTTGAAACGCCGAGATACTGACTTCTACTAGGTGGAATCGGTTGGGATGATCCCAGATTGTGTGGGGAAGTGCCAGGTGTAAGTCACTGACTACCGCAAAGCGAAAATTGAGAGCCATTGATTTATGAAAATGTTAAAAGCAGAGGTAAAAACAAGCCTTTTCCCAAAAGTATAACGCTTGCTTTGTTTTGCTGCTCAGGAGTACATTTACTTAATATTTGTATACGTTGAGGATAGATTAAACGCTATGCTGACAATTAGATAATTCGTAATGACGCTCCTGTGTCGCTAACGTCAATTTTGTTTTGTAATGGGGATTTAACCCCAACACAAAACTTGCGTGATTTTTGAACCGGGGGATTTAAACCCACGGAACTTAACTATTAATCTGCAAACATTATCGGAGATTGGATTGCTAAAACCCGGAAGTCAAGTTTTTTTGAGAGGTTAGTGGTGTTCAGATCCCCGACTTCGCGGAAGTTGTCGGGGATCTAGCAGCCCCGTAAAATTAATGGGACAGACCAGTAGTAGTCTGTCCCAAAAATTTTGATGGGTTATAAAAGTTCGTAGTAAGGACTTTAGTCCT
Organism: Nostoc sp. CHAB 5834; assembly: GCA_020829485.1. The sequence goes on along the minus strand of JAIVFU010000026.1, from coordinate 49,701 downwards.
TGATTTGAGCGATAAATCGCTCACTACAAACCCTTCATAACTAATGGGACAGATCACTACTGATCTGTCCGATTAATTCTGATAGGTGAATTAACTTTCAATTTCTCTTCTTTCTGGGCACGAAATGCAATCGCTTTGTTTCTTGGTTTCTCTGCTACTCCCCTTTTCGGTAAAATAACTTAGCAGATCAGCAAGGAACAGGTCAGAATCATGGCTCAAGCTAGTATTGGGATTATTGGTGGTAGTGGTCTGTATAAAATGGACGCACTGAAAGATATAGAAGAGGTGCATGTCCAAACCCCCTTTGGTTCACCATCAGATGCTTTGATTCTAGGGACTTTAGATGGTACGAGGGTAGCTTTTTTGGCGCGTCATGGTCGTAATCACACGCTGTCACCCTCTGAGTTACCGTTTCGCGCTAATATCTATGCGATGAAGCAATTGGGTGTGAAGTATTTAATTTCAGCTAGTGCTGTGGGTTCCTTGAAGGAAGAGGCGAAACCACTGGATATGGTGGTGCCAGATCAGTTTATTGACAGAACAAAAAATCGGATTTCAACGTTTTTCGGTGAGGGAATTGTTGCTCACATTGCTTTTGGCGATCCGATTTGTAAGAATTTGGCTCTTGTGTTGGCAGATGCGATCGCATCTCTCAATTTACCAGAAGTTACTCTCCATCGCGGCGGTACTTATGTGTGTATGGAAGGGCCAGCTTTTTCCACTAAGGCGGAATCGAATCTTTACCGCAGTTGGGGTGCAACAATCATTGGGATGACGAATTTACCAGAGGCGAAGTTGGCCAGGGAAGCCGAAATTGCATACTCAACTTTAGCGCTAGTGACAGATTATGATTGTTGGCATCCAGATCATGACAGTGTAACAGTGGAATTGGTAATTGGCAATTTGCTGCGGAATGCTGTGAATGCTCAAAAGGTGATTCAAGAAACTGTGCGGCGCTTGAGTGAAAATCCACCAACCAGTGAGGCGCATTCGGCGTTGCAGTATGCGATTTTGACTCAGTTGGATAAAGCACCAGCGACGACGAAGGAAAAGTTAGGGTTATTGTTGCAGAAGTATTTGTAATATAAGAATTCAGAATCTAGAATTTATCAGGTTTGGAAACCCCAATTTCATAATTTGAAGAAAATTAAGCAGCTTTACCACCCTTGATTTTCTAGCTATTCTGACTTCTAATTTTTGTACAGACGCGATTAATCGCGTCTCCTGAATTCTTACAAAATAACTAATGGCAAATGACAGACAAGACCTCGCTGATATAATCTACAAAAAAGGCTAGGATACTGATAAAATAAGCTCTATAGCCCTCCTACCTCGTAAATAATACTTACACTTATTGCGACTTAATCTGATTTAATCCGTGACTAAATCTTGACATGATTCTACACAATTGACCCAAGTTTGACCATATAAGCCAATATAAAAACTGCTATGCCGCCTGGCTGTACGTCCATATTCTTTAACACGACGAACATATTTTTGGACACCTTTACGTTTAATTTTTTGTCCAGAAATTGTCGCTCCGGTGTAGGCGATCGCTATCAATAAAATTAGAGCTATTAAGCGTTTATCAGATACATTAGTATCCACCTTTCTTAATCACTTGCAGCACGTTAATCAAAATTTGCAGTAAGAGATATTCGGCTGTACTCAGTTGACTTTTGAGATGTGTTTGGTATAATTTAGGTAACATTATTAATCTTATTAGTTTTATTGACAAAACTAAACCTATCTTTATTCTACCATAAATTGCTGCATTCTTTATCTCATAAGCTTTTTAGCCTATTTTGTCGCCCCGTCAGACTCAGTACACCTTTGTTCCTTCTTCCCAGTAAAGAGTCCCTTACCTCTACGAGTGATTCAGAAATCAAATCGGATTGCTATATATGTCTCTAATAGAAAGTTTTTGGAAACACGAATATATAACTACCAATGGGGTAAAACTACACTACGTTACCCAAGGTGAAGGCCCTTTAATGTTGATGTTGCATGGGTTTCCTGAGTTTTGGTACTCTTGGCGGCATCAAATACCAGAATTTGCCCAAGATTTTAAAGTCGTTGCTCTTGACTTGCGTGGCTACAACGATAGTGATAAACCAGATGAGCAATCAGCTTATGTAATGGATGAGTTTATCAAAGATGTTGAAGGAGTAATTAAAGGATTAGGATACCAAAAATGTGTATTAGTTGGACATGATTGGGGTGGTGCGATCGCTTGGAATTTTGCATACACTCACCCCGAAATGTTAGAGCAATTGATTATTCTTAACCTGCCTCATCCTGCCAAATTTGCCCAAGGGTTACGCACTCCCCAACAGTTGCTACGTAGCAACTATATATTCTTCTTTCAACTACCGTGGATACCAGAATTACTTTTACAATCTTCAGACTACCAAGCAATTGAAACAGCTTTTAAAGGTACAGCAGTTAACAAGAGTGCTTTTACCAAAGCGGATATTGACGCTTATAAAAATGCTGCTGCAAAACGCGGTGCCCTCACTGCAATGTTGAACTACTACCGCAATATTTTTCAACAGAGAATGTTAAATCCAAATTGGGGCGTTTTAGAAGTGCCAACACTGATGATTTGGGGAGAAAATGATACTGCACTTGGCAAGGAGCTAACCTACGACACCGCAGCATACATCAGGGATTTTCAAATCAAGTACATACCTAATTGTGGTCATTGGGTGCAGCAAGAACAACCTGAATTGGTTAATCAGTATATGCAAGAATTTCTGAGGACTTAAAGAAGTATAAATACTTATCAAAATAACCAAATCATGGCAAGTAATGCAAACTTTTAAAAAGATTTAATATTGATTTAACACTGGCAGTTTTTCAAGGATTGTCAAGTAAAAATCGCCAAAAATTAGAATTAACAGCATTTTTAGATTACCGTTATCCCTGTCTCATATCACAACTAAGTTGTCAAGAGATAGATTGACCTAAAGAAGTTTAATGAGATAATAGAGTTGTGAGGGACAGAACGGACGCAACTTGATTATTTAAGGGGGAAAATTATGAAACTCCAGCTATTAGCGGCCATGGCCTTAGCAACTCCCCTATTTTTCACTAGCTTGGTTAGAGCCGAGAATCCGCAGGACTTAGAAAAGCTGCTTTCAACTGGGGCATGTGTTAACTGCAATTTATCGGGAGCTAACCTTAGTGGCGCTCATTTAATTGGTGCTGACTTAAGAGGCTCGAAGCTCCAAGGAGCCAACCTTGTAGGGGCTAACCTCGAAGGTGCTGACTTAACTGGTGCAAACTTGGCAGGTGCTAACCTAACATCAGCTTATGTAACCAATGTGAATTTGAAGCAAACCAATCTCAACGGCGTAAATTTTACTCGCGCTACGATTCACGATTCTAATGTGTATAAAGCATCAATGAATGATCTCAACCTCACTGATGCCGAAATCTTTAACACTGGAATCGGGGTTGGTGGAGAAGATGCCCAGATTCCCGATTGGGAATAGTACCGCAGGAAGTCAAAAGTCAAAAAGCTTATAGGGTAGACTTTTTGGCCATTTTGAATGGGTGTGTTATTTACGCTGTACTTTACTAGGCTCAACTGAGTAGGCAGGTTAGAATAAACACAACATCAGAGAAACTGGTTTTTTGCCAGCATTATCTTTAAAATCTGCCTATACGCTATACAAAAATAAAAAATGAAATCCCTCTGCGTTGTAATGACTTTACTACGACCAAAGCAGAGGGGTTTTCTTATTTGGGTTGAATCGAATATCTGTGCAAAAAAGTGGAATTTAGGCTAAAAAGTTTTATTATGTCTAACTTTCAGCGCTTTTGATTAGTTTTCATTCAATTTTTAAGAAGCTGTACTGATCTATAGACACAAATCGAGGATGTTTCGTTAAGCTGTTAGCGCTATGATTGAGCTTTAGTGAACGTCTTATGCATTGGTTGTTATCTGGGCCGTTGAGTATAGAGAAATTGACGGTTAACATTACAGGGTTGCCTGCATCTTTACAAGGTCAGAAGCTGGTGCAGTTGTCAGATTTTCACTACGATGGTTTGCGGCTGTCGGAAGAGATGTTAGAAAAAGCGATCGCATTTACTAACAAAGCTAAACCAGATTTAATTTTATTAACTGGTGACTACGTAACTGACGATCCCGCGCCGATTCACCAACTGATACTTCGACTTAAACATTTGCAAAGTCGCAATGGTATCTATGCTGTTCTTGGCAATCACGATATACATTACAAAAACGCAAAAACAGAAGTTACAGATGCTCTTACTAGCATTGGAATTCATGTACTTTGGAACGAAATTACCTATCCACTAGGAAAAGAATTGCCATTGGTAGGACTAGCTGATTATTGGTCACAGGAATTTAATCCTGCACCAGTTATGAATCAACTAAACCCCGATACACCCCGCATTGTTTTATCCCACAACCCAGATACTGCGGAGATACTGCAAACATGGCGAGTTGACTTACAATTATCTGGTCATACTCACGGTGGTCAAATCGTGATTCCCGGAATTGGCCCTGCAATGTTTTTTTACGAAAAGCTTACAGAAAAAATACCCAAAAAAGCGCAGCATCGATTTCCATTGTTGTCAGAAAATGTTTCTGTAGTCAACCATTGGGAATGGTCACAGGGTTTGCATCATCTGGGAAAAAATCAGTTATATGTCAATCGTGGTTTGGGAACTTACCTCCCAGGACGCTTATTTTGCCGCCCAGAAGTTACTATAATCACCCTACAGGATGAGTAAGTAATCCAAATTTCAAAATTCAAGAACAGAATCACAGCAGGTATTCTGGCTAATAAGTACCTGTAGTTTAGTTTCAGAATTTCAATCAATTAGTTAATTGTGTCTGGAGTAGATGACATAAATTATTGCAGTTTATCAAGTTACATTTTAATTTTGGTAAGCTGTAAGCGCTGGTATGAGGAGTATCGGTTGCCTTATGCATTGGTTGTTTACGGGACATTTAAGAGTAGATAAAATCACGGTTAAGATTGCGGAACTTCCAGCATCTTTACAAGGTACAACGCTAGTGCAGTTGTCAGATTTTCACTACGATGGTTTGCGCCTGTCGGAAGAAATGTTAGAAAAAGCGATCGCATTTACTAATGAAGCTGAACCAGATTTAATTCTATTAACTGGTGACTACGTAACTGATGATCCAACGCCGATTCACCAATTGGTGCATCGACTCAAACATCTACAAAGTCGCTGTGGTATCTATGCCGTACTTGGTAATCACGATATCTATTACAGCCACTCAAAAGCAGAAGTTACACAGGCGTTAACCAGCATTGGGGTGCATGTGCTTTGGAATGAAATCGCCTATCCATTAGGAAAACAATTACCATTGGTAGGATTAGCTGATTATTGGTCACGGGAATTTTACCCTGCACCAGTCATGAATCAATTAGACTCGGTTACACCCCGTATCGTTTTATCCCATAACCCAGATACAGCAAAAATATTGCAACAATGGCGGGTAGATTTGCAACTATCTGGTCATACCCACGGTGGTCATATCGTAATTCCAGGCATTGGCCCTCTAGTACTCCATTATAAAAAGCTACTCAAACAAATTCCCAAAAAATTACGGCGTTGGGTAACATTTTTCCTGGGAGACTGTTCTAAAGTCGTGCGATATTGGGAGTGGGCACAAGGGTTTCACAAGGTAGAAGAAAATCAACTATATGTCAACCGTGGTTTAGGAACTTATAAACCAGGACGTTTATTTTGTCCGCCTGAAGTGACTGTAATTACCTTAGTTAGTCATTAGTCATTGGTCATTGGTCTAAATAAATGACAAATGACAAAGGACAAATGACAGCCCTCATCGGTCAATGTTAATTTAAATCCATAATACAAAGCAGAAACCGCCTGAAGCTACGATGGATAGATATCAGCAGCTTGGGGCGGTTTCTTGAAGATTGGAGAATTCAGAAGTAACTAACTCAAACTAAGGTGAACAGCATTGGCAATCGCTCTACTCAGAATTGCACATCCTTACATTCCAACTAGGCAGGCATTTTCTGGCTGTGCGTCTTAAAACCTCCAAAACAACTCATTGAACTTAAGGCAAAAACACATTCAATGGATGCCACAACTTAAAGAGCGATGTCTACGACGGGCTATGCCTACGCAAGAACATTAGAGCAGGAGGTACAGGCTCTAACTGGAAAGTTTTTGTTTGAGGAGAAGCACTAGGAGTTGGACTACTACTTGGTACAGGAACCGCGATCGGCACAATATTATCAACGGCTGCGTTATTCTGCTGGTTGAAGTACCAAACGCCACCTACAACCAAACCAAGCAGGGAAGTAATGATAATACCCAACAGCAAACCACGACTAGCATTATTATTATCACGCTCGGCTAAATCAGCTTGCTGGTAGTTACGCTCAGTATTTCGACCTTGTACGTAACCGTTAGTGTAAGAGTTGGGATTAGCTGCGCTGTTCTTGACTGTTTCAGTGGTTCGCGTTAAGTCAGTGTGAATATTACCATTAGTATCAGTGTAAGATTCTTGCTTGATTTCACTGTTTTTGCTTTCGTGTTCATTGGGAATAGACATAGCTGTTGATTTCACTCCTCGATATGATTTTGACAAACTAAAGTTTTGTAAGAACAAGAGGTTTTAATGAGCTTAAAAATTTATGTTGCTGATAAATATTGAGTTTTATTTGCTACTCAACTGTTGGTTGTTCTCAGAATAACCTCTGAGATTAGACAAGTGGCTCTATCTCCAGGGAGTTAATACTTAATCGAAAGAAAGATTATCCCAAAGATAGATGTTATTAAACTGTTAAGTGATGCATTTAGGAAAAATCTAGTAATTTGCTTCAGTTAACATCTCCGAAGTAAAAACCCTGTAAGGATTAATTTATAAGCTCTCTGCTGATTTTACACTTCCTTGCATAAGTAGATTTTTCACCACGGACTTGCTTATATACAAATACCATCAATAGATGTATAACTAAGACAGCTAGTAAATGCTTTTAAGCATCATTACAGATAGCTGTTACAAAATAGTGGAGGTAATCAGAACAGGGCTGCTCCGCAGCAAAACTGAGCCTACAACTAAAAAAAATTCTTGCAGAAATCATCTATTGGTCTTTGTTTTGAACCTCGAAGACTAATAGTTTTCGTATCTGCATTATTTTGTGATGAGTACTTAACTGTACGACTTGACCGTTATCGCATCTCAGCGCTGTTTTCAGAACAAAGCTTTATCGGAGGTAGGTTTATGAAATTATTTAACCTGTCCAAAATTTTAGGTTTAACAGCAGGATTAGGTGTTTTCTTACAAGGTACGTTGGTTGTTCTACAAAGCAAAGCTTTCGCACAAACTAGTATCTTTCCATTATTTGCCCAGCGTTTTATCGGTGATGGTGATATTTCTCAATGCAATGGTGCAGCATACGGTGAATTCGTAACATCTATCAATCAATGGACTCCAGAAGTAAGGATAGACACTGATGGAAGATCTGGCGGCTGTTTACAGTCCTTTGCACTCATAGATCCGGGAAACGTCCTTAGTGGGCTGAGTTTATATGTTAACTTTCAACCTGACGGCGATCCTGGTCAATGTGGCAATCCTGGTTTCTGGGTAATTCCAACAAACCTTTCAGGGCAAAATATTACCTATAGCAATCCTTACCGAATTGATGCAGACAATCGCAGCGGTGGTTGTCAGCAGACGTTTTACTTGTTTGGTCGCAACGATATTATTCTTGATGTGAGGTTCACACCCGATGGTGATCCAGGACAATGCGGGAACGCAGGGACTTTTACCGTTACTCCATCTATGCCCGTAACATTCCGCATTGACACAGATAAGCGTAGTGGTGGGTGTCGTCAGTCATTCCGATTACGCTTCATATAAAATTAATCCTGTATGGTTTTTGTCGTCAGGAATTTATAGTGTCCTGTGCGTTTGGACTGGGGTTTGACCTTTTGCATAATAATTAAGCATTGGCTTGTCTTGGGCTATTTCGGCAAAAGCTAGTAGTCTGTCAAATTCATTTTGACAGACTACTAGCTTTACTACATTTAGTATTACCCAATACAAGTATTCTCTAACTCTAGGTATGTATCATCGTCTAAAGCAACACGCAGTAGGGGTAAAGCGCATTGCTCATTGGTGTCAACTAAAGAGAAGAAATAGCTTAACTGTTGGCGAGCTCACCCGCCTGGAACTAAAGTTCAAGGCTAATAGCTAAAGTCTACTCAAGTAGACTAAAGATTTTTGGCTATATTTTAGTTATCTTCAGATGACTTTCGCTATTAGCAAGGAACTTCAGTTCCTTGCGGGACATGGCTTTTACGTTGAGTTGATGAGCAATGCTTGTCCGATATGTATCTACGCTACTTCTCATCTCCAACGCCGATTTAGCCGCAATATCTTTTTAATTCCCTGACAAAATCTTTCTACCAGAGTTCTAGGTTTGGATACATATCTAGGCGATCGCACTCTCCGTGCAGCACCGGGATTTCTTAATTCTTCTATTTGTGCAGCTTTATTTAAATCGGAAGCGGCTCTATATTCGTATCCCAGTTGAGAGCAAACTAGCCCACGATATTTATACGCCTCAACATAGTGAGGATTGAGACGAATTGCGTGGGTAAAATCTGCGATCGCATCCTCATATCTTCCTTCTGTAGCATTTTCTACTCCTAAACTATAGAAAGTTTCAGCATCCCAACGATTCACAGATATTTTTGGGGGATTTTTAGGCGAAGATGAAGATGGATTTTCAGGAATGGGAGGCTCAGATGGAGTTTCTGATTTGAGCTTGTTGTAAGCTGAGTTGATTGATTTGATTTTTTCCTCAGCTTCCTGTTTTTGCTTTTCCTCAAGAAAGCGATCAGGATGCCAAATTTTCACCAGTTGACGGTAAGCTCGCTTTACTTGTGCTTGTGATGCACCCGGTTCCAACCCAAGAATTTCATAAGCATGATTGATATCGAGGTCATCGCGCATACTGAAAAAATCGGCAACTATATAAATATATGTTAACTATTCCCCTAAATCTCCTCCAATCAACTCAAACACCCCATTCTGGTTATCACTGGGATGGTAGTAGTCGCCGCTTTTTTGAAGGCTGGTATTACCGCGTCACTTTACCGGAAATTGGGCAAACATTCGCTTTTATGTACTCCATCGAAGATCCAATTGGCGGTAAACCCCACAGTGGCGGTGCAGCCCAAATCCTCGGCCCCGATGATGAGTATTTATGCCGTACTTTTCCTAATGTGAATAAATTTTGGGGTAGTCGAGATGTCCTGGGTTTAGGTCATTGGGGTAAAACAGATTTGCAAATTTCTCCTCTATACTTGCTCCCAGAAGAGTTTGAGCATCATGTTCAAGAGGGTTATCAAGCTACAGCCACCTTAAATCAGGGAGTGATTTGCGATGGCAAAGCCAACGCCAAGGGCGAACGCGCCACCAATAATTATTGCCGTTGGCAGTATGAAATTCAACCAGTATACGGTTGGGGTAATAAAAATAGCATTCAGCAATCAACCGCAGGCTGGTTGTCATTCTTGCAGATTTTTGAACCTGGATGGCAAATTTTGATGGCTCACGGTTTAGCCAGTGGAAAAATTGATTGGAATGGTAAAATTTACGAATTCACCAACGCCCCAGCCTACGGCGAGAAAAATTGGGGTGGTGCTTTTCCTGAAAAATGGTTTTGGCTAAATTGTAATTGCTTTGAGGGCGAACCCGACTTAGCATTAACTGCTGGCGGTGGACGGCGCGGTGTGCTGTGGTGGATGGAATCTGTAGCAATGATTGGGTTGCACTATCAAGGCAAGTTTTATGAATTTGTTCCCTGGAATTCCCAAGTAGATTGGGAAATTCACCCTTGGGGTAGATGGCAAATGAAAGCTACCAATTCTAATTATGAAATTGAATTGACAGGAACCACAGATTTAGCTGGTACACCTCTGCGTGCGCCTACAGAGGATGGTTTAAAATACTGTTGCCGAGACACCATGCAAGGAAAGTTAAATTTAGAGTTACGAGAACTAAATGGGAGAAAATCTAAAATAATCTTGAAAGCAGAAAGTTTTCTTTGTGGTTTAGAAGTAGGCGGCGGCAGTTGGGATGATTCTTGGCAGTCTCGGTAAAAGTAGTGCTATAATTATATATGCTTCATAGTTGGGGTTGTAGCTCAGTTGGATAGAGCGGACGCCTCCTAAGCGTCAGGTCGTGCGTTCGAGCCGCACCAGTCCCGTAAGCAAAGAAATCCCTAAGACCTTGACTAATAGCAGGTAATAGGGATTTTATTTTTACCGTAGTCGCTGGAAAACGCCTCTTTTAATTTTTCTGCATCAAGTCATTTTACGAATGCGAATAGTTTTAGATGAAATAACAGTAAAAGCTCCTAATAATTCATCTGCATGTTGATTAATGGCATTGGCAACAATTTCTGCTCTATCATTTGGAGATAAACCGAATAACCGAATTAACACAACACCTGTTGCAATTCGACGCAAACGGAAAACTAACTCACCAAAATCCTTATCTGATGTCAATAGAATTGCACCTTCATTGTTAGCCAAATTCAAAACTTCATCGTCAGGAATTCCTGGTTCCATTTCCACAACATACAAAGTTTCGTGACATCAAGCCGTAGACGTTCAACGATTTGCCAATCTAAATTTTCGTCCCCTAAAAACTTCAAGAAGCTTTCTCAATCGTTGGATAAACCACATCATACCTTAAAGCTTGAGCCGCAAATGCCAAAGCTGCTTTAATTCCTTCATCGGTAAGTCGCGGATGCGCTTCTAGTATTTGCTCAGGTGTTTCACCCGCAGCAAGTTTTTCAAGAATTAACTCAACTGTAATACGAGTTCCTGAAATGACAGGTTTGCCCATCATTATTTTTGTATCGGATACGATTTTTTGCATTAATTAAGATTATTTGGATAGATGATTAATATATATAACGCGATATAAGGACGCAGTGGCAAGAAGACGACTAGAAGAAATTTCTTCATTGCTAATCAGCGACTCATTGCAAAAATCTGTTCAGCCGTTAAGAGAATATTCGGAAACAATCTAGAATCAATTCGATCCTGCCCTCGAAATACCTTTGGGGGTAAATACTCTGCACCTTCAAGTTGGTAGATTGTAATGGTTGGCTGCTTGGGAGAGCCAATGAATCGAATGCCACCAAAAGCAGCATAGTCCACAATGATGTACTCGAAAACGCCCAAATCTTCTCTACGAGACGCTACGCGAACATATTCAGCAAGTTTTGTCAGATAGTCGTCCTTCCAGTTGTTGCTAACGACTTCAATGATTCCGGGTGGTGGAATATATGCAGCAGCAGAACTAGAGCTAGTTTTCATCCTCTGCCATTCAACTCTTGCAAATATAACAATATCTGCTTTCCGGCTTTTTTCCTTTTCTGGTGGTGCTGTTTTGAGCCGAACCTGCTTGGACTGGCGCGACACGTAAGGCAGGTCATTTTCTTGGCAGTGATTTTCTAAGTAGGCACACAGTCGCTCGATCAAATCCTCATGATTTGCATTTGGTTCTGATAATGGCACGGGAATTCCATCCAATAGCTCAAACTCTCTGCCTGAACCATCATCCCAGGCAAGAAACTCTTCAATCAGTGGTTGTGTGACGGTTGCGTACATCGCCCTCGCTCCCTTGCTGACGGGTACTTCATTCAATACTACTAAGATGTACAGCTTTGTCTATGGCTTCAATCATCCCATAGGTCTTGGATGCACACACCTTTCTAAAAGTTTTTGTGTCTTTCCTAACAAATTATATGCAATAATACCTGATGTGATATCACCATCCAGATTATCGTAGAAGTACGAAGAATGAGCATCTTCTGCTCCAACAACCATTGCCATATCTGATTGACCCATATTGTTTAATGTTTTCTCCATCTTGTTTGCATACTGCCACACATAATGATCGCAGAATAATAAATCCGAGCTAATTTCATCTTCTATAGCAGCTTTGAGAGGATAGGCAATTAAGTCAGAGGAATGAATTATATTTACCCATCTCAACTTCTGCAATCCAGCAGTTTCTTCTTTATTAGAATTTTTAAAATAATAATTGATAACCGAGAAATCAATATCTAGCATTTGCTTAAGGAATAAGAGAGGAGAACCCAAGGTCGTAATGCTAGCTAAATTTAACAGATTTAGTTTCTCACGAAAAATAAAAGCTGGATCATCATTGTATAAAGTATCTGAAAAAATGAGATCCCACAGAATTAAACTACCTAGAGAATGAGCAATCAAATGAATTTCTTGTTGATTTGAGTGGTCATTTAAGAACTGACTCAGTTGTTCAACGATAGTTTTACGTATTGCTTTACCGCGATCGGAATTTTGATAGATTAAAAAATCACCTAAAAAATTACTGATTATCTCATTTCTTCGTTTTTTGTATCTGTAAATATCATCATACGAACCTTTATATTCTTTATGGTGTTCACAAAGTCTAGAAAAATCTTTCTCAATACATCCAATAGTTTGATGTTTCTTATTGTTGAATAAGTTTCCCCAGAAACTTGAGTAAAAGTTTGCAGAGGTCGCTAGTTTTTTGTGAATTTTTTTTATGAGTGCGTCAGCATATCTAGAATTCTGAGTGTTGACACCGTGAATAAAGAATACAAGCATACTGATGAATAATTACAGCTATAACTGCTAGAAATTGTACTGTTATAATATTTCCCCATAACTAACCTCAAATCACTGCGCTATAGAAAAATTGTTATTTGATGTTGAGCCGTACAAATTTCGGGGAACACTAAACTTGAAACCCCAATGAGTCTGTTATATCAGTATTTACTAGAGGATATAGTATGGATGAATTCGTAAGGAAAGCAGCTGGAATAGGTTTGCCTGCAATTGTACTTATAATTACGATGGCTACTACAGGTCTTACTGGAGCTGCTGCTATTACAGCAGCTTTAGCAATATTGGGGCCCGGAGGGATGATAGGTGGTATAGTTCTGCTGGGAATAATAGGCTTGGCAGCTGATATGTTATCTAAGTTTGGCCTAGAGACATTGTTAATAGCCATCTATAGACAGCGCCTACAAAATGGGGAAACTCGTAACAATATCTGCCAAGAAATTAACTGGTTACCGATCTCTGGAGATTTAAAGCGCAGGCTTAGAGAAGAATTTGGATGCTAATTGCTTTCAGTAAGCGATATTTGTTAGTAAGTATCGCCCCATCTGCTAAATTAGGGAAGCAATTAGGCAAACACTTCAACATTAATATGAGGACATAAGAACGCTTGAACAGCAAACACACGATGCGGATTACACCCGACGGTCAAATTACCATCCCTCCTGAAATCCGAGAGGTGCTAAACATTTCTCCTGATGTAGAATTAGCGTTTGAAATCGAAGGCGATCGCCTCTACCTCAAGAAAATACAACCTAGTGATAAAATCTCAAGCTGGATTGACACCATGCGGGGTTGCGCTGCTGGAAACCTCACCACTGACCAAATTATCACCCTTAGCCGTAGCGACAGCAATCCATGACCGTCTTGGTAGACAGCAACGTTATCCTCGACATTCTTACCAATGATCGCAACTGGTTTGATTGGTCAGCCCTTCAACTGACAACCTATGCCCGTCAAGACCAACTTGCTATTAATCCCATCATCTACGCTGAGATTGCCATCGGCTTTCCCAGAGAACAGGAACTCATCACTGCATTGCCGGAAGATATATTTCAACGTCTGCCTTTACCTTGGGATGCGGCATTCCTAGCAGGTCAAAGTTTTCTTAACTACCGTCGTCGTGGTGGCGCCAGAACCTCCCCATTGCCTGATTTCTACATTGGTGCTCATGCTAGCACTGCTAATTTGCCTCTCATTACCCGCGATGTCAATCGCTACCGCACTTACTTTCCCAATGTTAGGCTCATTTCACCTGAATAGCCATTAAGTTGCAATACGGTTCAGTTAAGGATAATTGTAGGTTGGGTTGAACATTCGTGTTACCCAAGAAATGCCCGAAAATGTTGGGTTTCGTTCCTCAACCCAACCTACGCAAATTTATTTTTCTGGCTTAACCCAAGCGTATTGCATTAAGTTGAATGAGTAAACACATTACCATAACAAAGCAAAAGTAAAAAGTAAATTCAATAATCAAATAGGCTATCACCTACTAGAACACAAGGCGCGTTCGCCCCTGGCGTTGGCGGAGCCATCGCCTTTCATTACCTTCTGGTTAGTCTGCAAATAATCATGTAGCAAATTGCAACCCCGTGTCAGCAATTTCTCAAGTTGGATATCTGCCAAATTCTGGAAAATTACTGTACCATTACCACTACCCGCAGCCAGAGTCTTACCGTCATTACTAAAACTGACGCTGGTTAACTCTTGCTTATCACCTTTCAAAGCAATCAGTAACGTCCCCTCTTGGTTCCAAATTCTCACTTTGTCATCACTGCTAGCTGCCAAAGTTTTACCATCGGGGCTAAAACTCACACTGATAAAACTATCACCATCGCCTGTAAGATTATTTAGCATATGACCGTCCCGGCTCCAAATCTTCACCGTGTTATCAATACTAGCTGAAGCGATCGCTTTTCCATCAGGCGACCAAGCAACCCCATTTACCCGGCGACTATGACTATTTAAGTTGTATAGCAATTTACCATCTAAATTCCAGATTTTCACGGTTTTGTCGTCGCTGGCTGAGGCTAGCAACTTGCCATCTGGGCTAAAGCTTACCCAATTCACCGCATCTTGATGTCCCTGCAAGGTGTTAAGTAGTTTACCGTCTCGACTCCAAAGCTTTACTGTTTTATCTTTACTAGCTGAGGCAATTACTTGACTATTAGGCGACCAAGAAACACCCAAGACGGTATCTTTATGACCCTGCAAGGTGTTGAGCAGTATACCGTCACGACTCCAAAGCTTCACCGTTTTATCTTTACTAGCCGAAGCAATTACTTGTCCATCTGGGCTGAAACTAACGCCCCAAACTTGACTATCGTGCCCAGTGAATATACGGAGTAGTTTACCGTCTCGACTGAAAAGTTTAATAGTTTTGTCTCGACTTGCTGCTGCTAAAGTGCGATCGCCTGGGCTAAAACTGATGCTAGTTATCCAGTCATTGTTATCGACTTTGGGCTTTGGCAGTAACACATCGTCCAAATGCCAGAGTTTAATAGTTTTGTCTCGACTTGCAGAAGCCAAGGTGCGACCGTCTGGGCTGAAACTGACACTATTTACCCAATTATTATGCCCCTTCAGGGTTGCCAGCAACACACCTTCAGAACTCCAAAGTTTGATTGTCTCATCAGTACTTGCAGAAGCGATAAGCCCGTAGGGCATGGCAACTCTTAGAGACGCTCCGCGAATGCTTACCGCCTTACTATCGCGCCTAAAAGTGACGCTGGTAACTCCAGCACTATGCCCTGATAAGGTTCGCAGCAGCTTACCCTCCAGATTCCACAGTTTGATTGTCTGGTCTAAACTAGCAGAAGCAATAGTTTTCCCATCGAGCGACCAAGCGACACTCAAGACTGCATCATCATGTCCCTGGAAGGTTTTAAGCAGCTTACCATCCCGATTCCACAATTTCAGTGTCTTGTCAGCACTCCCGGAAGCAATAGTTTGACCATCGGTTGACCAAGCGACACTCAAAACTGCACCATTATGTCCCTGCAAAATTTTGAGCAGTTTACCATCCTGACTCCACAGTTTCACCGTCTTGTCGCTACTCGCCGAAGCAATAATCTGACCATCTGGGCTAAAACTGGCACTATTCACCACACCTTGATGCCCTAATAGAGTAGCAAGCAGTTGACCCTCTCGACTCCAAAGTTTTACCGTTTTATCTTGACTGGCGGAAGCAACAATTTGACTATCTGGGCTGAAACTGATGCTATTAACTACATCTCCATGTCCCGCTAACGTTTTAACTAAGCTACCATCGGGATGCCAAAGTTTGATTGTAGTATCTGCACTGGCTGAGGCAATTAAAGAGCCATCGGGACTAAATGTAACACTATTTACCCCAGATATATGCCCGTCCAAGCGGTTATATTCTCTTAACCCAGAAACTGCTTGATAAAGCGCCGTCTGTACTTGCTCTCTGGTATATGAATCTACCCAAATTGTTTGTTGTAATTTTCTCCCTGCTTTTAAACCTTCTTTTAAAGCATCAATACCTTTTTGCGATGCAAATAAGGCTTCACTAGATGCGCTGAGGGTTTTAATTTCGCTATCTACTGCTGTGACGATGGAAACACTTAATCCTAATATGGCGAGAAAAGAAGCAGTAAGGGCAATTTTCAACGAACGATTTAATTGAGCTTCACTCAGCCTTTGTTTCTTTTGACTTTCTGCGAGTTTAGCTGTTAATTCTTTTTCCTTAAGTTCGGCTCGTAATTGCTCAATTTCTAACTGGCTTAATTCTTCGCGCTTGTGTAATTCCCGCAATTCTGTTAATAAATCCAAACCCTGTTGGGGATGAGGATCTACCAATTGCGATCGCTGCTCATTTTGGCTAAGTTCACTCTTAAGTCGTTCAATCTCAGCTTGACTCTGTTCTACTTTGTAGCGCAGTTGGTTAAGTTGTACCTGTAAGCTCGATTCTTGTTGTTGCAAATAGCGAATCAAGTCTACTAAATAATCGTGAATAAGTTGATAGCGTTCTGGTACATCAGGAAATAGTACCACTAAACCAGAGCTAACTAAAATCTCTAATACTAACTCTAATTTATTTGCATCTTCTAACTCTGCTAGCTGCGCCGCTAACTCAGCACGAGTTTTAAAAGGCCGGTTATTGCTTTCATCTGTTAATAAGTATAAGACGAGTAACGCGGCTCGTTCATTTTCTGGGCCGCAGTCTTTAATCAGTTCCTTAAGATATCGCTCGATGAGTTTGTTGGGTCTATATGGCTGATATTCTTCGAGTGTAGTGATTCGCTCATCTTGAATTTGCGCTCCCACAACTTGCAATTCAATGGGGCGGACTTCTCCAAATCCTGTAGATAAATCTTCGATTAAGGCATCAATTAAAGCAGGCTCTAAATTAAACTGCGATCGCTCTGTCAATTTTCGGATAATTGCTTTAGCATATTCTGGCGAAAAATTATTTAACTGGTAGCGAATATGTTTGTCAAGAATATTATTATTAATCGCTTCTAATGCTGAAACATGTTTAAAGTCTAATAAACGATGTAAATAATCTTCTCGTAAAGAAAGAATAACTTTAACAAAGGGTATATTCAAGCAGTCGCTAATAAATTTATCAAATTCTTGCTTTTGATTGCGATCGCTATAACCAAAGAAAAATTCTTCAAACTGGTCAAAAATTAAAACTGTGATCAGATGGTTATCAGCGTTTTGTTTTAGTTGTTGTAAAATTCTAACGATAGTAATAGGTGTGGCAGAGTAAGGCAATTCCGATTCAAGGGCTGCTTCTGGCATGATGTCAGCATATATCGCAAGGGATGCGTCATTAGACATCGCCTCACTTAAAGATTTCCCTAATTCCCGTGCCCAATCGGTGTAAACTTGCAGTACCACAGGTACAGCTATTTGATCGCCAATAGCGCGATTTTGCAGGGCTGGAACTAAGCCCGCAGTTACAATAGAACTCTTACCAACTCCTGATTGACCGTGAATCACCGTCAATTTTCGATCAGCACGGCTAATTCTGCCAATTAAGTTATTAATATCACGCTCTCGCCCAGAAGCCGCAATTTCTAAAGCAACGCTGGTACTCCCAGAAGGTGACATCAATGCTGGGTTTGTCGCCTGTCTTTGCGGTTGCAAGCGTCCGGCACCGATGAAAGCCCGGAAACCATACTGTTGCTCAACAGAACGCCGTTTCTGGCGAATGTAATAGGCTTCCAGATATCGCCCTTCTTCAAAGTAGAGCGATCGCAGTGTCCGCAATAAGCGAATATAACGATGGGCATCGTATTGATGGGCACTGCTTTCTAAGGCTGCTGGTAGTTCTTTTGTCGCCTTGTCTAAGTATTCACGAGCTACTTCTAACTCACCTAAATTTCGCTGTGCTTTCGCTAAAACTAAATAGTAAATTTGCCCCAACAATAATGGAAATAAGCAGTTATAAGGATTATTGTGTTTTTGCGCCTCACCTAATTTCAGCAGTGATACGTGTGCTAATATACTCGCCTGTACCCACCGCGACTGCTGCACAGCCACTTGCGCCAGAAAACCGTAGTCACAAGCTAATTGGATTTGACTACCATAAGTTTGATGCAACTCCAGAGACTTTTGAGCAACCGTCTGCAATTCTTGCCACTCTTTCAGATATTGCAAAACTTCCGCGAGTTGACTAATAAATCCAGCAACTATATCTAGACGACCAGCCACCTGTAAGATAGTCAAGCACTGCTGAAAATAAGATTTAGCTCTGTACCAATAACGGCGGTTTTCTGTTTGATTTTGCTCTGCTAAACGGCAATAGCATAACCCAATATAAAACAACAAGATTCCCTGTCGCAAAAGTAGTGGAGAAGGACGATTAGGAGGCGTAGAAGAAGAAAATACACCCTCATCTCCCCCATCTTCACCAGTATTTTTATTCAATTTTGAATTTTGAATTTTGAATTTTGAATTGATTTCTCCCTCATCCCCTCTCTTCGCCAACTGCTGCCAAACTTGCAAGCTTTGCTGAAAATGGTTTAAAGCTGGATTAATGTGATCGCTAATATAATCATCTAGACCAAAAACAAATTCTAAACTTGCGTGTAATTCTGACTCTAAGGTGATACCACGATTGTGCAACTCTCTAATGGCAAAGTGGAGTTCATAGCTATGTTCCCAAACTTGCTCCACAGTGAAATAATTCTTGGCAACTTGAGGAGGTTGGTGTTGTGCAGAATCGCTTGGTAACACCGTCGCAAATAAAGAGTCAGTTTCTTGTTGCAAAAATTGCAGCAACGATTCAGTTGTCATCTCAAACCGAATTGGTGTCGCCGCCCAACTAGCGAAATCTGGCGCTAAACGCACAACCTTTTGCAACACTTCCTCATTCATCCACACAATCATCGGAAATGGGTGGCGTTTGCGAAATTCATCACGAATATGATTGATAGAGCTAAGTAGATCATCAAGTCCATCTACTGACTCTAAACCCAAAATCATCAACGCCGATGGCGGATTCTCTTGGTTTAACAGTTGTAAATGAATGCTTGTGTAAAGGCTTCTAGCATTATGCGACAGAACTACCTTTTGAATTCGGTGTACTCCTGAAGAGAGTTCTTCGAGTCGTTGCAGCATTCGCTCTTGCAAAACTCGATAATTGCAGCACACCAAAACCAGGGAGAATTGACCGCTAGAAAGGGTAATTGCTCTCCCCAAACTTCGTAAAGCCCGCTCGTTTGCTGCTTTTAATCCCCCGCTCACAATCCCCACCTTATGAGTACATTGAAGGTGGCGACTTCCGCCACTCTTTAAATTTTTCCGTCTCTGCTAAAACTGGGTTGACGGCAAACCAAGCTCCCTGATGATCGCGGTATTCAAATACAAATAAACTTCGCAATAAAGTGTGGTATTGTATATCACCTCTAACTCTCTGCTGTTGCACCACCTGAAAAATTAATTCCCACTCATGAGGATCGATAGCGTTGGCTCGGTAATCCCGTTGTCTTTGAATCACCAATTCGACACAATCCCGCTCAAAGGGTGGATCTTGTTCTCGCAGACAGTCAAACAGTAACCCTAGTAAGTCGCGTACATGACCACCACTAATCAGGCACAATCGATCTAAGGTTTCCCGACTATCAAACACCTCTGTAATTAAGCCTAACCGATCGCTAGGTAAAATGTCTGGAAAAGCTCTAGCTAGTACCATTTGCTGCATCATTGCTAGCCCTTGGGTGAAAATCTCCCCAGAGCGCAAACGTACAGGGATCATCGGTAACATTTTTGGTGCGACTCCTCCCCCTAAACGATGCTGAAGTTCGGCGCTATCGTTGGAGAAAGTCAGGGCTAAGGGAATAGTATAGACTACATGACAATTTAGTTTGCGTAACTGTTCACCCCGCTCAATAAATAAGTATTCTGGTAGCGATCGCCCCGATGGTAAAGGTCGAATTGCGACTCTATCCAAGTTATCAACAATGACTACTAGTCCTTTTTTACCCCTGGCTTTCAGTTGTTTGATGGCAGGTTCTAGCAATTCTTGATTAATTGACTGTAAAATATTTGCTGTTCGCGGTTCTAAATAATCTCTTAACCGCCGCCGCAATTGAGGACTTTCTTTAGTTTTAGCGGTAATTTTGGCAATCCCCACAGATAATTCTGCTTCTACCCCAAGGTCAATTGGCGTTTGCAAAAAATCGACAATTTCACCAAATAACTTGGTAAAGTAGGTAGGCTTGAGCCTAATTTTCATTGCTTCTAGGCTTTGGCTCACTTGACCTGCGATCGCCAACAAAATATCAGTCACATCCACATCTGCCATTTCTAAGACATGGGTAGACTCAAAGTAAACTACATGAAATTGCTGCACTTCTAATTCAGCTTTGAGCCGCAACAACTCCGTTGATTTTCCACAACCAAGATGTCCTGTAAATAGTTGACAGGTTGGAACATCTGGCGATATTCTAGCGATCGTGCGCTGCAAAGCCTCGATAATTTTGCCACCCCGCACCGCAGCAAAATCGATATAGTACCTGCGATCGCTGGCATTTCCTATGATTAGAGGTCTGCTCGGATTGCAAGCCTGATAAAATCTTTCTAAATCTAGGAGCATAACTAATCGAGTTCACTCAGGAATAGGGATGACAAAATTTACTGGATAAATATATTGATTTTAGGGAATTTATGCCTTATTTTCATCCAACTACTAACTAAACTAGCAGCATTCAGAATAATTGTTCATATATATGTTAGATGTAGCACATAGTAACGCTGATATTTTAGTTAAAGTAAGCAGAAATACTACTATAAGTACAAATAGCAAAAGTTCCTAAGCTTAAATAAGCTACTCTTATGAATATTAAAAATATCCAACATAAAAAAAGGTACTGTTAAGTACAGTTTTGTAGCTCTCTTGAACCCGTCATCAGCTTGAGTGATTAAAGAGCTTTTATCATTTTTGCGAGAGAATAATCTACAATCCTTGCAAAATAAGACTTTTAGCTAAAGCGTTGGTTAATTACAACTTCAATTTAGAGTTAATTAGCAAAACCTGCATTACTTCTTGTAAATTTTATAAGGGAAATGCCGAAAACCCCTGAGAGACAGGTGCGTTAGCACCGTATCTCGTACTTCAGGCAGGGGATGAAGGCTAGTTGAGTCCTTTAGGACAATGCATAAGTTTTGCCTACCCTTGCTATTAGTTTATGCCAAGTATGGTAGCATAATCATGTAGTTGGTTAGGTCGAACCGATGATAATTTACGAGTTCAAAGTCAAAGGAAAAGACTTGCAGTATAGCGCGATAGACGATGCTATTCGTACTAGTCAGTTCATCCAAAACAAGTGTTTACGTCACTGGATGGACAACAAAGACAAAAAAGTTGACAAGTACGCATTAAATAAATATTGCGCTGTACTTGCTGCTGAGTTTCCCTTTGCTGATGAACTTAATTCAATGGCTAGACAGTCTGCTGCTGAACGTGCCTGGTCTGCGATATCACGGTTTTACGACAACTGTAAAAAGAAGGTTAAAGGTAAAAAAGGGTTTCCAAAATTCAAAAAACATTGTCGCTCAGTTGAATATAAAACTACTGGGTTTAAACTTTCCGCAAATCGGAAAAGGATTACTTTCTCTGATAAGAAAGGCATTGGAACTTTGAAACTAAAAGGAACCTACGATCTTAATTACTACGACATCAAGCAGATTAAACGTGTTCGTTTAGTGCGTCGCGCTGATGGGTATTACGCTCAATTTGCAATTGATGTTCAGATTAAAGTTGAGACACAGCCTACTCTTCAAGTAGTTGGGATTGACTTGGGATTAAAGTATTTCATTGCTGATAGTAAAGGCAATGTTGAACCTTCACCTCAGTTTTACCGGAAGTCTGAAAAACAGTTAAACCGTGCCAATCGTAAAAAATCCAAGAAGTTCAGCACCGCAAGGAAGAAGGCTAAGGTTCGACAATCTAACAACTACCACAAAGCTAGAAATAGGTATGCCCGTAAGCATTTAAGGGTAAGTAGGCAACGAAAAGAGTATTGCAAAAAATTAGCATACTCCGTCATCCAATCTAATGATTTGGTAGCCTATGAAGATTTAAATGTGAAAGGGCTAGTGCGTAACCGACATCTAGCTAAAAGTATAAGTGATGCTGGCTGGTACACTTTCAGATTGTGGTTGGAATATTTTGGGCATAAATATGGGAAAGTGACTGTTGCAGTGCCTCCCCATAATACAAGTCAAAACTGTTCTAACTGTGGCGAGAAAGTGAAAAAATCTCTATCTACGAGAACCCATGTTTGCCCTCATTGTGGCTACGTGGCAGATAGGGATTTGAACGCCAGCATTAACATTTTGAAACTAGGACTGAGTACCGTAGGGCATACGGGAATTTACGCTACAGGAGATTTGCCCTCTTGGGCGGTTGGTGCAAGCCTGCCGTCTAACGGCGAGTCATTGAATGTAGAATCCCCTCACCTTTAGGTAGGGGAGTGTCAATGTTCGTTAATAACTTTAATTTCTATTGTCTACTTCAAAAATAAAATTCTTTCAGGACTTACGCAAAATAATGGAAAAACGAACCGCAAAGGCGCATAGACACAAAGTGGCTTCCCGCAGGGTAGGACACAAAGGAATGAGAGTTTCAGAGAGTTATTGCGTAAGTCCTATCTTTTTTAGAGCATCGCCAGCTTTCGGCTCAATGATATACCAAAATGAATGCGTGGATTATTTAAATAAGTAAGCAAACTGGAGTTTGAATAAGCAAAAGCTTATTTTGCTTACGGAAAACACCAAAATGAGTAAGCAAACTGGGGTTTGAGTAAGTAAAAGCTTATTTTGCTTGCGGAAAACACCAAAATGAGTAAGCAAACTGGGGTTTGAGTAAGTAAAAGCTTATTTTGCTTGCGGAAAACACCAAAATGAGTAAGCAAACTGGGGTTTGAGTAAGTAAAAGCTTATTTTGCTTGCGGAAAACACCAAAATGAGTAAGCAAACTGGGGTTTGAGTAAGTAAAAGCTGCTTTTGAGAAAGTAAAAGCTCATTTTGAGTAAGTTGAATGGCATTTTTACTTAGTTCAATATGAATTTTAGTCTCAGTAGTTTGAAAACACGCCCTAGCCCTAAAATATTGACGATCGCTAATCTACAATCCCATTGAGTATAAAATTATCTTGTCATGTAGCTGATCAGGCAAAATATGTTTTAGCACCGCTCCGAGTTTGGCATCTGAGCCAACAAGATAGCGTGTCTTGGGTTTTTTTGCAGTGAGCGCATGGAGAACAGCCTGAGCTACAATATCCGCAGAAATTCCCCTAGATGCGATAATCTGCATTTTCTCACGGACAATATTCATCGCTTGTCCGTAGAGATTTTGTGCTGTTTGGGATAGATCGTGCTGTGCTATTTCAGATTGATTTAGGGACTTTTCCCAGATTGGGGTAGCGATCGCACCAGGTTCAATAATTGAAACCGAGATTCCCCAAGGGCGTAACTCCATCCGCATTACATCATTGAGTGCAACGAGGGCAAATTTGGAAGCATTGTAAGCGCCCAGGAACGGCGCAGGGCTTCTACCAGAAATGGAACCCATATTGACAATTCGACCCCGACTCTGGCGTAATAGACCAAGAAACGCTTGTGTCACTGCTAATTGTCCGGTGACATTAACCTGCATCTGGTGTTGAAATTCTGCGATCGCTAATAATTCTAAGGGGCCAGGGACAGCAATTCCGGCATTATTCACTAAACCTAAAATTCCAGCACCACCAACTGCATTTGTTACCTGATCAACCGCAGCTGCGATCGATTCAGCATCAGTAACATCTAAAAAAATCGGAATGAGCCTTTGTGACCCTTTCTGTTTAAGTGTTTGAGCATCAATATCTTGACGCACGCCAGCAAAAACAGAGAAGCCCAACTGGTCTAAAAGCAAAGCACACGCCTGACCAATTCCTGTTGATGCTCCTGTCACCACTACTGTGCGTTGATTTCCTGCAACCATTAACTCTCTCCGTATTATGACGAAACTACTGGAATTCTAAATTAGAATTAGTATCAATCTCTGCAAGTACCAGCGCGAAGACAATCCTCGGTTTGGTCATCTCTAGCCGATATTTGCCACGGAAGTTTATCGAACTGAGAATTTGTGTTGTAAACGATTAGAGCAGTTATTATGGGAAGCTGGTCTTCGACAATTGACACGTCAATACTATGAGTATTGCCTAATTGAGCATTGTATAAATAAAGAGGCAATGCCATCAGTCCAATGCAAATTGTCCAATTCATAAAACCTCAGCTAAAAATTTCCGATTACGCTATGTATAGATACCACCTTGATGAACCGGATTTCCAAAACTGAGTATTGTATGATGTTGTGTCAATTTACTCAGCGCTACTAGCCGCAGAGACGTAATTTCTAAATTAGCGGTTCCACCCTTTTTTAGGTTAGGCATTGCCTACAAGATAGCTCCCTACTAATTTATGCAGATGCAACCCTAAAAAACAGGACAAAAACCCACAGCACTCAAAAACATATCTTGCTAGCTCCATTCCCCAGATAAAATAGTTAACAAATGTTGCCTACTAGCTGACTCATGACGCCTTCACAAGACGTAGATACTATAAACGTTCCCAACCTCGACCCAGAAGAATATGGCAACTCAGACAATGATCCTCTTGATGAGTTGCCAGGTGAAGTCGAAATGTCCCTTTTCGACCACCTAGAAGAGTTGCGGCAGCGGATTTTCTATTCCCTGATTGCCGTAGCGGTGGGTATTATTGGCTGTTTCTTTGCCGTTAAGCCCATTGTCCAACTACTTGAGGTTCCCGCACAAGGAGTAAAATTTCTCCAACTTGCACCCGGAGAATATTTCTTTGTCTCCCTCAAAGTTGCAGCCTACACTGGCTTGATACTTTCTAGTCCTTTCATTCTTTACCAGATTATCCAATTTGTGCTTCCAGGACTGACTCGCCGTGAACGCCGGATAGTGGGGCCTGTGGTTTTGGGTTCGAGTGTGCTGTTTGGAGCGGGGTTAATATTTGCCTATTTACTCCTTATCCCCGCAGCTTTGAATTTTTTCATCAGCTACGGAGCAGATGTAGTTGAACAAATTTGGTCAATTGATAAATATTTTGAATTTGTGCTGCTACTGTTATTCAGTACTGGTTTAGCATTTCAAATTCCGATCATTCAACTGTTGCTCGGTAATTTGAACATTGTCTCGTCTCAACGAATGGTTTCTGGTTGGCGTTACGTGATTATGGGAGCAGTGGTTTTAGGAGCCGTGCTTACACCTTCTACTGACCCTTTAACTCAAAGTCTTTTAGCGGGAGCAGTTTTAGGGCTTTATTTCGGTGGTGTTGGACTGGTGAAGCTCACGGGGAAATAACATTTAGCAATTAGATGATCGATATTTAAGTTCATCAAAGAAATGTACTATGGACTAACCTAAATCCTCAATTTGAATACTGAGCGGTTGAAAATACCAGCCTTCTAGCTCCTTATATAAATAGGGTTGAAAACCTTTGTGTTTAATCTGTTCTACCATGAATGCTACGTCATCTTCAGCTATACCATCCAAGTTAAAAGAAATGACACCCGTTAAATTAAAGAGTTCTTGACTAGATCGAATCAAACATTTAGTTTGTTTCTGATTTTGATTGGCTAGAGAATTAGATATCAACAATTAATTCGTAATTCGTAATTAAACCCATAGCGCAAAATTAGGAAGTAAGCTGTTACGCAAATAATATTGTACATTTACCTGATGACTGATGACTGATGACTGATGACTGATGACTGATGACTGATGACTGATGACTGATGACTGAAAACCCGTCAACAGTCAACAGTCAACAGTTAACAACATCGTGTTTATATACTTTAGAAGCGCATCAGCTTATTTGAGCGTCGAGTTAGAGTTATCGAATTCTAAAGGCCGTACCGTTATGGGCAGGTGGGTTATAAATTTTTATCCATAACGTAATTACGAACTACGAATTGTCAATGTATGCCAGAGTTCATCATCAGATTACTCTTGATCAAATAGAGTTAACTATCTTTGCTTAACTCAAATAGACTTTTCCCATTAGCAAGAGGCAAGGCATAAGCAATCTCACCTAGCTCGGCTCTCTCTGTGCCAAAAAACGTACCTCGATGTTCAGGAGTGATTAGCAACTGAGTTGTTTTAGGAGTTGATACTAAACTAATGGATATCTCAACATAACCCCGCAACTCAAAATTCGCCTCTTTTACAACTTTCTCATTAGTAGCATCCGGTTGCAGAATAAATAAGCCTGTATCATTGGCATTGAGGGGAAATGTAAAGCGTGACTTTTTTATCTCTCCTTTAGCGTCAATAGAGTCAAAATCACTGCTTACAGGGCCATCTATACCAGTGGTATCTAGACGAGTAAGAATTTTGTCAGACTCTAGTCCGGGCGTTCTGGTTGTAACTACAAGCGCCAGAGATACGAGTTCATTAGTGACATTGGCAATCGTAAGGAAATAGCCCTGGAGAACTGTTCTCGCTAGTGGGCTAAGTTCAGGTCTTGTACTTGTAATGCTCTTTGGAAGTTGAGGCTTAAGAAGAAGTTCAAATGTTGAGATAAAAGCCATTTGTTTTTTCCTTGAAAACGTGTATTTTTTCTTACCTTACCAATAGGTAAAAGGATTATACAGGACGTTATGGTATTTTTTATTCAAAAATACTGTAATTACTTATAAATTTATTAATGTTAATACAATAGCGGGTCATAATATCCATTCCGAAGAACGTTCACCCAAATCTAGAGGAATGCTAACAGCTTTGCCGAGGCGGGGGCGATCGCGTGTTTGGGCAATAAATGTTTGTACTTGCGTTGACCCGCCCAAAGCATGGAGATAATTAGCAATGCTGTCAAGATGCTCTTGATACTCCACCTCACTCAAGGGAAAAGAAGCTTGCTCCAGATATTTCCACATTACTTGCAAAAATATCTTTCCCTGTGCCCGTCGAAACTGGACATCATAAGAATATCCCCACTTATCAAGCAACATCTGACGTAATTCCTGTCCTGTCATAGCTTTTCTCAATCAGATTTTACATTTAGTTATGATGTTAAGTTCCGTGACTCCAGTATGATAAGGATATAAAGAAATGTAATGCTAACAGAAAAGATGCTTTTTATATCTTGGAACAAAGAAGTATGGCATCGTTGTGAGCGCTAGCATTTCGACTTAGACAAGAGTTCCTCAAGTACAGTACTTTTGTCAAAATGCTTAACAAAATACACAAAGAGCGCGTAGATTATGGCTCAATTTTCTGAATCAGCAGACGTGCCCGATATGGGTCGTCGTCAGTTCATGAATCTGCTCACTTTTGGGACTGTTACTGGAGTGGCTCTGGGTGCATTGTATCCCGTTGTCAACTACTTTATTCCACCCGCAACCGGTGGTGCTGGTGGCGGTGTAACGGCAAAAGATGAGTTAGGTAACGATGTTAGCGTCACCAAATTTCTAGAAAACCGGAATGCAGGCGATCGCAACCTAGTCCAAGGGCTAAAGGGAGATCCTACCTATATTGTGGTAGACAGCAAAGAAGCGATCAAAGATTATGGCATTAATGCCATCTGCACCCACTTAGGTTGTGTAGTCCCCTGGAACATTGCAGAGAACAAGTTTAAGTGTCCTTGTCATGGTTCCCAGTATGACGAAACTGGTAAGGTTGTTCGGGGCCCAGCACCGTTGTCTTTACCTTTGGCCCATACCAATGTAAAAGACGACAAAATCGTTTTGACCCCTTGGACTGAAACCGACTTCCGCACCGGTGATGCAGCTTGGTGGGCTTAATAATTTTGTCCTTAGTCCTTAGTCATTCGTCCTCTCTTACAAAGTTCTGTTCGCCGGAAGCCGGCGCACCCTGCGGGAAGCCCTTCTCTACGAGAGGCTGCGCCAACGGGTTCAGCAGTCGCTCATGGGGGAAACCCCCAAGACCGCGCTGCTTCACCGCAGAAGCGTCTACAGACTTTGCGCTTTGTTCAGGGCTTAATGACTAATGACTAATGACCAATGACTAATGACTAATGACTAATTCAATCGTTGCCCTTATTAGAGATGAGAAATGTTTTCTTAAAAGCGAGGTTAACTCGCAGCGCTAGAGCGATCGTCAAAACATTGCTCATTGCGATCGCTACTGTGACATTTTACTTCACCAGCGATCTAGCCCTTCCCCAGTCAGCTGCCGCCTATCCCTTTTGGGCACAGCAAACCTATCCCGAAACCCCCCGCGAACCAACAGGGCGGATTGTTTGTGCCAACTGTCACCTAGCAGCCAAGCCAGCAGAAGTGGAAGTTCCCCAATCGGTGCTACCTGACACTGTATTCAAAGCTGTGGTGAAAATTCCCTACGATCTTAGCGCCCAGCAAGTTGGTGCCGATGGTTCTAAGGTTGGCTTGAACGTCGGTGCTGTACTGATGCTACCTGAAGGCTTTAAGATTGCTCCCGAAGACCGTCTTTCTGAAGAACTTAAAGAAGAAGTTGGCGATACTCCCTTCCAATCCTACAGCGAAGACAAAGAAAATGTCGTCATCGTCGGCCCCTTACCAGGTGAACAGTATCAGGAAATCGTCTTCCCTGTTCTTTCTCCCAACCCCGCAACCGATAAAAACATCCACTTCGGTAAATATTCAGTTCACCTAGGTGCTAACCGAGGACGCGGACAAGTTTATCCCACAGGCGAAAAGAGCAACAACACTGTTTACAATGCTTCCGCTACTGGCACAATTAGCAAGATTGCCAAAGAGGAAGATGGAGACGGTAACGTTAAATATCTAGTCAACATCCAACCTGAATCTGGTGATGTTGTCGTTGATACGATTCCTTTAGGGCCAGAACTGGTTGTTTCCGAAGGGCAAGCAGTTAAAACTGGTGAAGCTTTGACCAGCAACCCCAATGTCGGTGGATTCGGTCAAGCAGATGGAGAAATCGTATTGCAAGATGCCTCTAGAGTTAAATGGATGATTGCGTTCATCGCTCTTGTAATGTTAGCTCAAGTTATGCTTGTGCTGAAGAAGAAGCAGGTTGAGAAAGTTCAAGCTGCTGAAATGAATTTCTAAATTCTCTGCTAAATCATTACTTGTAGGACAGGCATCTTGCCTGTCTTTTTTATATATTAGTTACACGAAGCCTGCAAATTTGGGGCTTAGGATTGCTATAAAAAATTTCCTGGTAGACACGATATGAATGGGACAGCCTTAGTTGTGGGCGCGAGCGGCATCATCGGCAGCAATCTTGCCAGAGAACTGATCGCTAATGGATGGACGACCTATGGGTTGGCCCGAAATCTTAAAAAAGGGGTGGAAGGGTTACGCCCTGTTGCTGCCGATCTGCTCGATCTAGCTAGCCTGAAAACTGCGCTGTCAGACATTGCCCCGACGCACATCTTCATCACGACGTGGATGCGTAATGCGACCGAGGCCGAGAATGTCAGGGTCAACGGCACGATGGTTCGCAATCTGCTGGATGTTCTGTCACCGAAGGACTCAGTGCAGCACGTCGCCCTCGTCACCGGACTCAAGCACTATCTCGGCCCATTCGATGCATACGCCAGAGGCGGATCGCTGCCAGAAACTCCATTGCGCGAGGAGCAGCCCCGGCTCGACATCGAAAATTTCTATTATGCTCAGGAAGATGAGGTCTATGCCGCCGCCGCCCGTGACGGTTTCACCTGGAGCATTCATCGCCCTCACACTATCATTGGAAAGGCGGTCGGCAATTTGATGAACCTCGGCACGACGCTGGCTGTGTATGCCGCGATCTGCAAGGAAACCGGGCGCGCGTTCCGCTGGCCAGGTTCTGAAGCGCAGTGGAAGGGCATCTCCGACATGACCGACGCGCGGGTGCTGGCGAAGCACCTAGTCTGGGCGGCGAAGACCGAAGCGGCCCACAACGAGGCGTTTAACGTCGTCAATGGCGACATCTTCCGATGGATATGGTTGTGGGGGCGGCTGGCTGACTGGTTCGGCATCGATCCCATCGGCTTCGACGGCACAACCCACCCGCTCGAAGCCGAAATGGTGAATGAAGGTGCTGTCTGGCGCGACATCGCAAAGCAGTATGGCCTCGCCGAGCCGGATCTGAGCCGTCTATCGTCTGCATGGCACACCGATCTCGATCTTGGCCGTCCGATTGAAGTCATGACCGACATGTCGAAGAGCCGCAAACTCGGATTCTCCATATACCAGAAAACGGACGAGTCGTTTTTTGACTTGTTCGAGCAACTACGCGCAGATCGGTTGATTCCGTAGAACCTCCGTGGATGGCACTGGTAGCGTTTTATGGGTGCCGAACGACAGGAACTCGGACTAAGCAGCGATGTCTACGACGGGCTACGCCTACGCAATCTGGAATTTCTCGTGATTTCTCAGCTTCCCAGTCATGGCGATCGCATTTTGAGCGATATTATTGAATCTAGCCCTAGTTGAGTTGAGGGATTCGCCCATGACAGCCTCAGTAGAGTACATCCCCGTTACCCCAATTGAGTACCCAGATGAGGATGGTAAGCCGATGGCCGAAGGTGATTTACAGCGCAAGTGTCTTGTATACGCTACCACTGTGCTGGAAATTTATTTCCAAAATCACTCAGATGTATACGTCGCTGGTAATCTATTTATTTACTACGAAAAAGGTTATCCAGAATCAGTCGTAGCCCCAGATGTATTTGTAGTCTTTGGAGTAGAAAACCGTGACAGACGCTCTTACAAAACCTGGGAAGAAAATAATCAAACCCCAGATTTTGTTCTAGAGATTACCTCAAAAAGTACCCGCAGCAAAGACCAAGGTGCAAAGAAAGGAATTTACGCCTTTCTGGGAGTGCGTGAATATTTCCAATATGACCCCACAGGCGATTATCTCAATCCCCAACTCCAGGGTTTACACTTGGTCGATGGGAACTATTTCCCAGTGGCAGCCAATACCCTAGCAGATGGTACAGTGTCCCTACCTAGTCAAGTTTTGGGGCTAGAGTTGCGCCTGGAAGCAGGAAAACTCCGTTTTTACAATCCCGCTACGAGTCAAATACTGTTAACTCATGAAGAGGAAGCAGTTGCTCGACAAGCCGCAGAAGAGGCTCGACAGCAAACAGAGCAAAAAGCGCAAAGATTAGCTGCTAAACTCCGAGAATTAAATATTGATCCAGATAGCCTTTAGCTAAATCTGGCAGTGTTAATAAAATAATCGGGTGAGTATGATTTACCCACCCTAATTATGCTTACTGCATTAGACAATAATCTCAAAGTTCTCCATTAATCTTACGCCTGATGATTTCCATCTGGGCTTGCATATCAGCTTCGGTAACAGGCATAGGATAGCCTTTAGAGTTAGGATCGCGTTTGCTCATTAAAAAACGTAGAGCTTCAATATCTTCGCGGTTTTCCACGACATAAGTTCTTAACTCTGTAAAACTCATTTGCTCATAATTCGGGTTCATTGACAAAATCCCAAATACCATTACTGAAAACTATGACTTGAAGTTCATCTCCAGCCAGGATGTAAACTTGCCCTGTTTTGTCGTCAAATCGAAATAAGCGGATGTCTTTGTAAAGATTTGACAGCATTTGGCAAACCCTTACACAGGCTAAGGCTTGCTCTGTTGTTGGTAAAATAAACGCTCCTCACTACTAATATAGGGTAGGCAATGCCCACCCTACTGCTGTTGATTACTTTTTGTGAGACGATAGCGGACGATAGACGCGATAGTTGATTTCGGGGAAGATATTATCCATTAACTCGACTTTTTCCAGCCAACCACTGTCAACTTTACCGACTTTCACATCTTCATAGAGCTTATTGAAGCGCATCAGGTGCGATCGCGTCCGTCTAACTGCATAGGGTACCATTGTTCCCGTCCGCATAATAAATGCCCAGTCAGAAGATTGTGCTAATAATAATTCCCGCGCTGCTTGGTTAAGCGCTTTCCACTGCAATTCATCCTCTGGTTCCAAATGCGATATTTCAATCATCCGTTCAGCAGCTTTGTGCAAATGCGGATAAATCCATGCATTCGTCTCATTTAACCAATACTCGTGAAAACCCTTGAAACCCCAACTCGACTGCGAAGGACGACACACTTGCTGCGTTGGCTGATCTCGCAAATAGTCTGCTAAATGGGTCATTTGATATGTTTTTTGGTCATACCACGACTTGCGGAATAAGTAATCAATGAACCAAGGGCCTTCATACCACCAATGTCCAAATAACTCTGCGTCATAAGGCGAAACGATAATTGGCGGGCGCTGCATTATACCATAGAGATGCTCAGATTGCCGCTCTCGGTTATACATAAAGTTATCAGCGTGTTCTGCTGCCTTTTCCTTAGCCCAATAAGGATCGTAAAGTGCCTTATCTGATAGACCTAAGCCACGCCCCGTAATTTTGTGATACTTAATACCCGTATTTTTTCGCTGACCATTGGGCATGATGTATGGTTTGATATACTCATATTCTGCTTCCCAGCCCAAATCTTTGTAAAATTCTCGATATTCTGCCGCCCCAGGATAGCCCACCTCAGAAGACCATACCTGTTGGGAAGATTCATGATCTCGCCCAAAGACCGCAACACCAGTTTCTGTATAAATTGGGGCATAAGTGCCAAAGCGCGGACGGGGACGGGCGTAAAGGATACCATGCCCATCAGTGAGAAAGTAGCGTAACCCAGCATCGGCTAGCATCCGCTCTAAACCTTCATAGTAAGCGCATTCCGGCAACCAAATGCCTCTGGGCGGTTGTCCAAAGGTTTGCTCGTAATGTTCGCAAGCTACCTGAATTTGCGCCCACACCGCTTCTGGATACATCTTCATCAACGGCAAATAGCCATGAGTAGCGCCGCAAGTGATGATTTCCAGGTTGTTACTGTCTTGGAACTGCTTAAAAGCTGTCACCAAGTCACCTTGATTGCGTTCCCATAGCTCACGCGCTTCTTTAAACTCAGTAATGTAATGTTCGGCTAAATAACGAAGATGTCCGTTATTGACATTATGTTCTGCTTCTAGTGCTATAAGTTCTTCTAGTTGAGTCAAGTGTGCGTCATAGCGTTCTTGCAGCAGAGGATCGCGAAGCATCGACACTAGAGGTGGTGTCATACTCATCGTGATTTTAAAGTCGATACCGTCTCGCTTTAAGCCTTCAAATACTTTTAATAATGGAATGTAGGTTTCTGTGATGGCTTCATAGAGCCATTCTTCCTCCAGCACGTAGTCACTTTCCGGGTGACGAACGAAGGGCAGATGTGCGTGAAGTACAAGCGCGACGTAGCCGATAGCCATAGTGATTTTGGGGTGATACTTGTAAGTTGAAGGTCGAGAGGTTTGGCTGAAATTAACAATATTTTAAGACTTTATGGGGATTGTAAGAATAGTTTTCAATATGAGTTAAATACAGTGTTTGTAGGGGTACAGCCAACATTGTTGTGCCTCCACTGCGTGTTTTTACTGTCACGTAAAAACGTAAACTCAGTATTTCCTAAAATTTTGTGATTTGAACATTACACAGATGGTAAGCGTTCAGGGGGCCTACTGAGATCAACCGAAGAGTACAGTACATACTGTTTGCTAAGACTGTATAATAATGAGTTTTTATTATGTCCTTCTCTAACACGATCTATCGCATAGTTGATGGCGTAACCATTCCTGGCGTATTTCTGCAAGCCTTTATCAACAATGGAGACCACTATTATGTTACTGAAATTAAGGTCTATAAAGACGGCAGAATTGATTGCTGGGGGATGGTTGACTTTGATGGTTTCAAAGAAAAGGTGAGCAAAGGTTGGGTTAGAACTCATCTGCCTGAAAGAGCAAGAGTCTCAATGATGGTGTCTGGTCTTAATTTTACCGCCCATCAAGTGAAGTCAAGAGTTGAGGAGCAGGAGTTTGTTAAAGAAGTTGAAGACGAGATCCGACGACTCAATGGGCAGCTAACAACAGGAGAGATTTGCCGACAGGCATTAACACAATATAAGCATGAGCCAAATGAGGCAAATAAGGAGTATTTGCGCCAAGCCTATGATGCTGTTCCTAAGCACTGTCGCATATATTTAGGTGATATGGACGACAAAGATTCAGAATATCGCTCAATTCTAAACAGATAGAGCGACTAGGAGGAACCAACATCGGTACAACATTTCGTTGGAACCGCAGGATAGGGGTAATCGGATACGAGGCAGAGGTTATCTCGACTCCTCAACTGTTTCTATACAAAAAAACGTTGAACTCGAACGCCAAAACCTGGTAACAGTGGTGATGTGATTTCGTCATCAGCCAGCAAGGTTGCAATCAGTTTTAATTGGGCAGCTTCTCTGCGATAAACTTCTAGCTGCTGTAATTGCCAATTTGCAATCCAATATTCTTGCACTCCTGTGGATGAGTATAGTTTCAGCTTGGCTTCTCGATCTCGACGTTCGTTAGTTGTCCCAGGAGAAAGGACTTCGGCAATGAGTTCTGGCGCTCCTCTCAAATGCCCTTCCTCATCTAGCAATTGTGCTAAACGCTCACGACTAATCCAAACTACATCGGGTATGACATTATCGGCATCTGTAAAAATGATGCCGGGAGTTGTAATAGGTTCACCTAGTTTACTGGAACGAGACCAAATTTCCAATTCTAAATGAATATTACCAGCAGTTCGCTGATGTTTCCAGTGAGGCGCTCTAGTCACAAAGAGTTCTCCGTCAATAATTTCATAGCGCTTCCATTCATCAGTTGTGAGTAATTCTAAGTCTGAGGTTGTCCAACGGACTTGATCAGATATTATTTGATTCATAGCACTATTTTTCCATGCCTAGTTTAGAGATAAAATTCTATTTCTCAGAATATTTGCTCAGGATCAATACCTGCGGTTCGCAAACGTTCTGCCAATATTGCAGCCCGTTGACGTTCTTGTTCTAGCTCTTGATTTGTTTGCTGTAACTGTTGGTTTGCTTGCTGTAACTGTTGGTTTGCTTGCTGTAACTGTTGGTTTACTTGCTCTAACTGTTGATTTGATTCTTCCTCTGGTAACATCACCAGCTGTCTATCTGGTGTAAAAAAGCGTAATTTACCCAAAGATACTGCCAAATACAGCCCTAACTGTTGACTCCACAACCAACCTGACTCAGTGGGTACAATGTCTTGATATTGCCCATCAACTAAGTGAAATCCCTGTAATTCTAGGTTGTTTGGGTCAAACCAAAAGTAATCTGGAGTACGAAATGTATTCTGGTAAATTTGCTTTTTCAAACCTTTATCAACCGAGGCAGTGGAATCAGATAACATCTCAATAATCACATTGGGATATTTACCGTCTTCTTGCCATACAACCCAGCTTTTGCGGTCTTTTTTTTCTGTATCTAAAACCAGAAAGAAATCAGGCCCTCGAAATTCTTCTGACTTTTTCTGATTAGGACTGAAATAGATTGTCAGGTTGCCGGTAGCATAAAAATCCTGACGATCGCGCCACCACCATTTAATCAGGCGGATGAGTAAATCAATTTGTTCGCGGTGTAAGTCAGATTCCAAGGGGGGTTCGTCACTATATATATCACCTGGTGGGAAAATTATACTCTCAGTGACAGCTTGTAAACTAGGGGTGGTGGCAAGGGGCTGAGACATACAAGATAGTTTTCATGTTTGTATCTATGCTATCGTGACCAACCTTTGCATTATGAATAGACATCTCCAGAAATAATTAATTATGCGTTACCTGAAACCCTTGTCTTGACGTTGCATTGCAACGTCAAAACAATTCATTTTCGGAGATGTCTAATGCGTAGGTGCAGGCCGTCGTAAACATCGCACTCCTTATTCCTCATCCCGATATAATTCCTGTAAGTCTTGTAACTGAGTCTTGCGGGAAATTCGGCGATATTTTTTACTTTCTAGCTTGGGTTCGTATTGACTCTGCCCTTTGCCTTTGCTTTTTAGCTTCATGGTAGATTCAGGATCAGCTTGTTGGTGCAGCTGAGTTTGAAGAGCGATCGCATCGGACAAAAATTCTAAATAATGTTCATATCGTTCCCAGTCTCCCCGCACCACACACTCAGGCTCGTCTCGATGTAGACAATCACTAAACCGACAGCTAGCAACTGCTAACCGCTTTCTGGCTTCTGGAAAATAATGGATTAATTCTTCTGGGTTACAATCCATGTCTGGCTGGTTAAAGCCGGGAGTGTCTGCCAACAAACCACCGTTAGGCAACTCAAATAATTCTATATGGCGAGTGGTATGACGACCACGAGCTAGTTTGCCAGAAACTTCTCCGACTCGCAACTCAAGAGAGTCAATCAGCGAATTAATCAGGCTGGATTTACCCACGCCGGAAGGCCCAGCAATTACAGTAATTTTATTACTCAAATATCTTGCTGCTTGGTCGGTATTTATACCATCTTTGACACTAATAAATATTGGTTGATAGCCCCAACCAAGGAGGCGATCGCTAACTTGTTGTTGTTCCTGTGGTGAAATTAAATCACTTTTATTCAAGCATAAAAGCACATCCAAGCCAGTAGACTCAGCCTTAATCAGAAACCGACTCAGTTGATAAGGTTCCAAAGGTGGATCAGCAACGGCAAATACCAATAGGATTTGGTTGACATTGGCGATCGCCGGACGATCTAATTCGCTTTGGCGGGGTAAAACATCAGCGATCGCTCCCCGTCCCCCAGCCCAATCTGGTTCTTCTATGATAACGCGATCGCCTACCATCACCTGCTGACCGATTTTTTTCAGTCGTGTTCGGCGAGTACAGAGAAGGATGAGGGGATGAGGGGGATGGGGAAGATGAGGAGGATCTTGCTCCCTCATCTCCCTTATCTCCCTCATCTTTTCATCCTTTTCATCCAGCTGTACTCGGTAAAAATTAGCCTGTACAGCTACCACCGTACCCAATAACTGTCCAGTTGCGGCAAAATTTTCCCCTGTCATTGGCTAGCAACTGGACGGCGTACTAACAGAGAAAAATAAGTAGTGCAGTTTGTAATTTGTTCCACCTGATAACCTGCCATTGTCAAACTATCAGGAACCTGCTCAATTGGCTCACCAGGGTCTAGCCAGACTTCTAGTAAACTTCCCAATGGCATTTTCTCCAGACGTAATTTTGTCCGCACGAAATTAATTGGGCAAGGAGTGCCGCGTAAATCAAGTTGAGCATCAGGAGTTAAAAGAGAAAAGGGCTTCATTACTTAAATAAATTTCCCAAGAATCCTTCTAGACCGCCTTTACCAGTGCGATCTCCCTTAATTTTAGCCAGCTTCTCCAACAATTCCCTCTCCTCAGGGGTGACCTTGGTGGGAATATCAATTAATACTGTCAGCATGTGATCCCCTCGACTGACGGGATTACCCAAACGGGGTACGCCGCGATTTTCCAACTTCATCACCGTATTGGGCTGGGTTCCAGCTGGAATGATCAGTTCCACAGGCCCATCTACCGTATCTACCTCTAACCGACAACCTAAAATTGCTTGCAGGTAGCTAAGTTTGATTTCCGAGAGAATATTAATGCCATCCCGTTGGAATTCTTCGTCCTCATTTACGAACAAGTAAACGTATAAATCCCCAGGAGGGCCACTGCGTTGGCCGGCATCTCCTTCACTAGAAATCCGCAAGCGTGTGCCATTATCCACCCCAGCCGGAATGGTAATTTTGAGTTTCTTTGTGACTTGATTTGCGCCCTTACCATCACAGGCATCACACTTATCTTCAATTACCATCCCTGTCCCATTACAGGTGGGACAAGTTGAGACTTGGGTGAAACTGCCAAAAGGTGTTCTGGTAACACGGCGTACTTGACCCGATCCGGTACAAGTAGAACAAGTCCGGGGGCGGGTTCCAGGTTTAGCGCCAGAACCGCTACAGACTTCACAATTTTCTAGATGGGAAATGCGAATTTCTTTTTCACCGCCAAAAACCGCTTCCCGAAAGTCTAACTTCAGGTCTAGCCGCAGGTCATCACCCCTGGCAGGGCCACTGCGCCGTCTTTGTTGCGTGGGACTACCCATACCGCCAGCAAAGCCGCTAAAAATGCTTTCAAAGATATCGGCAAAACCACCCATATCGC
Source organism: Nostoc sp. CHAB 5834 (assembly GCA_020829485.1). Next base: position 11,487 of record JAIVFU010000026.1, on the reverse strand, counting down.
CCACATCTTGGAAGCCTGAGCCAGCAGCACCTGACACACCCTCTGGGCCAAAGCGATCGTAACGAGCGCGGGTTTCTGGCTCTGAGAGTACCTCATAAGCGCGGTTAATTTCTTTAAAGCGATCCTCCGCCCCCGGTTCTTTGTTCACGTCTGGGTGATACTTTCGGGCTAAACGGCGATAGGCTTGTTTGATCTCTTCTTTGTCGGTGTCACGAGAGACACCCAGGATTTCATAATAGTCGCGGGCCATATAGCAAAGGTAAAAGTTAGAAGGAAGAAAGCAGAAGGCAGTAGAACGTAACGGTCACTTCCTACCCTACAGAAAAGTGTTTTGCCTACAGATTGCAAAAGCAACACAGTATTCTTTAGAGGGCGGCTTGCCGGAGGTTAGGCAGAAGATAAAATTAATTTTTGTTAATAACTGATTTTACCCTTTACCCTTTACAAAAATCACCGACAAATCTTGAGCAACAGGTGCTTTTCTCGTGGGAGACGACAAAAGCGATAGAAGTTAAGAGCGGGGGAAGCCTTATGCTCAGACTTCTCACTGCCGAGTCGGCTGTCTCTTTTACAATTGTGCTACGTAGCAGAGGAAAACCCCGCCCATGAACCAGAGGGGCTAGCCGCACCATTAGGTGTGGAAAACCACCCATATGCAATGGAAGTGCATCTCAATTGGCAGACTGTCTAGCCCAAAGTAATTTGCTTCTACAATCTAGCAAACCGCCGGGGTCTTGTGAAACTTCGCTAAATTTATAATCAATTAATAGATATAGTGAACTACTCGGACTTACCTACGGCTGAAGTCTAAGCTTCCCAATTCATCGGGAATAGCCATCAATTACTCCGTAGTTTTTTTGGTCTTACATTCCCTCCAAGGGCAGGAGTCCTGGTTCCCAAGACCCAAATCTTTCTCTTGCGACACTTACCTATACAGCTTGGTTTTCGCTTACGGCATTAGTGGTCAAGACAGCCAGTATAATACCCGAAAAATTGGGGATTTGTCATCCCCCGCTCACAATCCCCATCTTAGGAGTAGGAGTACCTTGAAAATGGCGACTTCCGCGAAGTGTTAAACTGAACTACCCCCCGGATTTATCCGGGGGGTACATTCAAAACCAAAAAGAAACTTGACGGCGAATAAATTCGCCTGTTCGTATTGCCCCCATAAATAGAATTTAGGGGCTACCCGCCGCAGTTAATTTGGTGTCTTAATAAAAATCTGCAACTTAGGGGAGTAGGGAAGAGGGAGGGGAGCAGTTCTTGCTGGGGGCAAGGGGGAGAATAAAAATATTACCTTTTATTTAGTCTTTTCCCTCTGCTCCAAGCTTTGTGTCTCTCTGCCTCTTGCCACTGTGAAATATGCGGGTACCGTAATCACTGCCTGAGTAACTTCCTCACCCAAGAAGCTTTCTGCATCCTGCTTAAGCTTTTGCAAGATCATGGCAGATAGTTCTTGTGGCGTGTAACTTTTTGAGCGAATTTGGACATCAACGGTATCGTCTCGACCTTTGATGCAGTTGTAGGGGACGCGATCGCGTTCTGTTTCAGTGTCGTCCCAACGCCGCCCGATAAATCGTTTAATACTGTAAATTGTGTTTTCGGCATTGGTGACGGCTTGGCGCTTTGCCAATTGACCAATCAAGCGATCGCCACTCTTCCCAAATCCCACAATACTTGGAGTAGTTCGTCCACCTTCAGAATTGGAGATCACCAGTGGTTGACCGCCTTCCAAAACTGCGACGCAACTGTTAGTAGTGCCTAAGTCGATCCCAATAACTTTTCCCATAATTATCAGTATTTTTACCGAGGTTATCTGCTGTAATATGTCGCGGACTAGCTCAAAACTTCAGCATATAGAAATGGGGAAGGTAGGGGAGCAGGGGGAGCAGGGGAAGAAAAATTGCTTCCTCATCTTCCTCATCTTCCTTATCCCCCTCATCCTCTCCATCCCATACCTCAATAATGATGCTCGTCCTTGCTAGAACCCAGGCACTTTAGGTCAGCGAGGCGAGCGACTACAGCTTAACTGAAGGCTTGACTCGACTGATCTTCTGGTGCAGCAGGGCTATCTTCCTTAGGAGCAGCTACTTTGACCATTGCATGGCGTAGCACGCGATCGCCCAAGAAATATCCGCGCACTAACTCTTCTAACACTGTTCCTTCAGGATGTTCATCCGTAGGTTCGCGCATTACTGCTTCATGGAGGTTCGGATCAAATTCTTGACCTTCAGGACGCATTGGTGATACACCCAAGCGTTTCAGGCTATCTACTAATTGTTTGTAAACGCCTTGGTAACTTTTGTGCATGGTCATTTCGCCTTCAGATTGCGGTTTGAGGTGCGATCGGGCCCGCTCAAAATTATCGACTACTGGCAGCAATTCCAGAATCGTGTTCCGCTTCATCAGCGTCTCTAACTCTTCTTTTTCTTTGCTAGTACGTTTCCGGTAATTCTCAAAATCAGCGGCAATCCGCATATATTGAGTACTACGCTCTTCTAGTTGCGTTTTGAGAGACTCGATTTGTTGAGTCAGTTCTGCCAAAGCTGCTGTTTCCACTCCAGTTTTCTCACTTGCAGCGACACTATTTTCTGGATTGAGATTAGCCGTATCTCCCGATACATTAGTTTGGGCTGACACTTGCTCTGTAACCTCGCTACCAGGTTCATTGAAATTAATTTGGGCTGGGGAGTCACTCTTCATTGCTTGCTTTACCTCTGTTGGTTCACCCAATTGCTGGCTTGTATTGTTTATCTGTTTATTTTCATCCATCATTGTCTACTCATTCCAGATGCTTTTTATGGCAGTGTATCTCCACAGCTTGCAACTGTCGCCATTCACGACTTGCTACTGAGGCTGATTTTGTTGCCGACAAGTTTCTGAAAATGATGTAACCGTCCTCTTATTGTGACAAATGGTGAACACGTTAGCGCAGACGCTACTAAGGCGGGAACCCGAACGGGTAATTTGCAATAGTAGCGCTGAATGTGACTCGCCCCTCATTTTATTTGAAAATATCTTTAATTTTTAATTCGGAGCAAAGCGACGTAACTCAGGACTTTTTTGGGAAATGAGAATTCTGTCTTACAGCCTGGGAATACTTTAAGCAGAGGTTTCCCTACTCATTTGCTCATTTATGAACTCGTCACCACAACGGCGCAGTACCGCTCTGCGGGCTTTCTTGCGGCAAGATCCAGATGTGCTGCTGGTGGGTGAAACGCGGGATAAGGAAACGGCAAAAACAGCAATTGAGGCTGCTTTGACCGGTCACTTAGTATTAACTACCTTACATACCAATGATGCCCCAGGTGCGATCGCTCGTTTGGGAGAAATGGGGATTGAGCCTTTCATGGTTTCTAGTTCTCTAATTGGCGTTTTAGCTCAACGTTTGGTGCGGCGTGTATGTTCTGAATGTCGTATTGCCTACACTCCCACAACCGAAGAATTGGGTCGTTATGGTCTATCAGCTTCCTCAGATGTTGAAGTTACTTTCTATAAGGCTAACACCTTGACCTTAGATGCGATCGCAGAAGCTAAAACCAAAAATCAGCTTTGCTCAAAATGTAATGGGGTCGGCTACAAAGGGCGTTGTGGTGTTTATGAAGTTATGCGAGTCACCGAAAACCTGCAAACTCTTATCAACGAAGATGCACCTACCGAACGCATCAAGGAAGTGGCAATAGAAGAGGGCATGAAAACTTTGCTGGCTTACAGTTTGGACTTAGTGCGCCAAGGTTCCACCACTCTAGAAGAAGTAGAACGGGTGACGTTTACTGATACTGGTTTGGAAGCCGAGTTAAAAGCCAAACGCAAGACTGGTCTTACCTGCCGGACTTGCGAGGCCACATTGAAACCAGAATGGCTCGATTGTCCCTACTGTATGACATCTCGGTTTTAAGGCTAGGCATTAGTCATTGGTCATTGGTCATTAGTCATTAGTCATTAGTCATTGGTCATTAGTCATTAGTCATTGCTCACTAGTTGATGGTTAGTAACTTTAAACAAATGACAACTGACAAAGGACAAAGGACAAATAAAACATTAAAAGGAAGCAGAACTATGGAAATGATGATTGAAGACCTGATGGAGCAGTTGATTGAATTGGGTGGCTCGGATATGCATTTATCCGCAGGTTTGCCTCCCTACTTCCGCATCAGTGGCAAACTTACTCCCATAGGTGAGCATGTATTAACAGCCGATCAATGTCAAAGGCTGATTTTTAGTATGCTCAACAACACCCAGCGTAAAACCTTAGAGCAGAACTGGGAATTGGATTGTTCTTATGGTGTTAAGGGTTTGGCTCGCTTCCGGGTCAATGTCTATAAAGAACGTGGTTCTTATGCTGCTTGCTTACGGGCATTAAGTTCTAAGATTCCTAACTTTGAAAAATTAGGTTTGCCAGATATCGTGCGGGAAATGACAGATAAGCCCAGAGGGCTAATTCTGGTGACAGGCCCTACAGGTTCCGGCAAGACAACTACTCTAGCGGCAATGATTGATTTGATTAACCGCACCAAGGCAGAGCATATTTTAACGGTGGAAGATCCAATTGAATTTGTCTACGAACCAATTAAAAGCTTGGTTCACCAACGACAACTGGGTGAAGATACTAAGAGCTTTGCTAATGCTTTGAAAGCAGCTTTGCGCGAAGATCCAGATATTGTTCTGGTGGGGGAAATGCGCGATTTAGAAACAATTTCTTTGGCGATTTCGGCAGCAGAAACAGGACACTTGGTATTTGGTACTCTCCACACTAGTTCTGCGGCACAGACAGTTGACCGGATTATTGACGTTTTCCCCCATGAAAGACAAACCCAAGTGCGGGTGCAGTTATCTAACTCATTAGTAGCGGTATTTAGCCAAACCTTGGTATCTAAGAAAAACCCTAAACCCGGTGAATATGGTCGGGTGATGGCTCAAGAAATTCTGATTGTTACTCCTGCTATTTCCAACTTAATTCGAGAAGGTAAAACATCTCAAATTTACTCGGCTATTCAAACTGGCGGCAAATTGGGAATGCAAACTCTGGAGAAGGTTCTAGCCGATTTTTACAAAGCAGGAACGATTTCCTTTGAAGCGGCGATGTCTAAGACTTCTAAGCCAGATGAAATCCAACGTCTGATCGGTACTTCTGTACCACCGCAGGCAGCAGGTGGGAAACCCGGTGTGGCTGCCAAAGCGCATTAGAGGAACTGGGGAGATGAGGGAGATGAAGAAGTTGCAGTAAGTCTTTCCCTTGTGCCCATTGCCCCATGCCCAATGCCCAATTTTTAATTCCCAATAAATAACAACTATTTTGAATTGATTTATGCCAACCTACGTTGCCCGTGTTCGGGATTCTCAAGGAAAATCTCGAACAGAAAAAATTACTGCCGAATCCTTGGTGCAAGCTCGTACTAATCTCAGAGATCAAGGTTTTGTAGTTCAAGAACTCAAACAATTTCAAGGATTTCAGCCAAATTTTGATTTAAAAAAAATCCAGAATTCCTTTGTTAAGGTTTCTGTGAAAGATAAAGCCGTTTTTTCGCGTCAATTTGCTGTTTTGATGAATGCGGGAGTTGCGATCGTTAGAAGTCTAGGGGTACTTTCTGAACAGTGTAGTAATACTAAACTCAAACAAGCCCTAATTGAGATTAGCAACGATGTGCAAAGCGGAATGAATCTTTCAGAGTCAATGCGTAAGCATCCTGACTGTTTTGATGGATTATATGTGAGTATGATTCAAGCTGGCGAAGTTGGTGGTGTTCTAGACGAAGTATTGAATCGTTTAGCTAAGTTGTTAGAAGATGTTGCCCGCTTACAAAACCAAATTAAATCAGCATTGTCTTATCCAAGTGTTGTGGGTTTTATCGCACTTGCTATCTTTCTCGGTATGACCATTTTTCTGATTCCAGTTTTTGCGAAGATTTTTACAGAAATCGGAACTGAATTACCGCCTCTAACGCAATTTTTGATGGATGCTAGTCTATTTTTGAGAAGTCCGAAGGTTTTTGTGCTTATCGCTGCTCTTATAGGAGCAAAAATTGGCTTTACACAATACGGTAAAACTCCTGTCGGTCGCTTAACAATTGATCGTTTTTCTCTCAAGATGCCTTTGTTTGGTGACTTAATTCAAAAATCTGCGGTTGCCCGCTTTAGCCGAACTTTTGGTTCTTTGACTCGTTCAGGTGTACCAATTTTAACTTGCTTAGAAATTGTCCGAGATACATCAGGAAACCTAGTGATTGCCAATGCCATAGACGCAGCCCGTATAGAGATTCAACAAGGAGGTATGATTAGCATTGCTTTACAAAAAGATAGCGTTTTTCCGGCTATGGCAATTCAAATGATTAGTATCGGAGAAGAAACTGGAGAATTAGATGGAATGTTGATGAAAGTTGCCGATTTCTATGAAGATGAAGTCGAGCAGGCAGTAAAAGCAATGACCAGTATTTTGGAACCAGTTATGATTGTATTTGTAGGGGGAATGGTTGGAACCATTTTACTAGCAATGTATTTACCTATGTTTAAGGTATTTGAAAAGATGGGATAGAGGATTAAAAGTTAAGAGTTATGAGTTATGAGTTAGAAATTAAAACTTTTGACTTCTAACTTTTAACTCCTAACTGATTAATTTTATTCTTAACTTCTGTACAGATGCGATTAATCGTGTCTCTACTCCTCACTATTTAATAAACTATGACTGTGCAAAAATCTCACTATGAAGCGAGTTTGGCAGAGTACAGCAATCATCTAGCTGCGATCGCCTTACTAAAGCAATATCGGCCATACTTGGAGATGATTCCCAGTCTGCGCCGTCCAGATGAAAGTGTCATCACTATCCCCTTGCCAATTGTCCGTCTTCGCAATACTGCTACAACAGGCTCACAAACGATTTGCTTACCTTGTGATGTAGCAATTTTGATGTGCGATCCAGAGTGGAAAATCAAAACTGGAGCAGAAATTCTAATATTTATTCATCGTGCTGATGAAGACTTTTCTGATTTGTTAGGACGTTGGCGACAAACTCAAGTTTGGCTAGACAATGATTATGAGTGGTTGATGCCTCTGCGTCACAGTCATATTTTGAGTGAAGGAGCTAATACTACATATCCTCTATTTGTCATTTTTAGTGAGACTTTAGAACGCATCCAACGAGGACTTAGAGGAGCGGAACTTCCATTTATTATACAAGCTTCAGATTCGCTGCTTGAAGAGAATTCCACAGATATTTTCTCTCCAGAACTTCCATCAGCTTAGAAAAAGTTAGAAGTTTTGGAGTTTAAAATAGCAAGTTTGGAGCATATTCAGAAACTCCAAATTTGCTATTTTATATTTTTAATTCCTGTAGAGACGCGATTAAGCGCGTCTCTACTCAATACTATTACCTAACAAACTGCGGCATAATTTCGGCAGCAGTGAATATTCCATAAATGCCGCGTTGGTGCAATTGTCTACCAGCTTTGAGATAGCCAAAGGCAGGGCCGCAGACATTGGCTGCCATGCTGGTTTCATCTCCTAGAGTAAAGGTATGGGTGGAAATTTTACCTTCAAAGGTGCGCCCTGTTACCTTAACGTTGGTGCTGAGAGGCTTTTTAGGATTGCGAGTATCGACTACACCACCAACAGTAACGCGATCGCGCCCCACTATTCCCGCTACCTCTAACATCACATCATCAGCGTGTTCCATATTCGTCAAGGTAAGCACACCATTAGTTTTATCTAGCAGTGCTTCTACTTCTGCATCAGTCATCGCTCTAGCGGTTTCCACTGTGTAACCAGGGATATGGCCAATGTCTTCCCGAACGGTAGCACGGTAAGCTTCCCAGTTGGCAATTCCCACCCCGAAGGTGATTTCGACTTGATGAATTTCCGCGTAGCTTTGGGCGGCTAATGCGGCGGCGGCGGTTAACAATCCGGGTGTAGCACCACAGCCTGTCATGTAGGTAATCCCGGCTGCTTGCAGTTCTTCTTTCATCGCTAGTAGTTGTTCTACAGCAGTGGTGCGCTTAATCGCATCCACTAGCACCCCACGCCAACCAGATTTGATAAACTCTTTGGCAACAGAGGGGATAAAATCATTTGGTAGGTTGGGTAAAGCCAGAAAATACCCATCCACAGGTTGAGCTATTTCGATTACATCCTGAATGCTTTGATTTGTTAACGTACCAACTGGCTCTAAATGACCTACCGAACCTTGGCACTGGTAGGTTGCAATGCATTCTTGAGTATTTAAACCTTCAGCAGCGTAAGCGTAACCTTTTTGATCTGCTGCGGCGACTAAAATCATTTCCTGTTTAGCAGCAAGTACCTTGGCGGCGGCTTGTCCGAGTCCGCCGAAACCTAGTACTCCTATGCGTATCGCTGGCGAAATATTTAGAGAATTTTTGACTTTTTCGGAATTCATAGTCAATTGGTTAAGTTGAATCAAAAGCTTTTAGCATTCGCCATCTTAGCTTCCGGCTTGTAACTGGTGGCTTCTGGCTGATAGCTCAAAGCTATAGAGGTTAATTATGCTTTATTATCCTTGGTTCTTCTGCTGACAGATGGTTTTTTTACTGGAAAGTCTTTGTTGGTGATTTGGGATGCATCAAGATTGCATCAGTGCTAACACTGATGAAGACTTAGTATTAATTATGTTTTAGTAGTATGAGATCGCGCACCAGATTAGGAGAAATTGATTTATGAGTTTTGAAGATATTGCCAGTAAAGCTGTTGAAAAAGGTACAGAAATTGCTGTAGAAAAAACTTTAGGCGTTAAAGACCTAAAGACGGTAAAAGCTGTTGTAGAGACTGGTGCAGCGGCAGGGGCTGCTGCTGGTGTGGCTGGTGCTGGTGCTGTAACAGTAGCCGCTGGTGCTTCTGGTGCTGCAATTATGAGTACCCTTGCAGGTATCGGTGGTGTTGTTGGGGGAGGTGCAATTGCCGGTACTGCCATAGTTGCTGCTGCACCTGTTGCTGCTGCGGCAGCTATTGGATACGGGATATACAAACTCTTCGGCGGCGGTAAAGAATAGCATTAACTCAGTTAAAAAAGTTGAATAAAATTCAATAAATATACCCTTGTTATCAATTTAATGTATAATATATAGCAAGAAAATAACATTAAAGTGCCTGTGTATTTTAAGCGCAAATAGCCCCTTGGCTGTAAAACTTAATTTACACAGGCATTTTCCATGTTTATATTTCCTAAAATCTATACCTACTCTAAAAATAAAAATTATGTCTAATTCAGGCAATCTAATCCCAAATGCAGAAAATGCAGTCGTTGATATTCGTAAACTGCGTGACTATTGTCTTAATCCAGAGCATGATAAAGGAAAAGATAAAGCCCGTCTCTTTTCAGCAAGTCTGGGCATGAAGGATGAAAATGCTGAAGAATTGCGCCAGATTCTTTTAGAAGCAGTCAGAATTCAAGAAGTTAGTTTGGGACGACGTGATGAATTTGGACAACGTTACATACTAGATTTCACACTCAAATGGCAGAATAAAAGTACGATCATTCGCAGTGCTTGGATTATCGAAGAAGGTTCTGATGTCCCAAGATTAACAACCTGCTATCCTCTCTAATATCTGGAAGTGATACAAAATGAATAAAAGTAGAATTGAGTTGCTGGATGTCGTAGCACTAACAGTTGATCTACCTGAATACAACCTGTACCGTGGTCAAGTTGGTACAGTAGTAGAATTATTAGCTGGTGGTGTTGCATTTGAGGTTGAATTTAGTGATCGCAATGGCCGCACTTATGAATCTGTTGGTTTACGCCCACAGCAAATAATGGTGTTACATTTCGAGCCAGCATCCCCTAATTCAGTCCCGGAAATGGTTACAGCGTAAGCAATAGAAAGGTGTATATACAGAATATACATAAAAGATCATGCGATCGCCTATTGTAGTGATGAGTGCGATCGCATTAAAAATTATTGAAATTTTGAACGTTTGTTGACAAAATCCTTCTTAGTAATCACAATGTAATTACACATAAGGAAAATTATCTTTATGAGAACAGCAATTAGAACCCGTATTGTTAAAATCGGTAACTCTCAAGGTATCCGCATTCCTAAACTTCTACTGGAACAAAGTGGTATTGGTGAAGAGGTAGAAATTGAAATTCAAGATTGTCACCTAATTGTCCGTGCTGCCTCTCAATCGCGTCAGGGGTGGGAGGAAGCATTTGCAACAATGGCGAAGCAACACGACGATGCACTGCTCGATGATGCCGTAACTACAGAGTGGGAGCATCGAGAGTGGGAGTGGTAGTGAATCGATTTGATGTGTTTTTGGTTAATCTCGACCCGACGATTGGTAGTGAGATTCAAAAGACAAGACCCTGTGTAGTAATTTCACCAGATGAGATGAACAAATATATTGCCACGGTCATTGTTGCTCCGATGACAACTAAAGGACAGTCTTATCCGACTCGTGTTGCTTGTCAGTTTCAGGGCAAGGATGGGCAAATTGTTCTGGATCAAATTCGTACAGTTGATAAAACTCGATTAGTCAAAAAGCTAGGTCAGATTGACTCTGATGAACAAAAAGCAGTTTTAGATACCTTAGCTGAAATGTTTGCTGAATAATGTGTAGACCTCTTGCATAAATCAAACAATTTGAACCCCACCCTGCCAAAGCTACGCTTTGTCTCCCCTCCCCTTGCTAAGGTGAGGGGTTGGGGGTGGGGTGTTAGGGACTTTTGCAAGAGGTCTTGTCTAATAATCTTATATACCTGATGGTTATAGCAGTTCCCTATCGAGTGAGGTACAGATTAAAGCAGTAAAGTTTTTGTGTGGTGGGCATCCCGAAGCGCCCTTGTGTACTTCACCAGAACAGGAACCGCTATATGAGATTCCAACGTAATGGTTATACCAATTCTCTATGAATACGAATTATATAAAATCTCTGGTTATCTTCAACATTTTATTTCCACCAGGCTGTAGTTCGTATTCAACCTTTTCAATATCTATTTTGTAACCCTTTGAAGTGTAATATTTGACAATTTCATCTAAATGTTGTGAATTTTTCCACATTAAAGTTATCAGGGGAAAGATTCGGACTTCTTTAGCAATACGCAGCATCTCGCCTATAGAATCTAGATGAAAATTGTAATCGAGATGGTCTGAATATAAAAACAATAAATGTGAACAAAGCGCTATGTCAAATTCTTGATTTTTAAATGCCAATTTTGGCAATTCACCGATTGTGTATCTGTTGCTTTTTTTGCCAGCTTCATAATCAGACAGAAATTCTTGAATAACTTTCACCCTATTATGTCGCAAATCATCCGGGGATTTATGATAGCTCCATACCCAATCATTTGATGTAGCCTTGACTTGATTAATAATATTATCTACTACTTCATTAAATCTTTGCAATATTTCATCACTAGACATCTCCAAAATAGTATCATTCTGTGATAAAAGAACATTAGGGAAGTTTTTTGACACATAAATATGAGCGATATACTGAACCACATTGAAGAAAATCCTAAAGAAACACAGAGGTTAATTGGT
>JAIVFU010000269.1 GCA_020829485.1 Nostoc sp. CHAB 5834 | reverse complement strand
GCATTGCACTGATACTCGCCTTACTTTGTGCGACTTGGTTATTACCTACCCATTTATCTCTGAATGGCAAGATGCCAAGCACTATCCCTGAAAAAGCATCAATTTCTTGAAGCTCCTCAACTAAACTTAGAGTTCGGATGAGAGAATTTACACCCTTGGATGATGCTTCTACAGGAATGATGATATGGTCAGCTGCCCCCAACGATGTAAGGCAGATTTGCGATCGCTGAGGTGGCGCATCGACAATGCAGTATTGGAATAAATCTGATACCTCTTTTAAGCGTTTGCTCAGAACAATAGCTCCCATACCGCTCCCAGACAAAAATTCTTGAGCATTATCTAATCCATCATCAGCAGGAATTAACCATAGGTTTTCTCCGATTTCGTAAATACCGTCTTCAGTATTTATCTGTTTTTTGAGAACTTCTAGAAGCGTGGGTTGATTCTGCTGAACTTCGTGCCCCAGGTAAAAAGTTAGGTTCGCTTGGGGATCGGCATCAATCATCAGTACACGCTGTCCTGTTTGAGCAAGCATTCTACCCAACAAGATTGCAACAGTTGTTTTTCCCTGACCACCGGACAAGGATGCACAAGTAAGAATTAACATTTTACTGACTACCAGCAGCATTGTGTAAATTAGTCAATATCATAATGCATAATGTTGTTTTTAAGTTATTTAGTCATTATGTAATTTAGTCATTTATAAATGACTAAATTGTAATTAACGCTATTTAGTCATTACTTTAGCTCTCAAAAAGTCCTACTCTTCGAGAAGATAGTTGTAAAAATAGATTTTTGTCCCGTTTAGTTGTTGCTGATTTTAGTCAAGACTGAATTTAGTCATTCAAAAATAACTAAATTGTATAATAATGCAATCTAGTAAACCAGTTTTGTTTTTTTGAATAAAATAAAACTTCAAAAATGCTGATGGGGGCTCTGTAGGTGCTATATATACCCCAAAGATAATTAAGGACTTCGATGAGTATTTGACACCTATATAGGGTATATATGGGTGTTTTATAGGGTACACTTGACTAGCTGACACTTTATACCCCACTTAGCCTCCAAGGGGGTATGATAAGCTCTTGAGGCTGGAGAAAAAAGAGGTAGTCATTTTATTCTTCTCTCCTCTGCTCCCCCATATCTCCTCGGCTGATAACTTTTACAAATTGAAGCGTATTACCTTTCCCCCAATGTCGAACATTCATACCTTACAAAAAATTTTTCCTGCTGGCTTTGATAACGGTTATGGAAGCCTAAAACTTTTAGTCGATGGCTTTGAAGTAGTTCGTGTCCCCAGCTATATAACCAATGCCGAGATGGAAGATGTACCCGGACGAGTAGTTTTTAATGGTACTGCTTACACAGTTGGAGAATCAGCCTTCCGCACAGGTTATCATTTTGACCGGAATACAGACAACAATGAAAATAAAGTCAACAACGCATTGTTGACTTTATTTGGTGCATTGGCACATCTTCCATACCGTAAGGCTTGGCATTTAAAATTAGTCGTCAGCTTACATGATGTTGGTCTGGCTGACGAATTGCAAAAAGTACTAAGTGGAGAATATCAGCCAATACTAGCTGGCAAACAATCAGATGTGAAAGTAGAAGTGCTAAAAGTCGTTCTAGAGGGGATGGGTGCATTATTTGGGCATCAACTGCCGAAAAAATTAACCATTTTAGACTTTGGCAATGGTACGACTCTGTATTCTCGTTACAACCAGGGGAAGCGAGAAGTTCACACCGCCTACCCCATTGGTGTAGAAGTTCTAATCGATGATATTTCTCAAAAAATGAAACATCTAAATGGGGGAAAAATCGGGGATGCCTCCAAAATCCGATTTTGTCTGGAAATGGGACATACCAAGTACAGCCGTGACATCGATATTAAAGATATATATAGTGCTTGTTTGAAAGATTGGTATGAAAAATACTTGAAGAAAGTGGTGAATTTGACACTTGATGCCAAGCACCAAGGGGATGAAATTTGGGCGATAGGTGGAGGGTGTCTGTTACCAGGATTTAAGAAGCTTTTAGAAAAGAACGGTTTCAAAATTTTGGACAATCCAGTGGAAGCTAATGTTTTTGGGCTTCTAGAAATGGCTAAAACCATTATGAGCAAGAATCCAACAACCACATCTGGGAAGCTATAACAATGACAGACAAACAAGACTTGACACCGGAAAAAGTTCGGATCAAAGATAGCTACCGGGAGCGGATATTTGCAGAATCACAGCAATTAGGTAAAAGTTACCTGGAGACGCTTTACTTTATCATTGATTGTTATTTTGCTTTCAGAAAGGGTACATTCCCTACCCAACAAGTAGCTTTCACCCCGATTAATACTGAGTCAAACCAACTTATTCAGCCGACTAAAGAGCTATCTACAGACTCTAAACCAGAGGATTCTGATGACCAAACCTTCAGCCTTGATTTTGATTTGTAAGGGAAATATAGGGCTCCCGTGAGGTTGGTCAGCCGATGCTGTAGTCTCAGAGTCAGCGCCGAATGGCACTAAGAAAAGCTCTAAGCTATGCGGGATAGGCACTAGAGATTTTAAAGCTATTGAACAGTGAAGGTTCAGGGATGGGATAGGCAATTGTCCTTGATGTTGCGATCGCCAGCGAGAAGAGTGGGTACGCCATCGCTGTGCCTGACAAAGACAGTGGAGTTAAATGTACTGATTGTCCAAAAATTTTTTTTAGGTAGGAAAAGCTTACTCGTTCATGAAATACTTTCCTTGATACGAGCAAGCCAACATCATAAATACTACTGTGACACTACGAGTACAAATCCTCAAGGATAAATTTAGCCAGAGTTTGGGTCTACCTTTCAAAGAACTGTTACCATCATCTGTAATTGAACAAGCACTCTCGGAGCTAAAAATTAGATACTATAGGCGATTATTTGATCCAATAGTAACGCTTTGGGCGTTTTTATCTCAAGTAATAGAAGCTGATAAGAGTTGTCATAATGCAGTTAGCAAAGTCATTGCTTATTTAGCTGAAATTGGTGTAGAAATTCCATCGTCTGACACGAGCGCTTATTGTCAAGCTAGGTCTAGATTACCAGAAAAATTTTTAGAAAACCTTTTTAGTCAGGTTGGGAAAAGCTTAGAAGAGAAGGTAGAAATAGAGCATTTATGGTGTGGACGAAATGTGAAAGTAATAGATGGGTCTACGGTATCGATGCCAGATACTCCAGATAATCAATCATGCTACCCTCAGCCCTCTACTCAAGCATCTGGATGTGGATTCCCAATTGCAAAAATCGGTGTAATATTTAGTTTAGCTACTGGAGCCGCTATTGCACTATGCATAGATATTCTGAACACGCATGATATTAAATTAGCCAGAAAATTATATCAGTTTCTTAATCCATTGGATATCCTTTTAGGGGATAGAGCATTTTGCGCTTATGCTGATTTGGTTTCTATTAAAAATAGAAATTGTGATGCAGTTTTTCGGAAACACCAAGCTCGAAAAACCACGATGCAAAAAGGTAAAATAATTGGATCAAGTGACAAGTTAGTAACTTGGCATAAACCTAAAAAATGCCCACAGGGATTGAGTAAAGATGAATTTAATGCTTTACCCTCAGCCATAACTGTACGAGAGATATATTATTATATTGTTGTTCCTAGCTTTCGCACTGAACAAGTTAGCTTAATTACTACTAAGAAGATACAACAGCTTATTCTACTCTAGATATTGTTGGGCTTTATGGTCAACGTTGGGACGTTGAACTAGATTTAAGACATCTTAAAACTACTCTGGGGATGGATATTTTGCGCTGTAAAACTCCCTCAATGGTACGTAAAGAAATTTACGTTTATTTGCTAGCTTACAATCTACTTCGTGGTTTGATGTGGTCGGCTGCAACTACTTACACTACTCCTCCGTTACGCCTATCACTGCAAGGTACTCGCCATCATTTAAATAACTTTATTCCCGAATTATTAGCCGCAACTTCAACAAAACGTCTTAAAATTTATCGTACTTTACTCAAAGTTATCGCTCACAAGGCTGTTCCTGACCGTCCTGCTAGAAACGAACCACGAGTCCGTAAACGTCACCCGAAAGCTTATCCCTTAATGACCAAACCCCGGCACGAATTACGAAAGCATCTGCAAACTGCTTAATACACAAGCGTTTCGGCTTTTCTTAGTGCCATTCGAGTCAGCGCCCAAGGATGTCATCAGTGGAAGTTAGAGAGCTGTTCACCCAGACATTTTGGTTGTGATAAAAATTACCACGTTGTTCTAATGTAAACCCACCCAGCAATAATCCCAACCATACTTCTACCATCGGCATTTTAAAATCCGACACAAGCTGAATTTCAAAAATTCCACTCATATCACCCAAATAACTCCCGATGCTGATAAGCAAATCGAGAAACATCCTGACTAGCTACAGGTTTAGCATAAATAGCCTGATTGCGAATTGCCTGTATCTGTTCTGACTCTCGCTCCATAGCTGGTGTGAATTCTTGTCGCTGTTTCAGCAAATCCTCAAACTCAATTTCCCCAGGTCTACCTTGATAAAAAGCCTCCTCAGCACAACGACGGACTGCATTACCAATTTCTGCTGGACTGCAAATGCGATATTCAGCCAACAGTCTACGCCATTGATCATCACTCCAAGGTGAGTTATTGTCTCGAAAAGCTGGAAAATACTTAGCTAGATGTAGATTGAAAACTTCATATCTTGCCCCTTCATGGGGTAAATCCACAAAAAAGATATCATCAAAACGGCGCACTAATTCCGCAGGTAGCATTGACAAGCGATTGACAGTAGCAATGGTATAAACTGGCTCTTGATGCTCTTGCATCCAAGTCAACAAAGCCGCAGATAGCCGCCGTGCTACACCTCCATCTGCATTGGAGTCCCAGCCAGCAAAGCCTTTATCAAAGTCATCCCAATAAAGTACGCAGGGAGAAAGGGAAGTTACCAAAGCAATAAACTCCTTTAATGCTCTGTCGGGGTGAGGATCACCCAGTAGTACACCCCAATTAGCTGCTAACAGTGGCAATCCCATTTTCTTAGCTGCTAACTTGGCAGAAAGACTTTTACCAGTACCCGGTGGCCCCCATAAGAGCATTCCAATGGGAAACTTCAAACCATATTGCTTTGCTTTAGGTTGAAGTAGACAGGTAATAGTTTCCAACCTTTTCTCCAGCAAATCTAATCCCCCGGCTGAAGGTATATCCGGTTGAGCAATGTACTCTAAACCCCGACCCCGCAGTTTGCTAACTTTATGCTCTAGCACTAATTGGGAGATTTCCTCAAGCTGCTCTGCAAAACCCAGACATTGCTGTAGTAGCATATTGATCTCGCCTATGGGTAAACCCTGACAGGCAAGAAAGAGCAATTGCAGTGCTGATGTTTTTTCTGTTGTCTTTAACCAAGAATTGCGATCGGTTACAGCGCGGCGATCGCGATAGCGAAGCGCTGCTGCTTTCAGCAGATCGCACTCTGCAAACTGCTGAAGCTGGGGATGGCTACTTCCAACCCAGGCATCACAAAACTGCTCTACAACTATCTGCACCTGCTGTTGATCTGGAAATGGATTTGATAGCACAGGAATAAAAGGCTGTAATTCTAGAGATAGTTGAACGTAAGTTTCCAATAACACCCAGTAATGATGTTGTTGACTCCAGAGAGCTTGATGACAGGCATACGGAGAGGACAGCATTAATATGAGCAGGGCTTCCAGCCTTACCCAAATGCTTGTATTTGCTCAATTTGTTGGGTTGAGTTGTGGAAAAAATTGGTTTGGTCGCGTGTAACTTATAATACCAATAAG
>JAIVFU010000268.1 GCA_020829485.1 Nostoc sp. CHAB 5834 | reverse complement strand
CGATCTCTTACTAAGCGATAAAAGTTCGTTGCCAGAAGTAGGCGGTGATGCAGCTCTCTATTTCGAGCCTTCAGATGTTGACTCCATTCGAAACACAATACAATTGATTCTTGATGATTTTAGTTTGCGTCAGAAGATGATTGATCTTGGTCTGAATAGGATTAAGCATTTTTCATGGCAAAATACTGTTGACAAAACTATTAAATCGTATGAATCAATATTGTGATTTGAAATATTTAAAGTTATCTTTATTACATTTCATAAATTATTAACTCATTGATGTGGTTCATGGGAAATTAGAGTGTATTTGGGAGTTTAACATGTGTTGAGTGTTTTGTCAACTTCGTTATGCTAAAGCGACAAAACAATGATCACATAGTGGCAGTTATTAACCGCTTCAACTGCCATTCAGGAGTGATCTATAAATTATTTTATTTAATGATCACTTATAATGAAATGGAAATATAAAATTGATTAGATTTTGTAAAAAAAGATAGAACTTTAATTGGAATACAATTATGGATTTAAAAAGAATATCATTGCTGTTAAAGACAGGGCACCTTTATTTGTTTTTGTTTATGATAAGTGAATTAGGTTATAGTGTATTACCTTACAGTTCCATTTCGCTTGCTTTTAGAAAGGTAGTCTTATTGTTGGGTATCATATATACTATATTATACATTTTAAAAATTCCTTTTTATATAAAATTTTTATTGGGTATAACGGTTGTAATTATTTTGCATTTAATCTTTGAGTCTCTGAATAGATATGGTACTTGGTTTGAATCCTTGAATTTTGTATCACTTGCGTTAGTGCCATTTTTGTGTACGGGCTGCTTCGTTGTTTGTATTTGGTTAGGGGAGATTAAGGTAAAGGAAATAGTATATTTTATATTTTTCCTTTTTTTTATGAACCAAATTGTTTTTGCTAAAATACTACAACATCATTTTAATTCATACGAACGTTCAATGACCGCTAGTGAAGCATATTATCTAATTATTCCATTACTATACTATTTCAATAAATATCTAAAGAATAATTTGAACACTTATTTTTATGCATTTTTTCTTGTATTCTTAGTGATAATATTGTGTTTCCATAGAACAGTTTGGATGTCATCTATATTTGCAATTTCCATTAACTATTATTTTGTTTCGAGAAGAAATATTTTAAATGGATCTACTTTGGTATTGCGTACATTGTTTGTTGCATTTATGATGTTTGGATTCACTAGTTTATTTTTATATATCAATCCAAACCTATATGAAAACATATCCGGAAGTATATTAGATATACAAAATTCTGATAAACAAGGGACTGGTAGCTGGCGAAGTGAACAACGCGATTTGTATTTACAAAAAATGCCTGACCATCTATTCATGGGCTGGACTTATGAGGGATATGATCAGGGAGAACTGATGTACACTGAAGCAAGTGAAGAGTGGAAAGGTGCTAAAGGAACCTTTATACATTCAGGTTACATAAGTAACTTATATAATTTTGGTTTAGTAGGCTTAATTGCAAAATACGGTATTATTTTAACCGTCATATTATTTATGAATACTAAAATATATAAATTACAAGAAGATCATTATACAATTTTATCATTCATTACTAGTGGTTTGGTCTACAGCTGGTCTTATCAACTTCCAGACTTTTACTGGTCATTCGTGGGAATTGGCGCCTTTATGATATACAAAGAGACATATAAAATTAAAAGGTTTAAGTATAAAGAAGAAATTCAAATTTCAACTATTTAGAAATTTATTAACCCGTAGGCAATTCTTAAAAGTCAAGTGGAATAACATATGCATCTGCCTAGGCTAGTGACAATAAGGAAGAAGAGTAGTTTCACGAACTGATGCACGAATTTATGATATTGTCTATGTACCAATCCTGTTGCGTGTCTTCTTAAATCGGTGAAATCATTTTATCTCACGAATAAAATTATTTAAGACTACTATGATCTATATTGTTATACCTGTCTTCAATCGAAAAAACTTTACACAGATGTGTCTTAGTTGTTTAGACAAGCAAACTTATTCATTATTTAGGACGATTGTTATTGATGATGGGTCGACAGATGGTACTTCAGATATGATTCTAAATGATTTTCCTGAAGTAATTTTACTGAATGGCAATGGCAATTTATGGTGGACAGAGGCAACTAATGTTGGTATTCGTTATGCTCTCACATTGTCTAAATCAGACGGCGATTTTATATTAACTTTGAATGACGATTTAGAAGTAAATAAATATTATTTAGAGTCACTAATATTAGCGTATAATAGTAAGGAACTTTGTCTTATAGGCTCTACCGCAGTTGACATTAATAACCCTGATTATCTGGAGTATGCCGGAACAAAGAGTGAATTGAATTGGGCTTCGGGTTATAATTTAGCTTCGTGTTATGCATTTAGTTATAATATACTTAAGAGACATGCGGATAATACTGTAATAACTGATAGCTTGCCAGGTCGTGGCACATTAATTCCTATAATTATTTTTAAAAAACTAGGATTGTATGACTCAAAACATTTTAAGCAATATATGGCTGATATTGAATTTTCTGTTCGGTGTAAAAAAGCAGGTTACCCATTGTTTGTATCTGTAGATAGCGTTGTTCACACATACGTACAAGCAACCGGGATCCAAATAGAAAAGCAGGCAACCGTTCTGGAGTTTATGCAAGGATTCTTCAGTACTCGATCATCAACAAATATTAAAGTTCGATATTACTTTGCAATGAAACATTCTAATACTAAATTCTTATATTTTTTATTGGATATCGGTCGAATTGTGACTGGGTATACCTTGCGTAAAATGAAGCTTTTAAATTAGTTTTCTTTAATACTTCTATTTTACCCAAAGCAACAATGACAGTGCCATGGCAATCTTACACTGGATAAGAAAGTCTTGCGTTAAAAAGCTTCGTAGCCTTTGTAGTTATTTTATATAATAAATTTTATTCGGAATTATATCACAAAAGTTAATATGAAACCGTTATGACTGATTATTCGCTATTACTATCCGCTTACTCATGTGCACCAGGGCATGGTTCTGAACCAGGTAATGGATGGAGTTATGCATCACTTCTCAGCCAACGTGGTTTTAAGGTGTATTGCCTTACAAGGAATGTGCATCGAAATACTATAGAGGATCAAACGGGTATAACTCCTTTTCCAAACTTATCTTTTCATTATGTATCACTTCCGGCTTGGGTTGACAAAGCTTATTATAAAGGCCCTATAGGGTTGTACTTTCACTATTTATACTGGCAATGGGCTGCATACAAAGTTGCTAACAAATTGAAGCAGAAAAACACTTTTGCATTAGTTCATCATGTTACTTTCAGTAGTTTACAATTGGGTACCTTCATGTACAAACTCAGAATACCCTTTGTACTAGGCCCCTTGGGTGGTGGTCAGGAAGCATTATCTTCTTTAAAAAAATATTTTAAGTCAAACTGGCGTAAAGAACGAATCAGATCGCTACTTAGCAAAGTTTTGTTGCGTTTTAATCCTGCATGTTACAAATCAGTTCAATCAGCTGACTATCTTTTAATCTCAAATCAGGATACGTACAAACTTGCAAACTCTATAAGAGGTGATAAAACAATTCATCGAATGCTCGACGCTGGATTAGGAAGCACTTTTGGGGCAATTAAATATAGGCCGCGTCCAATAAGTAAAGTATTTAATCTGCTTTGGGTTGGAAGACTCATGCCTAGAAAAGGTTTGGAACTGACACTGCATGCTTTAAGCTACGTCGATAAAGCAGTACCTGTCATGTTGACAATCGTTGGTGATGGAGAAATGGGTGTGTTTGTGAATGACTATATAGAAGAGTATGAACTGAGCGCTCGTGTTAAGTGGGTTGGTAGAGTTCCCCACAGTGAAGTGCAGAACTACTATCAGCAAGCCGATGCATTCTTCTTTACTAGTTTAAGGGATTCATGCCCCGGCCAAATTCTCGAAGCGATGATCAATTCACTACCTGTTATTACTCTTAATCTACATGGCCAAGCAGAATTAGTTAATGAGTCAACAGGAATTACGGTTTTGCCTACAACTCCTGAAAAAACAGCTCGAGAATTAGCTAAAGCGATTGAGTGGCTTTATCACCATCCATCTGAGTATAATTGTATGTCTAGTAATGCTTATAATTTTGCTAAATCGCAGCTTTGGACTGCTAAGATTGATTTTTTGGTAGAAAAGTTTTACATGCCCATTTTGCAAAAAAAGTAAAATTATTTGTGTTTACTGATTCTTGAGCATGTACATTGACGTTTGCACTTCGGCTGCCTACAAACAGGCAGATTACTAAGCGCTGCGTCTTTGCTGCTTTGAACCCAAACTTCTCGCCAACAAAGGTGACCTGTTCCCAAAAAACTGGCTCTTACGCACTTTGTGTAGTTATGCGTTTGATCGGATTTATCTTGTACCGTGTTCTACTTTATTGATCTGGGAGTAGGCTTGTAAAGATTAGCTCTTTGGTTCTGTATGGCAGCTTACAAACCATCTGACTACGAATTGTTACGGCGGCGATGTGCCGAATTGAAAGACCAAGACTGGAAACAGTTCAAAATTGCGCAAGCATTGGGACTTACCGAGGGCTGGGTTAGTCGAACATCGAAAAAGTATCGCCAAGAGGGCCAGGCTGGTTTAGCCTGGCGAAAGCCCAGCGGACCCGACTGCCGCTTAACCGATGAGCAAATTGTCCAGCTGCTTGCTGAACTCAACAAAGGGGCTGAGCATCACGGGTTTTCGGGATCGGTTTGGACTCGACCTCGGGTAAATGACGTGATAAAGAAGCTGTTTGGCGTCAGTTATGACCCCTCTCAAGTTGGTCGAATATTTAAGAAAGCGGACTGGAGCCGGCAGAAGCCACAAAAGCAAGCACGTCAGCAGGACCCTCAAGCTGTACAACAGTGGCGCGAACAGAAGTTACCGCATCGGCGGTCCGACCGAACTTAAAAAAAGCGAAAACTGAAGGACGGATTGTTCTATATTTAGATGAGTCAGCCTGCTATTTATTGCCCTTGCTGGCTCATACATGGGCACCTTGTGGACAAACACCACTGCTCCTTGAGCAAGCCGGACGAGCCCACTTAAGCCTCATTGCAGCCATTGCGCCGAACGGTCGCTTGTATTTAGCGGGCCAAGACAAACCTTTTGATAGTGAAGACATCACGTGGTTTCTGGGTAAACTATGCTGGCACTATCGACGCCAAAACCTGCTGGTAATCTGGGACGGGGCGGCCATCCACCGCTCTCAGATCGTTAAAGAGTGGCTTCATAAGAGGCCGGGCCGGGTTCACTTGGAACATCTACCCGCCTACAGTCCCATGCTCAATCCGGTGGAGTTGGTATGGAGCCAGCTTAAACGAGCCTTGAAAAACCGAGTTTTTACCGATCTAGGATCGTTACAAAGAGCTGTTCTCGAGGAAGTGAATTACTTACAGGCTGATCGAGCGCGCATAAGCTGTTTCTTTTAGAAGAAAGAGGTAGCATTCTTTACGGACTAACTCACGAATCTATAATGAGCACAGAGCTTCGATTTCCTGTTTATTGACCCGTGCATTAGTCTGTAAAGCTACTTCACTTCCATGTTGCTACTAGGCTCGGTAGATGCACATGTTGTCTCATTTGACTTTACAGACTTGCTCACGGGTCAATAATGGACTTACTCACGCATCAATAAATAATTGTTTTATTGAGTTTAATTATAGACGTTTGATAAATCTTAAGAAGTATGGTTGTTATAGCGTTGCTAGTCAAATGTATTTTACGTTGGTAATTTTTAGAATCAATGTTATTAGTAACAAATTTATTAATTACATGTCGTAGGTTTTTAGGGTTGCTCATGTCAAATAAATATTCATCATAAATCATACTAGATAATCCCCCAATATTAGTACCAATTA
>JAIVFU010000267.1 GCA_020829485.1 Nostoc sp. CHAB 5834 | reverse complement strand
CTCGCCAACAAAAACATCGCCTTCATCATAATCCAGTTACTACAATACAAGCTTTGGTCGATCAACATACGGAACTTCTTACTGTGCTTGAGTTCCAAGCCTCGAAATACCAATTAGATAGCTAGGGGGTAAATCCAGAATTCCCCGAACAGGGCACACCTCAAGGGGGAGTGGTCAGCCCGCTACTAGCCAACATCGCGCTCAACGGGATTGAGAGTATACACAGATACCATCTAGATTACAAACGAGGAAAGAGAATAACAGAAAAAACCCCGACAACACATATTGTCGAGCCATCAATCCGATACGCGCGGTATTCAACAAGGAAACTAAACAAACAAGCTACTCTAGTAAAAAGTTACTAGACAAAGCATTCCCATCAGTTCCTTACTCCGAAGCAAGTCACGTCATGGTCAAAGGAACAAAATCCCCCTATGACGGAGATACAGCCTACTGGAGCGAACGTAACAGTAAGCTTTACTTCGGAGAAACTTCTATTGCTCTTAAAAAGCAAAACCATAGATGTGCCTCCTGCGGTCTGAAATTCATCGATGAAGAACGGATTCATCTGCATCACATCGACGGAAATCATGCCAACTGGAAGAGAAATAATCTTGAAGCAATTCATGAGATCTGCCACGATTACAAACACATGAGCAAAAGCGCAAGCTAAGAACATCGGGAGCCGTGTGCAGTGAAAACTGCAAGCACGGATCTAACTGAGAGGTGCGGGGAATAATATCCCCCATCGACTCAACCAATGTGTGGGTTTTCTGGAATCTTCGGGCCATAGTAAGGGCCGTAGACATTGGCATCACCATTGCTAGTAATTGAAGGAGTCACAAACTCTGTAGCCACTGTTGGAGAGTTAGAAGCCTTAAAGTCCAGCTTCAGGTCATTGACAAATGTAGAATGCCAATCCCCAGTAATCACCACTGGGTTAGAAATCCGGTGGCTGGCGATGTGACTTAAAACACGATTACGTGCAAGGGGATATCCATCCCATGAGTCGTTCCAAAAGATTTCGCCTGGCCCAATTTTATGATCTAGCTCTGCCATCAGCACCTGTTGAGCAAGTATGTTCCAACGTGCTTGAGAACGATCAAGACCATCCAGCAGCCAGCGCTCCTGCTGAGAACCAAGCATGGTTTTAAATGGATCTAGCGCTGCTGGGCAACGGGGTGTTTCACCGTCACCGCATGGCTGATCGCTGCGGTACTGGCGGCTATCAAGTACGCTAAACTCCGCCAGATTACCAAAAGTCAGCCGACGGTAAATCAGCATATCTGGCCCCTGTGGTCGGGAAAATTCCCGCAGTGGCTGATGCTCATAATAAGCCTGATAAGCAGCAGCACGCCTTTTGAGAAACTTTTTGACCGGATCGTTGTTTTCCGAAATGTCATCGGTATAGTCATTTTCAACTTCGTGGTCGTCCCAGGTGACTGTAAAGGGAAACAAGGCGTAAGCTTTTTGTAAATCCGGGTCAGTTTTATATAGAGCATATCGAAGGCGGTATTGCTCAAGGGTATTCGTTTCTTTTCTAAACTCTTCAGGTAAAGAAACGTTGCGTACACCACGCCGCTTTGCTGTAGTGGATAGCAAGCCCTGGAAATGTACACGCTCCATAAAAGTCCTTGTTGAGATTTATACAATAAAAGGGAATAAAAAACCTAAATAATAACCATCTAGTTATTAACAAGATTAATTACCAAATCGGGTTTAATTAGGGCTTAAGAAGTTATTAATATTGCAATAATTTATTCACAATCAGTCTTACAAATACTTGTCTGAAGAATGTGAGCAGATGCAGTCCTTAAGTGATGCCTGCGGCTGGCTGTGACGCTCCTGCGTCGCTAACGCTACGCTATCGGTGTCACAGTTGGGAATTTTTGGTAGAGTACCAGTGTACTGCTTTGTCACAAGCGATCGCTGAATGTGGGTTGACAGTATTACCTATCATCAGACATAACAAAAACCCCACGAGTCAGGTGAGGTTGATTTTTTGAAATTTTGGCATACTCCCTTAGTTTCTCAGTTTTGGGAGAAGCTGAGGCGATCGCTGGAAAGGCAACTTTGACTCGCTTGATTTTGATGCTACTTTCTGCCTCGAAGAGGGCATTTCTTGCTGGCGCATGGGCATAGCGTCAATTTGCTCAAAAATTGCTGTGGCTGGGACAGGTTTTGTGTCTTGGCGCTTAACACCACCATCTTTGCCTACCAAAATGACGCGAAAATTTTCTTTATCACCCCCAAAGCGATTTCGCAAATTGGCAGCAGAAGACTCATCTATTAATTGTCCGTTGGCATAGTTTTTATTTGTTGCAAAAACTTGAACGAGAACTAAATCCCGGTCTAGTTCTTATTATACCAAATTAGATGAGCTTACCCTGCTATTACAGGTAAAACAATTAGGGTTGTGTTGGAATAATCAACGCTTAACCTGATTGCAAAGAGGGATTAAAGTTGCGCTGTTAGACTTTGCTGTGAT
Organism: Nostoc sp. CHAB 5834; assembly: GCA_020829485.1. Next base: position 3,511 of record JAIVFU010000267.1, on the reverse strand, counting down.
TCAAACGCGACAATCAGGGGAGTATATGCAGAACTTCAACTTCGAGCGCTTGCTATCAACTCGCTTGAGACGGCGACAAGTGTTGATTGGAACTGGAGCCTTAACTGGTTTTGCGATCGCTAATCAATGGTCTAACAAAGTTCTCGCCCAGCCCCGATTCTCTAATTATCCCTTTAGTCTGGGTGTGGCTTCTGGTGAACCACTTCCAGATAATGTAGTGCTGTGGACGCGTTTAGCCCCCGATCCACTCAATGGTGGTGGGATGCCACCATATAATGTTCCAGTGCAGTGGCAGGTTGCTACCGACGAAAAGATGCGGCAAGTTGTCCGCAGTGGTACACAGATAGCTACTCCAGAATTTGTCCACTCTGTTCATGTAGAAGTGCAAGGATTACAACCTGCACGATGGTACTGGTATCAGTTTAGGGTGGGCAATGAAGTGAGTCCAATCGGGCGGACTCGCACTGCTCCTAACCCGCGCGATCGCGTTAATCGCTTCCGCTTTGCCTTCGCTTCCTGTCAAAACTGGCAAAGTGGTTATTATGCAGCCTACAAAAATATGGCTCAAGAGGATTTAGACTTAGTGGTTCATCTCGGTGATTATATTTATGAAGGCCCACCGAGTACAACTGCGCTGCGATCGCACGATGGCAATGGTGAGCCATTTACCTTGCAGGAGTACCGTAACCGTCACGCTCTGTACAAGACTGATCCACACCTACAAGCAACTCATGCTGCATTTCCTTGGCTAGTAACTTGGGACGACCACGAAGTTGACAATAATTGGGCAGACGAAATTCCTCAAGACCCGGAAGTACAATCACGTTCGGTGTTCCTTGCCCGTCGTGCTGCTGCTTTTCAGGCATACTACGAACACATGCCACTGCGGGACTTCTCAAAGCCTAGAGGTCTTAATTTGCAGCTCTACCGACGGTTGACTTTTGGCGACCTCGTTGAATTCAATGTCTTAGATACCCGCCAGTACCGTACCAATCAACCCTGTGGTGACGGGCGTAAGCCACGATGCGCTGAGGCTACTGACCCAACGCACTTGAGCCGTACTGCATTCAGTTCTTGTAGAGATGTGAGCGCGAGTTCTATTACTGTTCTCGTCTTGCCAGAACCGCAACTCATCTTTGAAATAGCGGTCAGTTTTCTTGGGCTTGTCTCGCCAGTGATCCCAAGCTACCCACACTTCATCACCCATGTCTTCAATGACTTCACCTCTGGCGTTATATAAAGCGCAGTAAATGTCAGCATGGGCGACAATCGACCCAAGCCCAATAGTCAGTTCGCTATTAGAAGAATCAGAATCGGCAGGGGCTTCTTGAAGAACCAACGGTTCCGTAACTTGGGATGATTCAGCTTTCTCCAAAACAGTGATTAGTTCTGTCTCTTCGGTGGTCAATTCCGCCCAGTAGTCGGCTTTGATAACCTCATACTCTTGCGCTACTTCTAAATAGTCCCACCAGCTACACCCAGGCTTTGACAGCACAGCCCGAATATCACTCACTGCTTGAGGTATGAGTTGTAGTTGTTCGGCTCGATATGCGATCGCTTGCTGTGTCGGCTCACTCCCCAGAATTATCGCCGCAGCTTCGAGGGCTTGGGTGTTGTTCATAGCACTGGCAAGATTCTTCAACGCCATGCCCATCAACCGTAGACATTCTTGGGCATTTTCCTTGGGTGGTTCTTGGGCTAGCGATCGCAGATCAATAGTTTTCTCCAACGCCTGTTTCACCTGCTTGTTCAAAGCTTTGGTGGCCTGTTGGGTCATCGTATTCCCCCACTGTTGCGAGGGAAGTTCTTCTACAGCGTGTTCCAATTCCTGAATGCGCTGCTGGAGTTGCTGATTCTCAATCTCCAGTTTTCTTAACCCCTCCATCTCAGAGAGGCGTTGTTGCAACTGGATGTTTTGCTCTTTCTGTTGCTTGTACAGGTTTTCAGTAAACCAAAAAGTTTTTCTCCAAAGAGCGATCGCTAATCACTCTTATGTACATCAAGGTAGTGTAAGCTACTAAATACATAATTAATACTTATGCCGCTGCCCACGCAAGACAACCCAGACCCTCACCGCAAACCAGACAATCGCCAGGAAGTATTTGCAAATGGGGAATTTGGAGATTTCATTTCATTAAGCCAATCTTTGACACCCTCGACCTTTACCATAACCAAAGGGTTGACCCAAGAGCGATCGCCATTTCATTCAAGCAGCTAGCAGAGAATTATCCAAATGCTGAACTTGAGATCGTGGCAATGGAAAAACGGGGGCAAGATAAATTTCTGCTGCGTGCTAAAACAGCGATCGCGGCTGATAAATCCCAACTGAGTGCAGAGTATTTTGATACTTATAATGAAATAAAAGGTTTGCCAGAGCGAGAGATTAAATTACTGCTAGCAGAAAAAGATAATCAAATCCGCAGATTAGAAAATATGGTGATGACGGCGTTTCTAAGTTAAAAAGAAACTTTTTTTAAAAATGCAGGCTCAACTTCCCACCACTTTTGAGTAAAAGGTTGCCGACGTGTATTAGTTCCACAATGAATTTCCCCTCGTCCGAGAAAATATGGCTCCCAATCATCTATAAAATGGCAAACTAAACCCAAGGGTTCTAAAACTTCTTTAACATAAGCTTCAAATTGGCATTGATTATTAATCTTAGGGCCAAAAGGTTTAGGAATACCAAGATGCTGCTTCAAAACTATCATGTTGACCATGTTAGGGGAAAAAGTTTCTGCTCGTCCATCTCTATCATTTTCAAACAAAGCAGGTAGTTCGATAATATCTTCTTCGCTTAAATCTAATTCTTGTTTTAAAACCTCTCGATTCCAATTAATGTATTCTTGAAAGCGATGATTATGCTCATTTAATTTTTCATCATCTAGGACATCTGACACACTAATATCAGCTGCCCCACTAGAAAATCGTTTTCCTTGCCGTAATAATACATGAGCATGACCTTGTTCTCGTAAACGTTTAAGAATGTTATAAAATTGGTCAGTACTAGCTAAAAGTAGTTTAAAACCTTTAGAGGTAGGAGCAGGAACAAAAGTCATAAACTCATCAATATGTCCCACACTCAACCAATCAGAAAAGATTTCAAAAGGTGCTTGAATTTCTTGAGCGTAAAGAAAATCTCGTAACACCTTTAACATTCGACGCGGCTGTGGGATAATTTCTTTGCGAGTTCCTCCAAAAATCAGACGACCAAAAGGATAATGAACGCCTTTAACGGTTACTGGTGGAGAAACTTCTAAATTGCCAAAAGAGTCTAATTTTGTTGCCTCATAGCGGCTTTTGCGGGTTACATAACCAAAGTCAATGCCTAAAAGTTTGGTTTTGGGGAAGTCAACTAATCCTCGATCACGGGGAGAATCAAACACCACGTACATTAGATGTCCTGGAGCTTGAGTATAACCAATCTCAATCTCGTCTTGCATCCAACGGTCATCCTGATGAAATTCAAAAGGAATAATATCTAGCTGCGCGTTCGCTTTTCCAACAACTTTTC
>JAIVFU010000266.1:0-2500 GCA_020829485.1 Nostoc sp. CHAB 5834 | reverse complement strand
GGATTTCCAAAACAACCAGGAGGTTGGCTTAGAAGCAGCCATCCTTTAAAGAAAGCGTAACAGCTCACTGGTCTAAATAAGAGATCCTGCGGCGAAAATGTAACGGGGCTAAAGATATGTACCGAAGCTTAGGGTGTGTAATTTATTACACGCGGTAGCGGAGCGTTCCGTAGGCCGATGAAGCGATCTGGTAATGGGTCGTGGAGGTATCGGAAGTGCGAATGCAGACATGAGTAGCGATAGGAGGGTGAGACACCCTCCCGCCGAAAGACCAAGGGTTCCTGCTTAAAGCTAATCTGAGCAGGGTAAGCCGGCCCCTAAGATGAGCCCGAAGGGGGTAGTCGATGGGAACCACGTTAATATTCGTGGGCCTGGTGGTGTGTGACGGATCTCGTGAGTTGTCTCTCCTTATTGGATTGGAGGGGCTTCGAAGAGGTTCCAGGAAATAGCCCCACCGTATAGACCGTACCCGAAACCGACACAGGTGGTCAGGTAGAGTATACCAAGGCGTTTGAGAGAAGTATCCTGAAGGAACTCGGCAAATTGCCTCCGTACCTTCGGAAGAAGGAGGCCCTCACATTGCGCAAGCAGTATGAGGGGGCACAGGCCAGGGGGTAGCGACTGTTTAGCAAAAACACAGGACTCTGCTAAGTCGGCTTCAAGACGACGTATAGGGTCTGACGCCTGCCCGGTGCTGGAAGGTTAAGAGGAGGAGTGCAAGCTCCGAATTGAAGCCCCAGTAAACGGCGGCCGTAACTATAACGGTCCTAAGGTAGCGAAATTCCTTGTCGGGTAAGTTCCGACCTGCACGAATGGCGTAACGACTTCCCCACTGTCTCCAGGATATGCTCAGCGAAATTGAATTCTCCGTGAAGATGCGGAGTACCCGCGGTTAGACGGAAAGACCCCGTGCACCTTTACTGCAGCTTCAGAGTGGCATTAGGAAAGAACTGTGTAGAATAGGTGGGAGGCTTTGAAACTTGGGCGCCAGTCCGAGTGGAGCCGAAATGTGAAATACCACCCTGTTGTTTTCTGATGTCTAACCCAGATCCGTTATCCGGATCGGGGACCCTCTGTGGCGGGTAGTTTGACTGGGGCGGTCGCCTCCTAAAGAGTAACGGAGGCGCGCGATGGTAGGCTCAGGACGGTTGGAAACCGTCTGTTAGAGTGCAATGGCATAAGCCTGCCTGACTGCGAGACTGACGAGTCGAGCAGAGACGAAAGTCGGTCATAGTGATCCGGTGGTCCCTCGTGGAAGGGCCATCGCTCAACGGATAAAAGGTACGCCGGGGATAACAGGCTGATGATTCCCAAGAGCTCATATCGACGGAATCGTTTGGCACCTCGATGTCGGCTCATCACATCCTGGGGCTGGAGCAGGTCCCAAGGGTTTGGCTGTTCGCCAATTAAAGTGGTACGTGAGCTGGGTTCAGAACGTCGCGAGACAGTTTGGTCCCTATCTGCCGTGGGCGTCGAAATTTGAGAGGAGTTGTCCCTAGTACGAGAGGACCGGGATGAACATACCTCTGGTGTACCTGTCGTGGCGCCAGCCGCGCAGCAGGGTAGCTATGTATGGACGGGATAACCGCTGAAAGCATCTAAGCGGGAAGCCTCCCTCGAGATTAGATTTCATCGAGTCGTAGTAGACCACTACGTTGATAGGTTGGGTGTGGAAGCGCAGTAATGCGTGAAGCTAACCAATCCTAATTACTCTTTTCGCGCTTGGTCAAAGAGTCCCACCATCAATGACAGTGCTGATGACCTCAGCCACGTCGATGGCGGATGATTATGATCACACTAGATAATATATTTTCCTGCACGGGTATCGATTATAACCCAATTACACTTATGTGTGGACGCGCTGCCTTCGGGTAACGCCCATATTGTGAGCGCCTGCTTCATTGCTTGGTGACCATAGCGTTTGTGACCCACCCGATCCCATCCCGAACTCGGCCGTGAAACCAAACTGCGCCGATGGTACTACCGCTTAAGCGTTGGAAGAGTAGGGCGTCGCCAGGCATTGCAGCCGGCGCTCGCAATATTAGCGATTTCGAGCAGAATTTCGAATTTTGCAGTTAAGAAATCGCGGTAACAAATAAAGTGTGCATTGGATAAACCCATTCATAATTCAAAAGGCGGACCGCTGTCGTTCATTCGACGGATGTCCGCCTTTTTTAGTTTCTGCCCTTTTGAAATAAGGGGCGGTTTGGTGGCGCGGGATGGAGCAGCCCGGTAGCTCGTCAGGCTCATAACCTGAAGGTCGTAGGTTCAAATCCTACTCCCGCAACCAAACAAAACAGGCCCCTGACGGGGCCTTTTTTTGTTGGTCGTGTCGAGTTGTGGATTTTCACCTCGTTTAGCCGGAGCGACGAAGTCGCGGAGACCACCGCAAAGCCGTGAAGTCCCGCATTTTCAGCTGTTGGGCAGTGTTTATTGGCCCAATAGGTTGATCGCCTGTTGAATTCTTTGCCGTATTCGGTCATGAAATCGCCATTCGACG
>JAIVFU010000265.1 GCA_020829485.1 Nostoc sp. CHAB 5834 | reverse complement strand
CCTGAGACCACTTGCGCATCTCGCGGGTGGCCTTGATGAGTGCCGCCAGCTCTTCGGGAGTGAGGAGGCGGGGAGTATTTGTTTTTTCGGCAGTGGTCATAAAGCGTTTCCATCGGTTGTTGAGGGTCCCAGTTTCTGTTGAGAGCGTTTCGACGGCCACGACAGCAACACGACAGTGGTCTGGCAAGGGGCGGCCTAGCCTGAAGCACCCCGGATTATTCGGCCAGGATAACCCGACTGCGGGTTTCCTTTAGGTTGATGTGCTGTAGTTGTTAGGCAGTCGGCCCACGCCATACCTACACCTATAAGGACCACTTTAAGGACAGGAAATGCTTTGCGATAAAAAGGAAGTTGAGGTTTCACGACACGCTGCATTCCGCGTTGTGGAGCGTTCGGGCCTAGGCCCTCGCTCTATTCAGGAGATGCTGGAAAAAGAACAGTATTTTTGGGCTATCAAACCGCTTGAAGGGCACCGGCGTTACGCGCTCATTTTTGACAGCTGCACCGGCGGCTATGTAGTGGCCATTCTGGCCCCCGCGAAGCTTGAGGTCATAACGGTGCTGACCCAGGACCAGTTCGAGACCTGGCGGGGTAGCCCCCTCAGTCCAATGCGCATGCACCTTGCTCGCATCGCTTTGATGAAGGGGGAACTGCAGGACGTTGAAGAGCCAAAGCCCGTGCCTTCCCCACCACGTAAACAGACTCCTTCAGTGCCACCGCCAACTCCCAAAAAAGAGCCCGACCAGGCGTTTGATGACAAAGGGCCCTTATGGCGCTTTGACATCGAACTTGAAGGCGGACGCATGCGAGAGCTCGGTACGTTTGACCTGCGGTTTGTGCGGGACTCGTTTCTATTTGTTCTCGCCCCCTCTAAGGCCGCAAGCTTTCGCCGAAGAGCACGAAGAGTCGCTCAAACATGGCATTTTGGAAATTGGTTCTTAACGGCAATCCCTAGTAATGTGGACCCTGGAACCGTGGTTGCGGTTAAGGCATCTGCAATGCATATGGTCGGCCAAAAAGTTCTTTGGACTGTTGATGTTACCGAGGACTTGAAAATAGCACTTTTCTCAAAAAGAGCAAACAAGAGGCAGAGTCACATCAGGCATTCAGCTTGTATGGCTCATAAAGCGATGGTGCGAAAGCTCAACGGAGATGTGACGACGCCTCTTCCTGCTGATTCGACCTGCCGATTAGCCGCTTAACCTAGCGACTTATTCCAGCTCCCGCTTGACTGCGGGAGTTTTTCTTTGCGGGGCACGCCAGAAGTTGCACCGTTGAGCGATGCACTAAAAAAACGGTCAGCTTTTCGGCTGACCGTAGCTGGTGTGAAGTCGCTTATGGGGCGGCTACATACTCGGCAGTTGAGTGCCCAACAGTTCCGCCATCCCCATTCTGGGGACTTGGCCCCCAGCATTTGATGGTTCCCCCTGTTTGCACGGCACACCCTCCGAAGGAACCGACTGCCACTGACCTATAGCCCGCGGTGTCGATGTTCCTATTGCCTGAAGTGCTGGTGTAAACAGAGGGGCTGCTCCCATGCAAGGACCAGGAGTTTGCGCCCCAGCAAGTGATTCGCAAGCTCGCGTCGGTAGCACACGCTGAGGTGGGGCCAACCGACAGCCCGGCGACAGAGTGGCTTAGTCCGCTCACTACTACAGGGGCTTGGGAAGAGCTCGTCCCCCCGTTACCAAGTCGACCTTGTTGACCGTTACCCCAGCATCGAACAGCTCCGCTCACACTGCCTGCGCACGTGGTGCCATCGGAGGCAGACACTGTGGAATAGGAGCCAGTCATCCCTGAGCTCAGAACAGGTGTGTTGCTGGAGCCACCGGGGCCATTGCCAAGTTGCCCGTTAGAGTCCAAGCCCCAGCAATAAACTGAGCCAGAGGACAGCGCTGCACATTGATAGAACTGTCCGCTTGCCAGGCTAACAGGCGTAGCAGGTAGCCCCCCCACGGCCACGGGGGACAGGGAATCGGTGTTTGAATTGTTGCCCAACCCCCCGAAATTATTGGCACCCCAGCAGTACGTAGCTCCTGATTGAACAACCGCGCAAGCATGTGTGCTTGAAATACTGCCGTTGATGACTGAACCAGGAAGCCCCGCAACCGTTTGTGGGGTTGATGTCCCGGTCCGGGTCCCATTTCCGAGCTGGCCCGATGAATTCTCGCCCCAGCAGCGCATTGCTCCGCTTACCAGTGCACAGCTGTTGTTGGAGCTTGCAAATACCTTGGTAGCTCCGGTAATTCCGGGCACTTGGACGGGCTTGCGGGAGGACGCTCCTAGATTGTTTCCGAGCTGGCCATAGGCGTTGTCTCCCCAGCAATAGACGGTACCTCCTGATGCGAGAGCACAGTAGTGCGAATTCCCAGCAGCGACTGTTTGTGCATTCGTCAGCACGCCTAGGACCGTCAGCTGGAAGTCCTGAGAGAGCCGTACGCCTTCCACAGTTGCTGATACGGTGAAGTTGTTTTGTTCGATGTTCCGTGGTGTTCCACTTAGAACGCCTTCGTTGAAGGTCATCCCCTTTGGCACATTGTCAATCTCCCAGTACACAGTTGCTGGATTTGGTTTAGTTCCGTCCGCACCTGTCAGGAAGTCATGGAAGTCGACCAAGTGCGGCTGGTTGTATGTTGCGTTAGGCAGGGTGGCTTCGGAAAATACGGGCTGGTTCTGGACCTCAGCTTTGTAGCTAATGACGTTCGACCCTGGAAGGAAGGTGGTCCCTGTGTATTGGCCGACTGCTTGTCCTTGGGGTAGTACGAGATTCACGTTGCAGGTCGCGGCTGGCGCAAGAGGCAATGCGCACGTGTTTTCAATAATGAAAGGGTGGTTTGCCGAAAGATTTAGCGAGGTAAGGGGTGCCCACCCATAGTTTGTCAACGCGATTCGTTGCGACGAAGCTTTTGCCGTAGAAACAATTCCAAAGTCATGGAATCCTGGTTCAGCTGCCAGAATTGGGGCAGGTTGCACACGGACGCTGTAGTTTTGCGTTGCGGTGTTCCCCTGATAGCTCGCACTCACGGAGAAGTTGTAGGTGGTTTCCGCTTGTACGTTTCTGGCGTACCCCGTCAAGTAACCCGTGCCCATGACCGTTGCTGGGGGTTTAGAAGCGGAGGCCGTCCAGACGGCTGAGGTCCAAAGTACAGGGTTACCACGGTGCTTCAACAACTGGCGAAAATTCAGTGAATAGTTGTTATTCGCTGGAACTGTAAATTCGGCCGTGTTGTCCAAGACTAAGGGATTCACCGCCGTGAAGGAGATTGGCAACGTCGCCCGACTAGGGTCTCCCATCACCAGTCCTCCCGTGTGAGTGGTTTCCACCGCGGTGAGCGCTTGAACCGTCACTTCGCAGTTCCCCCCAGCTGGTAAGCTAGTCAGACAAGTTGTTGACTTCACGGTAAAGGCACCTGCCCCCTCGGAAATGGTTGGCGGAGTATCAAAGGGCAAGGAACTTTTGCCTTCGTTAGTGACGCGAACAACACGTTGAGTGGGTGCATTGAGGTCTCCGTCCCCAAATGCGAGCATGGGCACGTCAAAAGTAAGGACTCTGGCTTGTTCGACCACTCCAAATTTCAGGGGTATCTGAAACCTGTACTGCGGTGCGGCTTGAACACCAAGCGTAAGGGGTAGCACAAGCAATGCTAGCGTTAATTTTTTCATCGGAATCCTGCTATTGTTAAACTAACCATAAATATCAAGGTGTAGGCATCTAAGTGAAAGTCAGGGTGTTGACACGCGTCCCTAAAATCCGGCTGGACCCGAGTCTCGCGCGGGCAATCCACTTTTCCTGGGCCTAGGGCACTACGTGCTTCGCCTGAGCCATTGGCTCAATCCGGTTTTTTTTGTGAAACAGCCATCGGTATCCCCCGTAGGCATAGAGCAGAACACTGATGAGGTCCCGCGCACCAAGTGCAGGCAGCCCTTTGAAATAGGCAAATGTCATCCAGAGAAGCGACGAAACCATCCAGAACACAGCAGCATATTTCGCCCCCTTACCGTTGTGCGCCCAGAGACAGGTTCCAATAGTGCCTATCGCAAGGGCCAGCCAGTCTAGATGGTTAAGTAGTAATTGCATGCGACGTATAGCCCCCGCTAATCGCGCTTGAGGGCATTGAGCTCAAATAGAAAAAGCCATCCAAGAGGATGGCTTCGTTGAATGATTACGGGCTATGCCGCAACTTTGATGGCTTCGGTACGAGCACGTCGGTGGGCGCCGAACTTGCGAGTAACGAGCACGGTGATGTGCCGAGATGGAGGAGGAACTTCAGAGAGCAAAAAGCTCGGCTGAAAGGGTGCCGCTTCCTGGAGCTCGACTTCACGCTTGGTAGGTGGAGTGAGAGTCAGCAGACCAAATTCCTCGCGGATTTCAGTCAGAGAGAGCTTTGCCAAAGACGCACGTTGGGCGTGGCGAAGATGGCGAGCTTCCTCGCGCTTAAAGCCCTGCGTGTGCTTGCCCGGGGATGCGAGCATGTGCGAACGAAAAGAGCCGGGAGCGACCGAAGAACCGATTTCCTTCATGAGATTACCTCAAAAGTAGTTGAACCTACGAGGTGTAGATACTTTTTTAAAATTCATCCCGGCTATTATTTTTTTCCATATAATGAGCATTAATTTCTACCAGTGCATATAAAATATCTATCTGTGCAGTTATGGTATCATTTGACGATTGATAATCCTCGCGTTCTCGATTCCAAATGAATATTTCGCTTCGACCCGGCTACGTGTATGTTGGCCACAGCAAGGCCCGGCCCGCCGACGTCAAAATTGGCTACTCCCTATTGCCGAAGAAGCGGGTAAAGGCCCTTGGACTCGCAGACCCTGATTTTGTGCTCCACGGCCATTTGTTCTTCTTGGACGCAGTTGCGGCCGAGCGGCGGGTGCATGCCGCCTTTGCAGACCGCCGTGTGGCGCGGGAGACCTTCCTGTCCAGCCGCAAGAGGGCCATGCGCGAACTGCAGCGTGAGTTCGACAATGAGCAGGCCCTGCGCTTAGACCACGCCAAAGCCGTTCGACTGATGATGGACCTAGGGGAGCTCAGCCTGGAGAGCTCATCACAGGTTCTTGAATGCAACGGCTCCGCCCTGTCACGCCTAAAGTCCTTTGTTCCCAACGCTCGGGATGGTCGCAATGTTCTAGCCCTTATTTCCCAAGCCTTGTCGCAAGGTAGCCTGGCGGCCGACGCCACAAAGCTGCTCAGCAAGTTCGGTCTGCTTCCCTACCCCATGGATGGCGTAGTTTTGATTGACAAGTCCAAGACCAGTCCGCTTGACCGAGTGTTTAAGGGTGCCGATTGCGGGGATACCTGGCGCCAGCAGCTAATACGACATGCTGGGTTTGATTGCCGGGGCTACTTGGTGGGGATTGATGCGTGGTCTGAAAATACCCGCGCTTCAGGGGAGCTCATCGACAAAGTTATCCCTCCAGACTATAATGAGGGTTGTAAAACACTTTAAGGTGCGGAAGCCAGCACCGCTAGTCTGGGTACATTTAAATGGCCTCTCTGCTCCGCCAATTTGGCAAAAATTTAGACCTCCGTAAGCTTGGTTCTCTGCCAGGAGTTGTGGACAACCGGGATGCTCGGTTGGTGGAAATATTTGAGCAATGGTTCCCAGACTGTTATGAAAGTGACTCTTCAGGCAAAGTCATAATGTCCCCTAAAGAGGAGGCTGACCTCGAAGAATTGTTCGAGCTTTATGGCTTGAATATCAAAGTCAAAGATAACACCTTTAATGCATTGTTGCGGGTGTACGACGTCGTTGGTCCCTATGGCTTGAGTTTCCAGATGGACAACTTCATGACTTTTACAGACCAGGAGCTTCGCCGTCGCTACGAAACATGGCCACCGATTTGGATTGAGTACATGACTGCAGTCGCTCGTGCAAACAAAGATAATGCGCGCGAATTGGCTAAGCAGATTCAAGTTCTATCTCCGGATTGTGTTTTTCCGTACGGTGTGTTTATCAAGAAGAGAGTTTTCCCTGCAGATAATTGACATCCTCCCCTCCCTAAAGGAAGGGGATTCCCACACCTGGAAGGCCATATCCAGCCTCGGGCAGGCCTGAAGGCCTTCCCTTATTCAACGCAGCTTCACCGGCTCTCGCCTCCGCTGCATCGG
>JAIVFU010000264.1 GCA_020829485.1 Nostoc sp. CHAB 5834 | reverse complement strand
TTGTTTTCCTCTTTAGTCAGAAATACCCTCAAACGAGCGCCCATATTTTTTGTTACCTCGGTAGATATATTCTCCGTATTTATTTATTGTTACATAGTTTCGTTTTTTCCTGCCGACCTACTTATGTCCCCATAGAATCAGGCGTATCTCTTTAACTAAGGGAAGGTTAACGGAAAATCTTCGGTCGCGTTTATCTGCCATGTTTATGATGCCAATTAGATTCCATAATTATACTTTTTAGCGTCCTATTTCCTAATTTTAATGCTATATCAAACAAATGGATGCTAAAATAACACCATTACTTGCATAAATGGAAGCATTTTATGAAAAAAGTTCAACAATTCCTTCAACCCTACAATATAGAAGCCACTGAGTCAGAAATCGCTAACCTCTGCGCCCAAGTTGACGCTGACATCGACCAATTGACCGATCAACAAGCCCAAGCGATCGCTACTCAGATTCTTGAGCAAAGGCAAACGTCCGGGAAACTGGCTACCAATGGCAAGTCCAAAAATGGCAACGGTAAGTTAGGTAAAAACTCACCCCGTCGTAAATCCACTCCTCCATTGCAAGGAGCGATCGCTCATGCATCCCAGGTTTCTAACCAAGAAATTCAATCCTTAGAAGATGTCCTCAACGTCGGGATTGACGCTTACACAACTGATAAAGCTGACCAGTTGTTATCGAAGATTCGCAATGCTCCCAAGGACGTGGTGAGTAAGTTTGTCTCTAAAGCGATGGAGGAGGAAGCTGATGTAGATTCATTTCGTGCAATCGGTGACGAACTCGTTGCGGGTATTTTCGGCGCTAACTTCGCGGATGCAGCCGAGTAAATTCATCTTGTTAGCAGCAGTACTGAATCTGCTGCTATTAACTCTTGTATTGGGCGTGGCATTTTATGGAGCAACAACAAGAACAAACTCGTCAAAAACAATTATTTATTCACCTGAAGAAGGACGGCGAGTTGAATCTGTCCGGCTTGACACTAAAAAACCTGACACCAGAAGAATTCCTCATCCTCCAACAACTGATTGATGAGTCGAGAGTGCGATCAAACAACGCTAATAGAGTTGAGGAGCTAATGCAGCGAGGTTTAATGGCTCAAGGGGTGATTGCAGCTTTTGCTATTTTGATGTTTTCGTTCATCGGCATATACAGTATTTATCGTTATATCGGGCAACAAGTTCAGCAAATTCAGGAGACATACAGTAATGTTAGGTAAATGGCTTCCTGGCCTATTCGGTAGCAAAAATGACGGTGTAGTTTCAACAGATTTAAGAGTTGGTGATGCAACCGCTATTGAAGGAAATCTCCCTTCATCAGTCCGCGATCGCTACACATTACCTGCTTACACTACAGCACAGCAGGTATTGGATGAGGCAGAAGTGGCTGGCACGTTAAAAGCACAGAAATGGTTACATACCAAGTTTTCCCGCCACAAGCTCAAACAGTTGCAATCCTTGGCGGAGATGTATAAAAGCCAACTGACATATTCCCAAGAAGCCATGAAGGTTGAGGAGGATTTGCAGCGAACCAGGGCGTTACATGGGGAGGCGGTAATTCGTCATGCTTTCGGTTCCCAGGAGCAGCAGCGTCAACTGGGAGGATACGAAAAAGCATTTGATGAAGTGGGCGACAGCTTTAGGTTTTAAGGAGCAACTTAAATTATGCAATTCAAACTCTCTCTTCTTGGATATAGCGTCTGTGGCATTGGCTTATCCATGTTTATAGGGTTTCTCTCAGTTGCCAGCCCAGTTAGTCAGTTTGTGCTGTGGATCATCGGCATGATTTGTATTTGCGGCTTGGCAGTTGGGTTATTTAACTTTGCTGGCTTAGTCGTCAAAGGTTTTGGATTTAACCGCAAAACTTTCACCATTGGGTTAATGCCTGGGGTGATATTTCTGTTTGTTTTCCTGACTTTAGTTGCAGCTGGTGTCGCGTTAGGGGTGCGATAAATTATGGGATTTGAATTACAACGTCTAACTGCCAGTGGGGTGATTCATGCAGAGCGAACTATATTGTGTAGTTTAGGAGCGAGTGCAGTATTATGCTTATCTGCTCCTTTTTTCTTAAATACTGACCGAATAACAACCGGGATGTTACTTGGTGCTGGAACAGTGAGCGCTGGCTTATTTGGAGTATCTGCCCAAATCAGCGAAGGCAAACAGAAAGTTTATCACTCTTTAGAACAAGCTGACCTGAAATCACTTAAAGCTAATTTACAAGGTGAGGCTGTTTATGATTATGTCACCACTGCGATCGCAGCTAAACGCCGAGTTGCTGATTATGTGAATCGGCTACCAATGCAAGAGCGCCCGCGGTGGATTGCTGAATATCAGTTGCAAGGGTTGGTTACACTCCCAGAACCACCAGCACAACAATCACCCTCAGCGACTGGTATTCCCAATCCCGATATTGCTGACATCGATGAAGAGTCGGTGCAGTCCGTGATTAATCCGGGTGCGATGAAAATTCTGCAAGCGATCGCTGCTAATTATCCTGACTACATTCGGATTGATGGTGCTTGGTTAGATGAACTGTGTGATGCAGCATCTAATCAAAATATGACTCTTCGCAGTAATCACCATTTTTACCTTTCTGGCGGCACTCAGTCTGGCAAATCAACTTTAGCAGGGGTGATTATCAACAAAATTGCTGCAAAATCTCAAACACCAGCAATTGTCATCGGCAGCGATCCCAAAGATGATGTCACCAGATGGCTGTGCAAGTTTAGCCGTAAGTTTGACGGCATGAAAGAATTAAAAAATTGGATTACCTTTGCCACAGACCAAATTGACAAGCAGAAAGCAAGAGTTGCAAAAGTTGGTGGTGAATGTCAGGGCGTTCCCGAATTATTTCTTGCACAGGATGAAGTTGACAGTGTTTATGGTGGTGGCAAGGGACTTCCGGGAATGGTTGATGCTGATACCGCCAAAGATTTGCAGGGTTTTTGGAACTATATCATCAAATTCACTGCTGGGTTAAAGGGTCATGGTCTGTTCATGGGCCAGTCCCCACTCTCTGGGGAAACCGGATTTAGTCGCCCGTCTTTGAAAAATGTTTGCTTTATTGCGATGGGACAGACATCAAGTTATATCCTTGACCATCCCCAAGATTTTCTGAATGTCAAAAAAGAAATTCTTGAAATCTTGCGACAGGCTTGCGAAATGTTGGATAAAGCCGGAGTTCGATATGCCCTAGTAATTCCAACTCGTGGTAATCCTTTTATAGCTCTAATACCTGAATTTGATATCAAAGGTATGGAGCAGAAGCAAGATTCCAAACTGAATGGTGACACTGTTAGTAGTTCTAAAAATAATCAGCAATCCTCACAGCAGCAAATTGACTGTGACTGGTATGAAGAAATTAGAAAATGGGCAACAGGATTAGGAAGAAGACCGCATTTTCAGGAAATCAAACAGAAGTGGCAAGAATTAACGGGGCAAGAGTTAAATGAAAAGGGAGTAACATTACTATTAGAAAATCTCGGCTACACAGACAATTAAATTGGAAAGCTCGATATGGTAATTCCAAAGAGTACAAGAAACAAGTAGCGATTGCACACAAGAGAACTCACAATCAATGTGTAGTTTGTCTAAGCAGACGCAGTGAACAAATTCATCATGCCTATTATGGCAATGACATTATTGGAATATCAACATTCCCGACATGTGCCAGTTGTCATTCTCTTGTTTGCCATAGTCCAACCAACTGGATTATTTGTCGTAGTAATCCCGTCTGGGGTAATCGTAATACAAAGGAATTTATTACGAGACTGCGACTAGGATATCAATTACTTTATGGAGGAATCATACTATGATTAAACTGTTGCTAAAGTATGCGCCTGATTCCGTTCTGGATGCGGTTAATTCTATAAGCTTGGCAGAATTAGACAGCCGAGGTTTAATACTGTGGGCTGACGCAACGCCGTTAGAACCAGAGAAAGGAAACTCAGCATTTAATTTGGCTTCTCGTTTCACGGAAGTAACGCCTGATAATCTGCTAGAAGTTTTCATGACTATTGCTCAAATATACAAATATACACAAACTACGGCGATTGTTTGGCACTCAAATATTTAATGGAACTTTCCACAGAATATTTTGGATTAATTGGAGTTGAATAAAATGTATAACGAATACGACGGTTTGAGTTTTGAGGAACAATTATACCTGACTGAAGAGGAGATTAGACGACGGCACAATCAGCAGATGTTCTTGCGCCGAAATGCCCAACTGTTGCAGCAGGAGTTAAGCTTTGAGGCTGAATTGTTAGAAGACAATCCAGAGTTAGCCCAGACGATTCACGCTCTCAATATGCAGGAGATTCAGAGTAATGAGCAAGGGTTACAGAATGTTTTAGGTTCAGAAGAATTAGCTTCAAAAGAGCAAAGTGTTTGGAGCAAGTTTTTTCCGGGATTGGGAGGTAATTATGGCGTAGGCTAAATCAATTTTCTTAGATGTTGCTAACAAGCTTCTCGACGTAATTGAATGTCTTAAAACTGAATCATATTGTCAAGGGCGCAGGATACAGAGGTAAGGCTTGTAAAGTTGTTGACCATGATGGCGAAAAATGATGCTTGGAATAATCAAAACTGAGAATTTACATCAGGAGAAAAATATCCAACCGAGCGTTTCATTATAAAATTTTAAGCCGTTTTGATAATAACCCATTTCGACTTTTTGATATTCTTTAGATATTTGTCAGCGTAGCGGAAAGCTGCTGCCTTATCGTATTTTGCTATATTCAGTGCTTGTAACAATACGTATAAAGGAATTGCCACCTGTGTGAGCTTTTCGGCTAATATTACTGACTCTTCTTCTGTTGCTGCTACTGTCGCTTCTAATGGTTCAAATTTTATTTGCTTATTTATACGGTTATCTAACACTGTAGTATCTGCCATAAATGCACCTTCAAAACTTGTATAATGCAGTTTTACTGAAAGTGAGCATGAATGAATCCGTGTTTATGCGGGACTTATTAATCAGCTAACTTAATGAATCCGCACAATTGCCGTAGCGAGTGCATATTGATTAAAAATCTCGTTCGCCATCTTTTTCCAAGATGGTAATTAATTCCAACACTCGCATATTTTCTCCTGTCCAAAACGAATAATGTATTGACAGTTCCAATCTAGCTAATTAACCCTTATGCTCTTCTCGAAAAGCCACTACCCAGATCAGGTTAGGCATTGTCATTGCTGCTATTAACTGCTATGTCGAAATGCAATACGTCTTCGCGATCGCCCAGCTTTGTATAAAGTTTAATGGCTGGATCGTCACCGATATCCGCCTGGACGAAAATGACATAAGCTCCATAAGCTGCTGCTACTTCCTTCAGCTTCTGAATTAATGCCGTTGCGATCCCCTGCCGTCGGTGTGCGGCGGCAACAGCTAGATCGTAGATATAAATCTCACTGCGCTCCTGCTCGAACTTTTTAAGCTCGTAGGCAGTAAGACCACCAACGACCTCACCTTCTTTCAATGCGGCGATCGCAATGAAGTAGTCACTTAAGAGTAGTTGCCGCAGATAGTCTGCACTAGGGGGATTTCTATATGTCTCCACCTCATCGAATGCCTCACCAAAGGTTGCTAATAGAGCTTCCATTAATGCAACGTCCTCCGGCACAATCTGTTGAATGCTTAAGTTCATTGGTATTTCCTTAACTTTCCTTGCAGTAGTGTATTTAGTAGAGTTACTGTCAGTATTCTATTTAGTGAAAATTCACTTATATTAGTGGAATCAGGTTTAACAGTGGGTGTACACTAGTTCATACTTTTATTTGTTGATTAAAAATAAGGAATAAATACTTATGTCTGATTTTGAAGCACCAAATAGACTAGACCGTATTGAAGTATTGGCTATTAGGAATACTGAAGCTATAGCAGCACTAACCACTAAGATTGATAATCTGACTGATAACGTAAATGATTTAACAAATAATGTTGATCGTGTATTAAGTCGTAGCGCCATTTTAGATGATGTATTACTTGAATTACGTGATAGTCAGGAACAGCAGCAAAGAAATTTTGAAGAACATCAGCGTCATTTTGATGAACATCAGCGTCATTTTGATGAACATCAAAGAACCACTAACGCTGCGTTAAATAGCTTAGAAGCTATATTACTACAATTGATAAGAATATTTCCACAATCCTAAATCAGCAGTAAAGATAACCTGC
>JAIVFU010000263.1 GCA_020829485.1 Nostoc sp. CHAB 5834 | reverse complement strand
TACTTATTTTTTGCTCCATCTGGTTTTTTAGCCAGAGGCAATGGCTAAAAAACCAGTTACTTTGTACTATATTTTGAATTCCAAAATCGGGGTTAATACTCTATTTTTTTCAAAATGAGAATTACTGAAGCAGCACAATCTAAAGAGAAAGGAATTCCAGTTGATGAGAAACAAGTAAACTATGTCACAGTGTTGGCAAAGCGATCGCTCTGGGTTGCCATTGCTTTACACTTATTCTCAGCCGTTGGTCTTTATACTCTTGCTGCCACTGGTATTAGTACGGTTGGGTATATAAGTTCTGGTGCAGCTTTGTTATTAACAATTCTGCGTCCAGCGATTCGGGCGTATGAGTATTTATATGCGCGGTTAACGATGATTCGCCAAGAATGGAAGTATCCCCGCGAAGATATTGTTGAACTGCGCGATCGCTTTTCAATATTGGAACAAAAAATCCAGTCATTCGAGGAGCAACTTAACCCAGAACAATCTTATTCATTACCCGCAACTCAACAACGCTTTGCTGAAGAAACTCGCAAAGATTTAGCTCGAATTGCGGCTAATTTAGAAGAATTACGGGCGACAAATCAAACTGAACATGAGCGTTTGGCAAGAGAAGCACGAACTGCGATCGCGCAACTTTCCACCGACGGACAATTTCTCGATCATGTCCGCGAAATTATTCGATTTTTTAAGACCGCTTAATTATTCCTTATGTCCGCCGATTAACTAGGGTAGCGCTAGCTTGGTCAACAGGCATCAGCACAACTTCATTAATATTGACATGAGGCGATCGCGTCACACAGAAAAATATCACATCAGCCACATCATCTGCTGTTAGGGGCGTAACTCCCTGGTAGACTTTGTTAGCGCGTTCAGCATCTCCGTGAAAGCGCACATTGCTAAATTCGGTTTCTACCATACCAGGGTCAACAGAAGTTACACGTACCCGCGTTCCCAACAGGTCTTGTTTTAAACCTTCAGAAATTGCCCTCACAGCAGCTTTGGTAGCACAGTAGACATTACCACCGGGATAGGTTTGATGTCCAGCAATGGAACCTAAATTTACCACATGACCGCGATCGCGACTCACCATTCCCGGAACGACATAGCGGGACACGTAAAGTAAACCCTTAACGTTAGTATCAATCATGTCTTCCCAGTCTTGAAAGCTGCCTTCGTGCAACTTGTCTAAACCACGACTTAGGCCAGCATTGTTAATGAGGATGTCGATGTTAGACCAGGCAGAGGGTAGAGTAGAAATGGCAAATTCAACAGCATTGCGATCGCGCACATCTAGCTGTAATAAATGAATTTCAATACCAAATTCTTTAACAAGAGTATCTGCTAACTGCTGCAAACGTTCCAGCCGTCGTGCCGCTAGGATCAGTTTTGCACCCGCACCAGCAAAGATTCTCGCGCAAGCAGTACCAATACCACTACTTGCACCAGTGATCAAAATGATTTGATTTTTTAGGGAAGTCATTGAAAAAAAGTCAATAGTCCAGTGTTAATTTAAATACACAATTTAGCAATTTAGCAAGTTACTGAGTACAGATATATTTTCTCAGCTATTAATATTTATTTTTGAATAGGACTTACGCAACTGGCATATTATTTTTAGTTTGTAGTGAGGACTTTAGTCCTCACTACAAACTAAAAGTTTTAATTTTTTGTGACACTTGCGTAAGTCCTATTGAATTGTTAATTTTTTCTTGGACGTAACTCGAAAGCTAAATCTAAGCGGTAAAAACACACATCAAACTCTGCAAAAAAATTCATCTGTCCGAGAATCAAAGGAGCTTCTCTTGATTCTGTCCATGCAAACGCGAGGAGGACGGGCGAAAACTCAGCAACTTTAGCTGATAGAACTAAGCCGCGTGCTTCCAGACAAGCCAGATTTCCGCTTAACTGCACTGGGACTGTCTGTTCTTCCCAGACTGCTTCTAGTTGCAGACCGACTTCGTAAGGCAAAACATTGACGCTTGCACGTGTATCTAGCAAAGCCATAACTTCTACAGAGCAGGTTTTATAGGTTAACGTTAGTGGTAAGTATGGCATGGTGCTAGAAAGACCAAAGCTATTGCTTCGCTCGATGAAAGGAAATCTCTTACCCTCAAGCATCGCCCTCTTTTCTCGCTGCCTCAAGAAGGTTTGATAATCTTTGGCCAGCTTCATACGCCTCGTAGGGAGACCATACAACCGCGGCCGTTGATGCCAGTTCTTTGAGCAGTAAATCTTCTGGATTTCTAATATTTGTAGACTCCATAGACTCTAAATTACAGCCCTCTTCCTTCGCTACTGCTAACAGTAGAAAATGGATGAGGCGTAACTTGTCTTGGTGTGATAGTTGATCGACAGCAGGTAGCAGTTCATTTAGAGACATATAGCTACTCGTGAAAGGCTTTAACAGAACTCCAGATTATCTCAAGGAAATAAAGGTAACGCACCATCCACATTTTTAGTACGCTAGGGCTAGCGTACTAACTCTTAACTCCTGTACAGACGCGATTCATCGCGTCTCTATTTCTTCACCACTTGCAGGCGCTGAGTTACCATTGTCATTCCATTACCTCGCAGGATCACAGCAGAAACCCATTGGCTACCAGGGGTAGATGGTGCTTGTCCCGTTTTAAACAGTCCGCCAGATGTTAATAATTGCAAATCTACGGATGTGGGTTTGAGAAAGTTATCTGGTTTGATGGCTTCCTCTAGCGCTGCTCCTAGTAGAAAATCATCACCAAGTGGCTCTTGAACGATCGCATCAAAATTATACTTTTGACCAACTTGTACCTTCTCTGGTAATTTAAAATCAATTTGGGGCGGCTTGCTGCCAGAGGTAAGTTGGGTGCGTTCTGACAAAATATCTTGGCGGACTATTTTTGTGCCTACAATGCGCTGACGCGATTTAATCGTGGCATTGAGAGCCGAATTATTACTGTTATCGGAGGGTAAGCCAGTTATCTTTGTTTCTGTTTCGGCAATAATCCCATTCCCTTCAGGCTTTGAAGATAGCAGTTTTGTACTGTATTGCAATTTAGGATATCGTTGCCAAAGTGAAGTCAAAGATTTTTCCAGGGTTTGCAGGTTCAATCCATCCCCATGAGTGAAGTTGGGGCTGTAGAATTGCAACACCCCTTTAACATCGCCCCGGCTGGCGGCTGCATCAACTTGTGTCAGCAGGTTTTTCAGATCGGCTGGTGCATTTTGGGCTGTACCAGCTTGCGCTAATTGCTGTGGTGTCGTTGCTTGAGTGCGTTGCCAACCACTTGTTAAACCAAGGGTTAGCAGGAATGAAACCAGCCAGATACTAGCTGGAAATCTGAGTTGTCGTCTCACTAAAGCGGTAATAATGTTAGTCATTGGTAAGAGTTTACTGATTTGATGAGAGAAAGTAAGGAAATTGTTTTATCTTAGTTAAGCTAGAGGCTAAACGGTAGAGGTTTGATGGCAAACGCACCGATACGATTATTAATAGCTGCCAGTGGGACTGGTGGACATTTGTTTCCAGCGATCGCACTGGCACAAAAATTGCCAGATTATCAAATCGAATGGCTGGGAGTACCCAATCGGCTAGAAACTCAACTTGTCCCTAAAGAGTATTCCTTGAATACTATTGCAGTTGAAGGGTTTCAGCAAGGGTTTGGACTCTCCTCGATTCGCATTTTGGGTAAACTGGCTGGTTCGATTATAGAAGTTAGGCGAATTTTAAAGCAGGGAAATTTTCAAGGGGTGTTTACCACAGGGGGTTACATTGCCGGGCCTGCCGTCATTGCGGCGCGTTCCCTCGGTTTACCCGTGGTTTTTCACGAATCTAACGCAATACCTGGTAAAGTAACTCGCTTTTTTGGCCCTTGGTGTAGTGCGGTAGCATTAGGATTTGAAGTAGCTGCTAAGTATTTGCCTCGTGCTAAAACTGTCTGTGTTGGTACTCCTGTAAGGGCGCAATTCCTCGATGGGGCAATTGATGCACCTCTGGATTTAGCTATTCCTGAAGGTGTTCCTTTAATTGTCGTCTTTGGTGGTAGCCAAGGTGCAGTTGCGGTTAATAAGTTGGTGCGCGAATCTGCAACCGCTTGGTTTGATGCTGGTGCTTATGTAGTACATTTAACTGGCGATCGCGACGAGGAAGCAGATAGTCTCAAACATCCACAGTACATAGCCTTACCTTTTTACAACAATATGGCAGCGTTGTTGCAACGAGCTACTCTTGCCATTAGTCGTTCTGGTGCTGGTAGCTTGACAGAATTAGCAGTGTGTGGAACGCCAGCAATTTTGATTCCTTACCCCTTTGCTGCCGAAGACCATCAATCTTACAATGCAGACGTATTTACTTCATCTGGTGCGGCGTTAACGCTGAAGCAATCGGAGTTGACGGCACAAATATTGCAAAGTAATGTGTTGAATTTGTTGCAATCACCGGATGAGTTAGCAAAGATGGGGGAACAAGCAAAAGCGATCGCAGTTCCCGATAGTGCTGATAAGTTAGCGCAGTTAGTGCGTGAAGTGATAGAAACATAACCTTGATTATTTAGCATTAAAAATTTATTTTCCCAGTTATGAATATCTTATCCAGCCAAAAATTTCGCTTCACAATAGGTTGTGCTGCCTTATTGATTGTCGGTTTAGCCAGTAGCCATCTATATACTCAGTCAAAAACTAAACAGCTAGCCCAACAAGATCAGTTTTTTACTCAGCTAGAAAATTTTAACCCACTTGAATCACAAATTTCTTTCACCTCAAATCAAGTTTCTAATCACCTTGATTTGATATTTAAAAATTCTTTAATCACTCAACAAACATCTGATGATATTATAGGCAAGGAAAATGTCTTTTCATCTCAATATAATTTGTTAGCCGCATCTGCGCCCTATCCAGTTATCGATGAGTTTAAAAAATACAAATTTAACATTAATGGTAGCCAGGTTCTTACTCCAGTTAAACTGCCAAGTAGTAAGGTCAACTTCAATCAAAAAGATTTATTAGCCGTTCTTGTTAATACTAGAAAATATTTTCAAGATTATAGTTCACAAGACCCAGATATTCTGCGTACAGGAATTCTTGCTACTCAAGGGGTTACTGTGCCAGATGTCCTCAAGACCTTAGATTTCATGATTGCTGTCTTAAAGGAGGATATTGCTAATAATCGAGCTACTCGTTTACAAGACCCCAAGTTTATCAATTCCAATTTCCGAGTTATTAAATGGACTGCATATAATCCAAAAGACAAAAAACAAAAGCAATTAAGAATTACCAAATATGCAGTATTTACTCATTCCGGCTCTCGCAAAAAAAATTCTAATTTTAATACACCAATTTATAGCTTAAAAGATAACTATAATAAAAATCCTTTCTACACCAAATACACAAAGCAGGATGTTTTGTCTGGTATTTATGAACCAGGCGGTAAGGAATTTGGAAAAGTTAAAAGTCTCGCTTATCTAACTAGAATTGGGTTAGAAGAAGCGTTGATGCAAGGAACCATCCTAATTAACTTTACAGATGGTTATAGGGCATTTTTTAATGTAGATAGAAATAATGGAATGTCTTATATTCGGGGATTAAAGGCAACAGCACAAAAGCGTTATTGGTATTTTAGAGAGGTTGATGCCATTAAAGGCTATGGATACAAAATAGATGCAAAAATTTCTATTAAACCAGGAGTAACCTTTGCTGGAGATGTGTTGAATATTGGTTTAGGTAGAGTGATTGTTATTGAGCATACTAAAGGTGGCCGCAAACATCTGCAAATGGGGGTTATTGCAAAGAACCTCGCCGATGCTTCCTTGTCATGTGCAGGCACTATGGTGTGATTTAGAGTAATTGTCATGTCACACATCCCCTCCTAATTTCGGTAGTAATCGATATCAACTCTCTCTATCCAGAGTCGATAACAACAATGTTCCTTTTTAATTTTATCTTTTGGGCGCTCACACCAAAGTAAACATATCTAAATTCCGTCTTCAATATATTTGGAACACCTGCAAACGCTTAACTTAACTCTTAAATAAGTAAAGCTAATAGCTTATATCAGCTTTACTGAAGTAATAAAACTTGATTAAAAATTGTAAAGCATTGTAAAGTAGTTTCACAGGCAAAGACAAAACCGCCTGATTATAAAATCACTAACCGCACTTATAAAACCATGACAACAACCTTACAACAGCGCTCAAGCGCCAACGTATGGGATAGATTCTGTGAGTGGATCACCAGC
>JAIVFU010000262.1 GCA_020829485.1 Nostoc sp. CHAB 5834 | reverse complement strand
TGGCCGGGTACTTTGTTCGGCAGGCCATCGTAAATCCATCACCAGTTCGTAACGCCTAATCCTTAAATCCTATACCTTTGTAGGATAAACTTGTCACTAACCAATCTGTTTCCTGTGAAGAATGCCTCGTTGATTCTGAACGTCGTCCTGACAATTGCCGTAGCGATCCTATACTACCTGCACTTTAAAGATAGCCAACCCGCCGTGGTTTCTACATCGGCGAAACCTGCCGAAGCGAAAGGCAGAGCCATTGTCTACGTTAACGTCGATTCGCTGCTGACCAAATACGAGTTTTTCAAAGACACGCAGAAAGTGCTGGAAAGCAAGCGGTTTCAACTGGAAAACGACTTGGCCAACAAAGGGCGTAACCTGCAAAATAAAGTAGCTTTCTTTCAGCAGCGGGCGGCTACCATGACTCAGGAGCAGGGCCGCGCTACCGAAGCATCGCTCCAGAAGGAGCAACAGGATATTCTGGCTTTCCGGGAGCGTGCTGCGCAGAACCTGGCCAACGAAGAGCAGGCCAAAAACAAGCAGTTGTATGATCAGATCTACGACTACCTCAAGAAAATTAATGCTCAGAACAAGTACGAATTCGTTCTGGGCTACACCAAGGGGGGCGGTATTCTTTTCGCCGATCCGGCTGCCGATCAGACCAAAGCTATTCTGGACGGTTTGAATAAGGAATACCAGCCACAGCCGAAAGAAGCCAAAAAGAAGTAACGTCAATTATCAGTAAAGCTGTTCGCTCTACTGTTTAGTGAGGGACCGCAAAACAACCAGCTGGGTCGTTTTGCGGTCCCTTTTTTTTGCCCGCCAGTCGGGGGAATGCCATAGGCTCATGAGCCGCTTTTTCGAAGCCGTACCAAACCACTATCTTTTTTCCGGTGTTGTTGGTCTTACTCGGCTACCTTTGTGGCCCGTTTGACTAATTTTTATGGCTTCAGCTTCCATTGTTAAAGACGTTGATGTACGCAATCGGCGTGCTTCCTTCGAATATTCATTTCTCGAAAAATTCACGGCTGGCATAGCCCTCACGGGTACCGAAATCAAATCGGCCCGGCAGGGTAAGGTAAGTTTGCAGGATGCCTATTGCCTGATCCTGAATGATGAGTTATACATCCGTCAGATGAATATATCGCTCTATAATGAAGGTACCCATTACAATCATGAACCCCTGCGCGACCGTAAACTCCTGCTCACCAAACGTGAAATCAAGCGCATTAGTGAAAAACTGAAAGATCAGGGATTGACCATTGTGCCCATTCGGATGTTCACCAACGAGCGCGGCTTTGCCAAAGTAGAGATTGCGCTGGCGAAGGGTAAGAAGTTATTCGATAAGCGTGATAGTATAAAGGAACGGGAAGTACAGCGCGACCTCCAGCGCGAACGGTATTAAACTTTACAACCTACCTTGTCGTTTTGTGGATAACTCTGTAACTTGCTACCGTACAGAGGCATCTAAACGCGATATGGGCAGGAAAGTATTAGTCTTAAATCAAGATTACAGCGCACTCAGCATCTGCTCCGTTCCCAAAGCATTTTTGCTGGTTTACCTAGACAAAGCCGAACTCGTTGCCGAATCCAAGCAATTTATGCTCAGGACGGTCTCCGCCGAGTTCCCGATGCCGTCGGTCATTCGGCTGCACCGGTACGTAAGTCTGCCTTATAAAGGGGTCATGCTCACCCGGCAGAATATTTTCAAACGGGATGGTCACCACTGCCAGTACTGTGGCACAACTGAAGACCTCACCCTCGACCACGTTATGCCTAAATCGCGCGGGGGAAAAACCAGCTGGGACAATCTGGCCACAGCCTGTAAGCGGTGCAACTCGCGTAAAGGAGATTATACGCCGGAAGAGGCCAATCTGAAATTACGGCAGAAACCCTTCAAGCCTACCTTCCTGGTTTTTCTGCGCGAATTTTCAGGTTCTATTGAAGAAAGCTGGATGCCTTTTCTGGCCAAGAAAGAGAAAGCATTTAAATAGAAGGAGAAAAGGGACGAGGGGGCAGCAAGGGAATGCAATCGGCAAACTCCCTTGCTGCCCCCTCGTCCCTTTTCTCCTTTTTATTTTCTTATTCCTTCTCTCTCAAAGACTTTTGCCGTTTCCGAAACTTTTTTCGGAAAGCATTTGCTATCTTTGCAGTCCTTTTTTGAGGACAAAAATTCACAAATTTAAAAGTCAGTCCGCCATTGACCCACGGACCGATGTACTGAGTGGGTCAGGAAACAGTATTTATGAGCAAAACGCAGCAACGCGAACTACCGGCATTCGATTGGGACCGGGCAGACAACAAAGGATTTGGGAGCGGCTATTCGGTTGACGAACACAACCGGATGTTGGAACTCTATGACAATACCCTGGCGGTAGTCAAAGAGAAAGAAGTAGTGATGGGGACGGTTGTTGGCATTACGGACCGGGAGGTTCTGCTAAACATCGGCTTCAAATCGGACGGATTGGTTCCTGCTTCCGAGTTCCGCGATATGCCGGAACTGAAGATGGGTGATGAGATTGAAGTTTACGTAGAAAATCAGGAAGACCCGAATGGTCAGTTGGTGCTCTCGCGCAAAAAAGCGAAAGTTATCACGGCCTGGCAGAAAATTCAGCGTGCGCTGGACGAAGACCTCGTTATCGATGGCTTTGTTAAGCGCCGGACGAAAGGCGGTCTGATTGTCGATATCTTTAGCATTGAAGCGTTCTTACCCGGATCGCAGATCGACGTGAAGCCGATCCGTGATTTTGATATTTTCGTTGGTAAGAAAATGGAAGTTAAGGTCGTTAAGATCAACTACGCGAACGACAACGTTGTCGTATCGCACAAAGTCCTGATCGAGAAAGACCTTGAAGCACAACGCGCCCAGATTCTGAACAACCTCGAAAAAGGTCAGGTACTGGAAGGCGTTATCAAGAACATGACCAACTTTGGTGTGTTTATCGACCTCGGCGGTGTCGATGGTCTGTTGCACATCACGGATATCTCGTGGGGTCGTATCAGCCACCCATCGGAAGTACTCAACCTCGACCAGAAAGTCAACGTGGTGGTACTTGACTTCGATGAGGATAAGAAACGTATCTCGCTGGGTATGAAGCAGCTACAGGCACACCCATGGGATGCGCTGTCGCAGGATATTCAGATTGGCTCGAAAATTAAAGGCAAAATCGTAAACGTAGCCGATTACGGTGCGTTCCTCGAAATCATGCCGGGCGTCGAAGGTCTAATCCACGTATCGGAAATGTCGTGGTCGCAGCATCTGCGTAACCCACAGGAGTTCCTCAAAGTTGGCGACGAAGTAGAAGCACAAGTACTGACGCTGGATCGGAACGACCGGAAAATGTCCTTGGGTATCAAGCAATTGACTGAAGATCCCTGGACTCGTCCGGAACTGCGTGAGAAATACGCCATCGGAACCCGCCACAAAGGTCTGGTTCGTAATCTCACCAACTTCGGCCTGTTCCTCGAACTGGAAGAAGGTATCGATGGTCTGGTACACGTATCGGATCTGTCCTGGACCAAGAAAGTAAAACATCCATCGGACTTCATCAAAGTTGGTGAGGAACTCGAAGTGATTGTACTGGAACTGGACGTTGACAACCGTCGTCTGGCACTGGGTCACAAGCAACTTGAAGAGAACCCATGGGATACGTTCGAGACGGTCTTTGCCGTTGGCACGATTCACCGTTGCACAATCCTGAACAAGAATGACAAGATGGCAACCCTCGAACTGCCTTATGGTATCGAAGGCTTCTCGTCGTTGAAGAACCTTGCCAAGGAAGACGGTGCATTTGCTGAGGTAGGTGAAAACCTTGACTTCAAAGTAACTGAGTTCTCGAAAGACGAAAAACGCATTATGCTGTCGCACAGCAGAACGTGGGGCGAGAAAAACGAGCCAGTTAAAGAAGTGAAGGCGCCTAAAGCAGCGAAAGCAGCCCCTGCGTCGACATCGAATCAGGCTGACCGGGGTGCTACCCTGGGCGACCTTGATGCGCTGGCGGCTTTGAAAGAGCAAATGGAAGGCCGTAACTAAGTCTGGCTACGCACTTCGGTATATAAAAAGTGTCTCGGGTTGTAAACCTGAGACACTTTTTTTTGGGACGCCCGTTCTCTAGTAACCAATAAAATCGTATGTTTGCACTCCCGAAAGCGTGATTCAGTCATGCAGGGGGCAAAAGGTTCCGTGGCCGAGTGGCTAGGCAGAGGTCTGCAAAACCTCGTACAGCGGTTCGAATCCGCTCGGAACCTCGCTTAACGTACAGTTCTACAAGAAAACTGCCGTTTAACCGCTTCTGAACACAGAATGGTTAAACGGCAGTTTTTTTATAAACATGGTAGTAAACAAAACGTTAAGAGGACAAAATGAAGACTTCGCCAGCTGCTTACGTAGAAACAATATAAATACAAATGGAGACTAAAAATAACTAAACATTGATTTTTGCCTATCCAGCAATCGTGTCGTACTTTTGTGGGCCAATGATAATTCAGCGGTAATTATGTTGATCAACTCGATAAATAAATTTCACAAAATGAGTCGCTTATCCAAGCTTTGGGGGGCTGTGAGTCTATCATTGGCGCTGTTGTTAAACAGCGGCCAAGTTACGGCACAGGATTCTACCGCAGCAGGTGGTGGAGGACCAGCCACTGCAACTCCGGCCGCGGCTGGTGGGGGAGACGCTGAGAAAGGCAAACTCCTTTTTACAAACAACTGCGCTCAGTGCCATGCAGTGACTGAGGAAGTGGTGGTCGGACCAGGATTGAAAAATATTCAGCAGCGGGCACCTAGTAAAGACTGGTTGTACAAATGGATCCGCAATTCCAGCGCTGTTATTGCAAGCGGAGAGCCGTATGCTGTGCAGGTATTTAACAAGTACCAGAAGATTCAGATGTCGAACTTCCCTAACTTGACCGACGCTGACATTGACGGTATATTAGCCTACATCGATGAGGCTAGTGCGCCTGCTCAGGCAATAGTTGGTGGTGCTGGTGCGGCACAGGAAAGAGGTGGCGGTGGTGCATCTGCCGAAAACGGTGGTGCGTCGAGTGCTGGCCCTTCAGAACTGTTCACGTTCGTACTGGTAGCGTTGTTGGTGGTAATGTTGCTGGTACTTGGTGTGCTGCTGATTATCGTAACGATCTTATCGAAAGCGGTAACGCCTGTGGGTGCTGCCGATGGCACACAGGCACCGGCCGCGTTCAGCCAGCGGCTGAAGGAAGGCCTGACCGGGGCTTTCAATAATCCAACCCTTCGTTCCATCGTTATCTGGATTTTTCTACTGGTCGTGACGAAGGCTACCATCGACGGTGCCTACAGCGTCGGGGTTCAGCAGGGCTATGCGCCGAAGCAACCTATTGCTTATTCGCACAAGCTCCACGCGGGACAGTACAAAATTGATTGTAACTACTGCCATACAGGCGTGAACAAAGGCAAATCGGCTACGATTCCGGCGGCTAACATCTGTATGAACTGCCACGGTGTAATCAAGAAGGAGTCGCCGGAAATTCAGAAGATCTATGCGGCCATTGAGCAGAATCGTCCCATTGAGTGGGTACGTGTTCACAATCTGCCTGACCTGGCTTATTTCAACCACGCTCAGCACGTAAACGTAGGTAACGTACAATGCACGACCTGCCACGGCGAAATTGAGAAGATGGAAGTTGTAGAACAGCGCTCGTCGCTGACGATGGGTTGGTGTATTGACTGCCACCGGAAAACGGAGGTCAACACCAAAGACAATGCGTACTATGACAAGCTTGTCGCTTTACACAGGAAGGAGAGTAAAGAACCGCTTAAAGTAGCCAATATCGGCGGTCTGGAGTGTTCTAAATGCCACTATTAATTTGATGAATAATGAACAATGTATAATGAGTTTCTGCGTAAGCAATTGATTCATTGTTCATTACACATTTGCCATTATTCATTTACAAATGCCACGCATGGAAAATACAACTAAACGGTATTGGAAAGGGGTTGAGGAACTACGCAACGACGCTACGTTTGTTAAGAATGCTAACAGCGAGTTTGCGAACCCAGTCCCGAATGAATCCTCGAATGACCTGGACGGTCTGCTGGGTGGTTCTGACACCAAGCGCCGTGATTTTTTGAAAGTGATGGGATTTGGTATGGCCGCCGTCTCATTAGCTGCTTGTGAAACCCCCGTCCATAAAGCCATTCCGTATCTGAATAAGCCGGAGGCTACATTTCCTTCTATTTCTGATTACTACGCATCGACTTATACAGATGGTGGCGA
>JAIVFU010000260.1 GCA_020829485.1 Nostoc sp. CHAB 5834 | reverse complement strand
GTGCCTGGCCGGTGGGTGATCGTGATGTCCCCCGGCGGGACCCGGATTCGCATCCGCAGCGCTGCAGGCATCTGCCGACCAGCCACGCAGCTTGCGGCCACGCAGCCTGCGGCCCCGCAGGCGCCAAAGGACTGGCGAAGCCGGGTGCGGACAAATCAGCCGCGTGGAGTGCCAAGCTGGCCCGTGGCAGACGCCAGACACTGATCAACGGCGATGTCCAAGGCTTTGAAGAAGCCATCGTCGATGTCCAGAACCAGTGGCACCGCCAGCACGTGCGGGTGCCGTCGCCAGAGCTTCACAGCGTCTTTTTCGGTGCAAATGATGCTGTAGCGCTCGCCGAATAATGCCTCCCAGCTATCAAAATCATAGTGATCTGGCAGGCTTTCAGCCTGTGCAAGCGTGAGCCCTGCCGCACGCAGCATTTCAAAGAACACTTCAGGCTGCGCCACGGCGGCCACGGCATGCACCGGGCGGCCCCGCAGCTCCCTGATCGCGATGTGCTGTCCGTCGGAGCGCACTGCCCAGGGAGCTAGGCTTCGCCGGGTGCCAAACGCGGGCGATGAAGTCCCGGCCGGGGGGAGGGCGGCCGCATGCAGCACAAACCCCACCGGACGTGGCCATGGCTCCCGCAGCGGACCCGCGGGCAGTAGAAAACCGTTGCCGGTCCCGTCGGCGTTGAACACGCAGATTTCCAGATCCCGTTTCAGCGCCAGGTGCTGCAGGCCGTCATCGCACAGAATGACATCGGTGTCGGGATGGGCTGACAGCAGCGCCCTGGCCGCCTCGATGCGCTGTACGGCCACAAACACGGGCAGCCCCGGGCAGCTGCGGGCGATGAGCGCCGGCTCGTCGCCAACTTCTTGCGCCGTACTGTCGGCAAGCACGGCCATGCAGGCACGCGACTGGCGCCCGTAACCTCTTGAGATCACACCGGGCCGCAGCCCGCGCGACTGCAGGTGCCGGGCGAGGGCAATCACTACCGGAGTCTTTCCTGCACCGCCCGCAATCACGTTGCCCACGACGATGACAGGCCTGCCGGGATGTTCGGACGCCAGAAGTCCGCTGCGGTAAAGCCTGCGGCGAACCGCCACCACTGCGCCGTAGAGCAGTGCAACAGGCCACAGCGCCAGGGCGCCAGGGCCGCGTTTTCGCCAGCTTCGTTGCAACCAGCCCTGCAGATGCCCGCCGCGCGAAGGGGCCGGCTCAGCAGGCCGCTGCGGCGGCTGGGCAGCGGTCACCGCGCCACCATGCGCGGGTCAACGGCCGTTCGCCGCCCGCGCACCTGCGGACGACTGCGTGGCAAAGGTGATCTGTGTGAGGCCCACGCGCCGTGCGGCCTCCATGACGGTCACCACCGACTGGTGCGGCGACATCGCGTCGGCGCTGATGATGATCACCGTGCCTGCACCGGCGGTAGCCGCGGCCCTCAGCGCCTGGGCCACCGCGTCCACGCTTTTGCCTTCCACGGTGGATTTGTTGACGGCATAGCGACCGTCCGAAGCGACCGCGACGATCACTTCCTTGGGGTGGTCACGCTGCTGTTCGGCATCTGCCACCGGCAGGGTGAGTTGCAGCTCGGTGAACTTGCTGTACGTCGTGGTCAGCATCAGGAAGATGAGGATGACCAGCAGCACATCGATGAACGGGATGAGGTTGATTTCGGGCTCATCCTTGGGGCGGGGGCTGAAGTTCATGGCAGATGTTCTGTTGCGCGGACATGGGACCCTGCGACAGGGTACGGGCCAGTGCCAGCCGGTGTCTCAGCGGGCCTTGCGGTGGCGCAGGATATGGCGCACGAATTGCTCTGAAGCCAGTTCCAGCGTCAGCAGGTAGGCATCGACCCGGGCGCGGAAGTACCGCCAGAAAATCAGCGCCGGAATGGCCACGATGAGTCCGAAGGCCGTGTTGTAGAGCGCAATCGAGATCCCGTGCGCCAGCTGCGCCGGGTTGCCGCCGCCCACCGCCTGGCCTACGCCCCCCGTGCCGGTCTGCGAACCGAAGATCTCGATCATGCCGATGACGGTACCCAGCAGGCCCAGCAGCGGCGCCGCCGACGCAATGGTGGCCAATGCAGCCAGATACTTTTCGAGCCGGTGGGCCACAGCACGGCCGGCGCCTTCCATGGCAGCGCGCAAGTCCGCTTCACTGCACTGCGGGTTGCTGTTGAGTGTGCGAAGCCCGGTGGCCAGCACTTCACCCAGGGCTGAGTTCTGTGCCAGCTGGTTGACCACATCAGGGGTGGGGACCGATCGCGAGGAAACCGTGATGGCTTCGTCGAGCAATTTCGGGGGGGCGACCCGGGACGTCTTGAGGGCCACGAAGCGCTCGAAAATCAGTGCCATTCCGAGCACGGAACATGCGATCAGGGGCCAGATGGGCCAGCCAGCGGCTTGTATGATGGACAGCAAATCTCTCTCCGGGGCACTAGAAGGGCAGCGGCGATTATGGCCCAGCTTGCACTGTCACCCGCGTCACAAACAGTTACCTTGCCAGGCTCGAATCCGGCATCGTTGTGGACTCACAAAAACTGTGGATAACTTTGTGGGCAACTGGGTGCTCATGGCCCCCAAACCGGCGCCACGCCGTGCTTGCAACAGATTGATGAAAAAAAAGGCAATGAAAAATCGTTATAAATCAACGGGTTGCACGTATTTCCGTGCTTTTGGCGGGATATTTGCGTTGGAGCTGGCCCCGTCTGCCGCTTCCGTCCATCTGTGGAGTAGTGGATCACGCAGCGGCGCCCGGAAGCGCGTGAAGCCTCATGCCTGAGCTGCAAAACCCAGCATTGACGCCGCGCGTGTGGGAAGTTGGCGCGCTGTGCCGCGCCATTGCTGATGCGCTGGAGGCGCGATTCAATCCCGTTGCGGTCCGCGGGGAGATTACGGGCTTCTCGCGCGCAGCCAGTGGTCATTGTTACTTCACCGTCAAGGATGCCAACGGGCAACTGCGGTGTGCGATGTTCAGGCGGGCCGCCCTGCTGCTTGACTTTTCGCCGAGAGACGGTGAACTGGTGGAGTTGCGGGGACGTCTGGGCGTGTACGAAGCCCGCGGAGACCTGCAATTCATCGTCGAAAGCATGCAGCGGGCCGGGCAGGGCGCCCTGTTCGAGCAGTTTTTGCGACTCAAAGCCGGCCTGGAGGCCGAAGGGCTGTTTGATCCCGCCCGCAAGCGGCCGTTGCCCCTCCAGCCGCGGGGGATCGGCCTGGTCACTTCGTTGGGGGCCGCAGCGCTGCATGACGTGGTGACCGCGCTGCGCCGCAGGGTTCCCCATATTCCGGTGGTGCTGGTGCCAACGCCTGTTCAGGGTGCAGGTGCCCCGGCATCGTTGGTGGCTTCGCTATCAAAGTTGTATCACATGGCCCAGCAGGCACAAGCGCCAGGGGCCGATCTGACGCAGATTCCGGCCATCGACGTCATCCTGCTCGTGCGTGGCGGCGGCTCGATCGAGGACCTGTGGGCGTTTAACGACGAGCGCCTGGCGCGCAGCATTGTTCAGAGCCCTGTGCCGCTGGTGTGCGGGGTGGGGCACGAAACGGATTTCACCATTGCCGATTTCTGCGCTGACCTCCGCGCGCCCACCCCCACGGCAGCCGCAGAACTGGTAGCCCAGCCACGGGATGTCTGGCTGCGGGCGCTGAACCTGCTGGGCAGCCGCCTGGAAGACGCCGTGCAACGGCAGGTGGATTCGCGCTCCCAGCGGTTGGACCAGGTAGCCGCTCGCCTTGGCAGGCCTTCCTCGTTGGCCGGCCGCCAGCACCTGCAGCTGGCGAGGCTTGCCCAGCGCATGCGCCACGCCGTGCACCTGCGCATGCAGCGGCAGCAGCATGCGCAAGCTGTCGTGGCCAGTACGCTGACGCAGGCCCTGCAGCAGCGCCTGCGAGCGCAGGCCGAGCGGATGGAACGCGCTGAACTGCGGCTGGGCCTGCTGGACCCGCGCCTGGTATTGCAGCGCGGCTATGCGATGCTGACCGACAGCTCCGGCCGTGCCGTGGTGAGCGCGGGGCAGGCCGGCCCTGGCGATGCGCTCAAGGCCACTTTGGCCGACGGAACGCTGGACGTGACCGTGGCCCGACAGGCGCGGCTGCTCTGATCCTGCGTGCCTGTCTCCTGCAGCGCCAGCGCAGGCACAAAGGCCTTTGATGCAGGGCCTCCCCGATGTTCCTACAATGCGCCTTTGCCCTGCGGCCACCAGACCACCATCCTGCCGCCGCGGCAGGCGCCGATTTCAAACCACGAGGAAACCACACCATGGAACATACCCTTCCCCCGCTGCCCTACGCCATCGACGCGCTCGCTCCGCACTACAGCCAGGAAACGCTGGAGTACCACCATGGCAAGCATCACAACGCCTATGTGGTGAACCTCAACAACCTGCAAAAGGGCACCGAGTTCGAGTCGATGTCGCTGGAAGAAATCGTCCAGAAGTCCAGCGGCGGCGTCTACAACAACGCAGCCCAGATCTGGAACCACACATTCTTCTGGAACTGCATGGCCCCTCAGGGCGGCGGCGAGCCATCGGGCGCGCTGGCTGCAGCGATCAACGCCAAGTGGGGCAGCTACACGGCGTTCCGCGAAGCGTTCGTGAAGAGCGCCGTGGGCAACTTCGGTTCTGGCTGGACCTGGCTGGTCAAGAAGGCTGACGGCAGCGTGGACATCGTGAACACGGGCGCTGCAGGCACGCCTCTGACCACGGCCGACAAGGCTCTGCTGACCGTGGATGTCTGGGAACACGCCTACTACATCGACTACCGCAACCAGCGCCCCAAGTTCGTCGAGACTTTCTTCGACAAGCTGGTGAACTGGAAGTTTGCTGAAGCCAATTTCGCCTGATTCTGGCGGCTGCAAGCGGCAGTAGCGCCGCGCAGCGTTGGCGCTACCTGTTGTAAGCGACTGAGATAAAAAAAGACGGCCTGAGGGCCGTCTTTTTCATGGGCAGGTCCGATACCGGCAGGACGCTGCGGCAGGCATGCTGCCCGGTGCAACGCCGCGACGGATTCGGCGCGTCACGGCTTGCGCTGGAACACGCTCCCTGCCAGCTTGCTGCCCGGCTTCACGTTTTTCTGTGCAAACCATCCCTTGTTCATTTCGAGTACGTAGCGCACGGGTTTGGCAGAGCAGTGCGAATCCAGCGTCTGCGGTTTCATGTCTTCCAGGTTCACGATGGTCCCGTCGTCATCCACGAAGGCTGCCGTCAGCGGGATCAGCGTGTTCTTCATCCAGAAGCACTGGACGGCCGGCTGCTCGAAGACGAAGAGCATGCCTTCGTGCTGCGGCATTTCCTTGCGGTGCATGAGCCCGGTCTGGCGTGCCTGGGGCGTTGACGCCACCTGCGCGTCAATGCGGTGAAAGCCTGCGGTCAGTTCCAGCCGCGGCAGGGACATCTGTGGCGCGTCCTGGGCGGCAGCGGGTGCAGCCGCGGCGCACGCCAGGGTGGCCAGGCCCAGAGCCCAGCGCGACAGCAGGGCGCCGGCGCTGGCCATCGGTGCATGCCAGGCAAAAATCGGGATCATTGCTCTATATCCTCAAGGAAAACACGGTGAAAGGGCTGTGCCATCTTACGCACGGGAGCACAGTGTGCCTTGTGCGGGCGCAGATCGTGCCGCGAGCCACAGTGGCATTTGCGGAGGTGCTGCCGTGGTTGCCGCCGGCCCGGTCACCAAGCAAAACGCCCGCGGCTGCGGGCGTTGGAGGGCTGGCTGCTCCGGGCCTGCCGCTGCAGCAGGCCTGGCGATCAGGCTGCGCGCTGGGCAGTCTTCTTTTTCGCAACCTTCTTGTGGGTCTTTTTCTTGGCGGTTTTGGCCGTGGTGGCTTTGGTCGCCTTGGTTGCCTTCGTGGCCTTGGCCTTCACGACAGGTGCAGCAGCCATGGGCTGCGCGGCGGCTGGCGCCATGACGGGAGCGGTAGCAGGGGCGGGCGTCGTTGCCGGTGCCTGTGCAAACGCACCTGCAGCGCACAGACCAGTCACCAGTACAGCGAGGAGTTTTTTCATATATGTGCCGTTTCCAGTAATTACTTGCGTTCAAGGCGGCGCGCACCATTGCGCAGCCACGATGTAACGATAGCAGCGGCTGGCGCGTGGGCAAGCGCTGGCGCTGAAATATTTCTCATTAGAATCTTTCGGGCCAGCTCCCTTGGCTACACCCGTCGCGCCTGTGCCTGCGTGGGCCAGGCAGGGCCCTCACGGACAGGGGCCGTCATTTCCGGGCATCTCCGTCCGATACCGTTCAATGTCAGTTCTCACAGGATGCGCCGCCATGAGCCATTTCCAACACATCAAGGTTCC